>JACRHB010000028.1 GCA_016217725.1 Nitrospirota bacterium | reverse complement strand
GGGGATGATCCTTTTGCATACAAAAGTGCCTTTCCCCTGCTGCCTCGTCAAATAACCCTGTCGCACAAGCTCAAGGATTGCGAGCCGGACGGTTGCCTTGCTAACCTCGTAAGTTTTACAAAGCTCCTCCTCCGTCGGGATTTGAGTCCCGACAGCCCAGTCCCCGTCCTCTATCTTTTTTCTCAATATTTCATATAGTTGTACATAAAGCTTCTGAGGGTTGTGCCTGTTGATTAATTCCATAATTGAGTTCCGCCGGTATAATTAATAACGTTATAATTTATTTTTAAATTCATTATTACAATATGATTAAATAACTACCGTAAATTATCATTTTTAGTAGTCCTGCTTTGCAATCGGGTGAGTATTGTATTTTTATCGGGTGAATACTGTATTAATTGAAGTGAGAAGTAAGAAGTGGGAAGTGAGAAGTAAAAAAGAATGACTGTTTCTGCCTTTCTTTAACTTCCTACTTCTTACTTGTTCTTGTTTTATTCAAGCTCGAGTATGCCGGTCTTTATCGCGTATCTGACAAGGTCTGCCGTTGTATGGACGTTGAGTTTTTGCATGATGTTTGTTCTGTGGGTCTCGACGGTTTTGACGCTTATAAAGAGCTTATCCGCTATTTGTTTGTTGGTGAGTCCCGAGGCTATTAAACGCAGGATTTCACACTCGCGGTCCGTAAGGATGGAACTGTCGTTTTTTTTGACCGCATATAAATTTAACAGCTTATCCGATATCAAAGGACTGATAAATTTTCCACCGGAGGCCACCGACCTGACGGCGTAAAGAAGGTCCTCAAAGGCATTATCTTTCGGAATGTAGCCTGATGCAATTGAAACGGCTTTTTTTGCCGTAAGGGGATCGTTGTGCATTGTCAGAAATATGGCCTTTGTCTTTAACCCTCTCTTTTGGATCTCTTCAACGATCTCAAGGCCGCTGAGGCCCGGCATTGCAATATCGAGGATCGCCAGCTCGGGTTCTTCTTTTAATATCTGATCTAAAACCTCTCTGCCGTCTCCGGACTCACCGACGACCGTAATATCTTCGGCGGACTGGAGCAGTTTCAAAAGCCCCTGCCTGAATATAATATGGTCGTCGGCGATCACGACTCTTATCACTTTACCGGCACCTCTATGTATATTGACGTCCCCATTCTATCGGAGCTTTTTATCCTGAGGATACCCCGGAGCAGCTCTACTCTTTCCCTCATGGTATGAACCCGAGCCCCTTGCCTTTTCTTTCCTGGCGGCCCGGGTCAAAGCCTTTACCGTTGTCCCTGATCTCCAATGACAAGAAATCGTCTTTCATCTTTAAAATAACGTTTACCAATGACGCTCCCGAATGTTTTATCGCGTTGTTCAAGGCCTCCTGGTATATCCTGTATATGGTATCTTTGGTTTTGGGAGCTATTTTTGTCAAACCTTCGGAATCTATTTTTATTTGAATGCCTGATTTCTCCCGGAGCTTTTCGGCATGCCAATTAATGGCGTCCGTTATGTCTACATTTTCAAGAAAAGAAGGCCTGAGGTCCATTGCGATAGCCCTTAATTCATCTATGGAATTCGAGATGTCCGATACAAGCTTCGGGAATTCCTCTTCCCCTATAGGCGCTCCCTCTTTGACCTTCGCTTCAAGCATGCGAAGACGTAATTTTATGGCTAACAGGGATGGTCCTATCCCGTCATGGAGGTCCCTTGCCAATCTCCCTCTTTCTTCTTCATGGGCGTCGAATATTCTCACGGACGCTGCTTGCAGCTCCTTTCTGATACGGGCGTATCTTGCCGTCAGGGCGTACATAAGACAGATCATAAAAAACGCGGCTGAATAATCCCACAAGAAAAAACCCGTAACCTGAAGCAGGTCCACCCCCCCGACGGATTCCAGTATCAAGCCTGCGATCAGCCCGGTAATGCCCGACAGGATATAACCTGATTCATAAAACCTTCTCCGGTGCGCCTTCACGGCATAGAACAGCAGAAAGGCGGCGGTAATAATAAAATTTATTCCCCACAGCTTGTATAAATATCCCCTTATGGGAAAACCCGGGAACATAACGGTCGCCGGCGCGATGAAAAGAAATATAAGAAAGACCGGCTTGATGTAACCGGGCAGCTCTTCATGATATATTCGCATCAACAGAATGATGAGACTCGCGGGAAGCAAGGCGGCGAGGGTGTTTATCGTGTGCTGGACAAATACGGTTTTCAGTCCCGAATTATAAAAAGCAAGACTACCGAGAATGAACAGGATAGCGTATATGGATATGAACAGCCAGAAATAAATATATTCCCTGTCTCTAATGCCCTGGACATAAAAGAAGAGACACGTTATAAAAAAGATCGCAAAAAAGGTAAGAAAACAGGACTCCATTACTACGACGTATTTATCCCTGTTTAATTTCTTTGTCAGCAGGTGATCGTAGTCGCCGATCATCAAATCTTTGTCGAATAAACCCCCGTTAAGATAGGTGTTCATCACCCGTATTGATATAAGATTGTCCTCATTGTATCTGAGAAGGTTTTGGGGGATGACGTAGAGCCTGTTCACCTTTGTCGCCTCAACAAATCTTTCACCTATCAAGCCTTCTCCGCCGATCCTGACTCCGTTCAAGAAAACTTCATCGGCGTCTCCTATCCTTCCAAGTAGAATAGCAGGCTGCATATTCCTGACGCCGTCAGCAGCGGTAAAGTGGATCCTGTACCAGCCTATTCCCTTTTCAGGCTTTACTCCCTGTGACTGCCAGCTTCCGGGTACAAGGATCGATTGCCACTTTGAATCGTCAAAAGATGGTGATGACCATGTAAAATCATCAGCGGTGGAAAATTTATGAGAGCCGTCAAGGATAATATTGTACTCAGCGGACATTGCATTTACAGATATGCAATGCAATATCAGGGCCGCAGCGAAAGCTGTTCTTATTTTCAATTTCAACATTGCCTTCCGTTCCTGTCGATAGGAGACAATATTGTACCCGATTTACCGCATCATATACAGCAGCATCAGATTAACCACGTATACAAGCACTATCCCGATGGAATCCCATGCAAGGAACAGCCGCTTCTTTTCATTGCGGTACGTAAGACCGATGATCGCTATCGCGGTCATCATGACGGCAGACACCGCAGACACCGCATGACTCGATTGCACAAAGGAGAGGATGGGACCTTTTATGAAAAAAAGATCATCAAGGGATAGGATGAATATGTTAAAGATATTGCTCCCGAACAGGTTGCCGATTGCAAGGTCCACGGCGTCAATCTTCACCGCTGCGACCGATACGACCACTTCCGGCAGAGACGTGGAGACCGCAATGAATATATTGCCGACAAAGGTCTGCCCCAGCCCTGTGCTCTCCGCGATCCCCTCCCCGATCTTCGGAAGAAATATTGCGGCGATAATGACAATGACCGCATTGAAAATATAATTGACGACGGCGGTCTTCATGGTAATTTCTTCATACTTCAATTCAACGGCAATCTCTTCAATCAAGTCCGAGAACCGTCTCTTTTCATAAGAATAGATCATCCTCATCGCAATTAAATATATAACTGCAAACAACAGTGTGTAAGGTCCGATCCAGCCGATTGGGGGGATACGATTCCCTAAAAAAAGACTTAAAGCTGCTATGCCCAGCAGGAGTATCCCGAACCCGGCGGAAAGGACGTGCCCGTGATGCGCCTTGGCTGATATTGGCATTGGGCGGTAGATAGCGTCAAGTACGGCAAGTATGAGCATGTTGAACACGCAGCTTCCGAGGACGTCACCTGCCGCGATGTCCGGCACGCCTGCGTAGGTCACAGAGCTTATCCCTGTCACAAGTTCAGGAAGCGACGTGACCGACGCCATAAGCACAACGCCTATCCATGTCTTGCCGAGTCCTGTCTTTTCAGCGATTATATCGCCGTACTTCGACAGCCTCGTGCCCGCAAGGACGATTGCGGTTGTGCAGATTATAAATTCAATCCAGAGAAGCATTAAGAATTCTCCTTAAAAAATTCCCTCGGCCTGAATTATTTTATTTAAAACACCATATTAAAACAATCTTTGTTGTAGAAGAGGTTTACTAAAGAAGAAAGCAATAGAGGTTGCCTTAACCCGTCCCAATATTTCGCAGTTGATGTCTCTGTGTTAACGGCGTGACTGAAAATTAATAGGGCAAGAGTTTCGTCTCTTGCCCTATGGGGTTTCCTGTCACAAAACGGTGTTAATGTAGGGGGGCAACTCTGCCCCTGCATAAAATTTATGCCTCTTTTTTCACCTTCGCCTTTTTCATACTGAGGCCGACTCCGTCAAAGATGTAGAATATCGCATAGCCCCACCACATTGTGTAAGCGACGTAGAATATGAGCAGACCGGACATCATGCCTGCGTGGTCGGCGACTTTATTGGCGTCGATTTGGTAGAAGTTGTAAGCC
>JACRHB010000218.1 GCA_016217725.1 Nitrospirota bacterium | reverse complement strand
GAAAGCGACAATTTAATATCCATCGAAGACTTCGCAAAGGTTCAACTGAAGATCGGCAAGGTGCTTCATGCCGAGCGTGTGGAGAAGTCAAACAAACTCATAAAGCTTCAGGTTGACACCGGCGAAAAAAGGCAGGTAGTCGCCGGGATCGGCAAGGCGTATACTCCTGAAGAACTCGTCGGTAAAAGCATTGCGGTCGTTACGAATTTAAAACCCGCCAAACTGATGGGCGTTGAATCACAGGGCATGCTGCTTGCCGCCACCGACAGCGACGGCGTGTTGTCGATCCTCGTACCGGAGAAAAATGTAAAAGAAGGGGCGGGAATAAAGTAGAGCTGTTTTCAGGCCTCCCCCAGCTCCTCAACCGCTTTCTTCATATCCTCCGGCATGGGCGTGGTGAATTCCATAGGTCTTCCATCTACCGGATGTTTGAGCTTCAAACTATATGCATGAAGCATCTGCCTGGGGAATGAGATCGGTTTTTTCCCTGCAACCGAAATCTCAACCTTCTTGCCGTATGTTTTATCGCCAAGCACGGGATGTCCTACGGATGAAAAGTGAACCCTTATCTGATGCGTGCGTCCGGTGAGTATCCTGATTTCAGCAAAAGTGGCGGACGGGAATCTTCCGGTCACTTTGTATTGCGTAACCGCTTCCTTTCCCCGTCTGGTCTTCGTGGACATCTTTTTCCTGTCGGAGACAGACCTGCCGATGGCCGCGCTGATTTCACCATGATCCGTTTTAAGATTACCGTACAGGAGAGCCAGGTAATGCTTTTCAACCTGCCGCTCTTTGAATTGTTTAATGAGGCTGTAGTAGGCTTCATCGGTTTTGGCAATGACGATCAATCCTGAGGTGTCTTTATCGAGACGGTGTACAACGCCCGGTCTTATCGGAGAGCCGACTGAAGCGAGTTTTTTGCACCTTGCCGCCAATGCATTCATGAGGGTCCCGCTTTTATTCCCCAAAGCCGGATGGGTCACCATGTGCGGAGGCTTGTTCACTACTATAATATGCTCGTCTTCATAGATTACCTCGAGGGGAATGTCTTCGGGGACAAGCTCTCCTTCACTTTCTTCAGGAGCAGTCACTTCGATCCTGTCGCCCCCTTTTATTTTACAGCCTGCTTTTTCAGGCCGTGAATTGACGGTGACGAAGCCTTCCTTAATAAGCTTCTGGATTTGCGAGCGGGTGAGCCCGCTTTTTAAGGAGAGGAACGTGTCGAGCCTTTCCGTTTTTTCTTCCGATGTAGCTGTATATACGGCCTTTTCCATTTTAAGTCTATTTTAACCTGTTCATAATTTCTTTTTAAATGGTTATTAGCACCCTTGACATAAAACAATAACGTATTATTTAATATGGAGGTTATTTCTGCAATAATCAAAAATTTATCTATCAAAAATCTAAAGGAGGAAACATGTTTTTACGTAAAAAGTCTGTAATGGGGTTTTTATCGCTGATTTTCCTGATATCGCTTTTTAGCGGATATCAGAGCGTCTCCGCAAGCTGCGGTCCCCCGCTTATTGAAGCTCACTGGGTCGAGGCCAACCTGGCTAAATTAACGCCGGTCTATGTGGGGTTTGTGGGGGACGACGACAAGAAGAAATACGACGCCAGGCACATTCCGGGCTCCGCATATCTTGCAATGGGCGACCTTATGGGAGTGGTGGGTTCCCGCGACAAGGCAAAATTTGCGGAATTGATGGGGAAGCTCGGCATAAGCAGTGAATCACACGTGATAATGTACAGCACGCCGGCGGCAAATCCTTTTGTTCCCGGAGCATACTGGATCATGAAATACTTCGGTCACTCGAATGTAAGCATCCTAAACGGTTCCCTTGACAAGTGGGAAGCCGACGGCTACGGAACGGATGGAAATCCCGTAAAAATTACACCTGCAACCTATCACGCCGCGCCGGGCAATAATAAAATCATTGCCGACGGAGAGTACATACTGAAAAACCTGAAGAATCCGAATGTTGTAATAATCGACACCCGCGCGGAAAATGAATATACCGGAGAGAAAGACGTTCCCTACATAAAAGCGAAAGGGCATATCCCCGGGGCCGTAAACCTGAATTTTTATCCCACAAATCGCGGCGAAGGCGGAGTTTACAAATCCGTCGAGGAGCTGAAAGCCGTTTACGAGGCAGCGGGAGTTACAAAGGATAAAGAGGTCATTACTTATTGCGAAGGCTCCCCAAGGGCGGCTGATACGTTTTTTGTCCTGAAGGAGATTTTAGGCTATCCTAACGTCAAGGTATACGTAGGCTCCTGGATGGAATGGGGCAATGACCCTAAATATCCCGTAGAAAAATAAAAAGACCATAATAAGCCCGGATGCTTCGCAAGGCCTCCGGGCTTAAGCTTTTTGGTATAATGGGATTTACTCAATCGTAACCGTTTCTAAGATTGAAATGCCGGTCCCCCAACGGGAGAAGGCGCAGAATGATGTGCTTCTATAATTAACATGAAACTGGGCATTTTTGTTAATACGGACAGACATGCGGAAGACCTGGTCGGTCTTACAAAGGCGGCGCTTTCAAAGAAACATAAGGTCATTGTCTTTTTCATGGATGACGGGGTTAAGCTCCTCACCAATCCGGCCGTAATAAATCTTTGCTACAACCCCGGCGTTAATATGAGCTACTGCGACTACACGACCCAAAAAATGGGGGTCAATAAAAAAAGGATTTGTGAGAAAATGGTCTGCGGCAGCCAGTTTAACAATGCTATGATGAATCACGAAGCCGACCGGGTGATCGTGTTATAACAAATGAATATACTTCATTTGATAAACGATAAGCAGACGGAATTATCACGGAAGATAATCGATATGCAGTCAAAAGAGCATAGGGTCAAGATTATTGAGCTCCCCCAAAAGAACATCACCTATGAAACCATCATCGATGAGATCTTTTCTCACGACAGGGTGGTCTCCTGGTAAAGAATTCTTAGAGCTTCATCACGCCTATGTAATCCTAAAATACGGCAGTTAGCCGCAGAGTGCAAAGAGAATAGAAGATAGGAAGATGAGAAGTTGGGAAATTGAGAAAAAAAGATAAAGGATGATTTCTTTTCCCATCTTCATAACTTCTCATCTTCTCAACTTCTTACTCCGTGATCTCTGTGGCTAAAACGCTTTTTTTAGGATAATATACTAAGCAATGTCGCTCGACAAGCAAGCGTTCAATAAATTGTATCCCTTCCTGTTTGCATCCGTTCTTACGCTGTCAACGTTTTTTTTGCTATATACCTTCCGCTCCGCAGACGACAACAGGCTCACAAGCTGGCAGTGGACGTTTGGAGACGCTGCTTTGCTCAGGTTCGCCGCCTTCCTTGTCTCCGGGATAATAATTTCTTATATGCTCGCACGCGCTTCATTCCCCCAAAAAAGACCCGCCCGTTTTTTATTTCTCATTTCATTCGCAGTAAGCGTATTTTTTTGGAGAGAGCCTGAGGTCATCGTGGATGCGTCAAGGTATTTTACCCAGGCTAAGCATCTTGAAGTGTACGGTATGAAGTATTTCATCAGTGAATGGGGGCGCGGTGTCAACGCATGGACCGATATGCCTTTAATACCCTTTTTTTACGGCTTGTTCTTCAAGCTCTTCGGGGAAGCTCGAATATACGTTCAGGTCTTCAATTCATTGCTTTTTTCACTCACGGTTGCGCTTACCTGTCTGATAGGAGAAACCCTATGGGACGAAGAGACAGGCTTCCTCGCAGGCGTGACGCTCCTGGGAATCCCATACTTATACTCACAAATCCCGCTCCTGCTCGTAGACGTGCCGATGATGTTTTTTATCACTCTTTCGATTTACACATTTATAAAGGCTCTAAGAAAAGGCGGCATGTGGGTTTCGGCTTCATCCATCGCCATTTTCTGCGCCGTATTTTCAAAATATTCGGCATGGCTGATGCTGTCGGTCCTGCCGGTGATATTTACGGTTTACCTGATTCAGAAAGCGCAGAAGTGCAGAAGTGCAAAAGTGCAAAAGGCACCCCCACTGAATAAAGTCGGTAACACACCCCTAACCCCTCTTTATAGAGGGGAATTCAACTCCGAACCCCGAACTCCGAACTCTAAACTCCAAACTCTCTTTTACCGCGGGATTTCAGTCGCTCTTATCGCGGGAGCGCTGATTGCAATTGTAGTCTTATTCAAATTTGACGTCATCATGCATCAAATCAGGTTTCTCCGGGAATATCAGGCGCCGGGCTTACGACGATGGGGCGAGAGCTTTGTCTCAACCTTTTTATTCCAGACGCACCCGCTTATTACAAGCGCGGCGCTGTATTCAGTCTATGCGGCCTTCAAGAAAAGGGATTTGAGCTTTATTATTACGCTGTGGCTGCCGCTCTTGACCGTCCTGCTCCAGATAAGGAGGTCGCGGTACGTGATGGTGATGCTCCCGATGCTTGCCCTTATGGCTTCTTACGGGCTGCTGAAGATAAGGGCGTTTGAAATCAGAAGGTTTATCGTCTACTGCATAGCGGCTTCTTCGATCGTTACTGCAGGCCTTGCTTATCTCCCGTTCCTGCAGAAAATGAGCCTGGCCAATCTGAAATACGCCGGAGGTTTTTTGAATACTATTGAAGCTGAAGCGATAGATATCTACACAGTTCCCTCGACAGATACCGTTGTCAACCCGGCGGTTTCGGTCCCCATCCTCGACATTTATACGGATAAAGATATCTACTATCACCATGACCCCGGGTTCTCTCTGCCTTTTGAGAATATCAAAGAGTCCCCCCTGAGGTTTACATGGGAATATAAAAACCCCGCATATTATGAGAAGCGGCTTCCCGATAAAAATTCGCCTGTAATCGTAATCTCAAACGGGAGTCTTGAAAATCTGCCGGATTTCCTCCGGGATAAGACGAGGGAGCTAAAAAAAATCAGGGTCTTTGATGTCACAAACGAAATATTCAGCTTCAATCCCGTTGTTACCATATATCTAAGGCGTTGAATAAAATATGATTTATATCATAGCCTTTTGAAGCAACACCTCATAAATTTTAATTAAAAGACAACTTCCAAAATGAAAGGCGGTGAGAATACTATTAATTCTTTAAGTTGCAATACGCGGGCGATTGGTACTGGGCCAAGTATGATGCCGGATTTAATATCCTCGCTGAGGGAAAGGTCGAGGATTGCATAAAATGTCACGCTGAAAAGAAAGACAATGACTACATTTTCACCGGTAAGGTAATGGGCAAGTAAAAGGTGATAGCCACGAATAAACACGAATGAAAAAAAATGAATTTGGACACAGATACACGCAGATCATCAGGATTTGAAAAACAAATTTATCTGCGTGTATCTGCGAAAATCTGCGTCCTGATTTTATTCAAGACAATTCGTGAAAATTCGTGGCCAATAAAAGCTCTTTTAGATATCGAAGAAAAGTGTGCACGTCTTGCAAAAGACTGCACACTTTTTTATTATCTGTAGACGGAAAGGAAGAGATAAATGCGGATTTTAAATTTGTTTCAGGGTCTAATTAGAGTCTGTTTATAAACTCACGATTTTTGCAACATGAGGGCAGCGTCGAATATATTTGCCCAGTTTTTGTCATTGCATGGAGACAAATAATCACTCTCACAGCTTTCCACATCAATTTTTCCGGCTTTTTGACGCACCT
>JACRHB010000217.1 GCA_016217725.1 Nitrospirota bacterium | reverse complement strand
TCCAGGCGATGCCGTAAAGAAGAACATTCTGCGGGTTAGCTCTCTCAGTCCAGGTGATGCCATCCGGCGAGGTAACAATATACGCATCTACCCCATCAGCAGCACCGACAGCACAGAAAATACTGCCGTTCCAGGCGATGTCCCAAAGAGTAACATTCTGCGGGTTAGCTCTCTCAGTCCAGGTGATGCCATCCGGCGAGGTAACAATATACGCATCTACCCCATCAGCAGCACCGACAGCACAGAAAATACTGCCGTTCCAGGCGATGCCCCAAAGAATAACATTCTGCGGGTTAGCTCTCTCAGTCCAGGTGATGCCATCCGGCGAGGTAACAATATACGCATCTCCACTCTCAATATAACCGACAGCACAGAAAATACTGCCGTTCCAGGCGATGCCGTAAAGATCCATGGCCTTCGGGTTAGCTCTCTCAGTAACGGGAAAAATAGAAATTTTCGATATTTTGCCGATATCCCTATCAAATAGACGATAGAAAGGATAATCAGACTCTTCTACCCCTGCGGAAATAGTTACTATGCTTGTCTCCAGTATATTTTTATAGCAGCATTTTATCTGGCTCATTTAGTCATTACCTGTTTGAGCCGGGAGCGGCCATGTGTGTACATATCCGCCATCTCCTCATCGATCTCGCGGGCAAGCTGCCTGCCGTCCTTATTACTGCCGACGATTTGGATACTCGGTGCAAGGGTCAAGTTCACTTGGCCGGACTGTCGGTCTCTCTCTACGTATTTTGCCGGTTTGATTTCCTCTCCCTGATGCACAATTGCATAGCCAGTACGCTGGACATAATTAGTGCCGACCGCTACCTTTGGTAAATCATGGAATCCGGCCATGGTATTGTCCGATTGAAATGACCCGCCGAGATCCGCAGCCTCGCCAGGCTGCCCGACAGTCTGATAAACAATCTGGATCGTTTTCGTCATTACATCAGGCAGAATAAGATCAATCTGATTTTTTAAATACTGCGCTGCCTGTATCGCTGGATCGACGTCAAGAATGATCTGTAATGATTTAAGCTTATTTTGCAGATCATTTATCTGGCTATCTATATCAGTAATAGACTGTGTTATTTTTGTAGCTGATTCCATCCATGCGTCGCCCGCATCGTTATACATTTCTACCTGAGCATCCCGCATAAATTTCAGCTTATCAGTCAGTGTCTCATAACTGCCGATAATATCTTTTAAATTGCGTTCAAATCCCATTGCATCTTTTGTATCTCTGTATTTATTGAGAAAGCCCTCGATCTCCTTCATGGTGGACTGCACAGTTGTCAGGTCGCTTGAATTAAATGCGTTGCCTATCAAATCCTTAATATTTCTCTTTTCATCTTCATACTCAAATAACTTAATCGGCTTGCCTTTATATTGAGAGATGAAGCTTTGAGCCGCTGCAATTACATTATTGAACTCCTGATTTGCCTTAGTCGCCTGATCATAATATGCCTGTGCGCGGTCGATTGCGTCATTGTATGTATTTATTGCCGCTTCGCGTAAATGGTTCAATGATTCTACCTGTTTTTTCGTGCCCTCGATTGTCTCTTTGACTTTGTCTCTGTATTTTTCGACCTTTTCGGCGGCGGCCAGATATTTCAACCCCAGATCAAGCTCGTCTTGTATCCATTGCATGTCCCCGAATGTTTCCTTGAGTTTCCGGGCCTCCTGTCTTAATTTTTCAGATTCCGCCGCTGTTTTTGTCAACGCAGGATTGAGTAATTGAGTTTTGTTGTACCACTCCTCAGAGGCTACAGCCATCTTATCCAGGTCGTCCATCATCTTTTTAAATGCTGTAGCATTGGCCTGCGTCTGAGCTGCTGCCGCCGCCTGCTCTTTCATAAATCCTTTTGTCGCAGATGAAGACTCCGACGTTTTTACCGTTAGCGCCTTAAACGTGTCAGTCAGGGACTTGTTCCCATCTATCAGCAGATCCCACGCGGTATCCCCTGCGGCATCACCATAAATTTTCATCTGTTTAGCAAAGTCGTCCATCTCGGATCTGATGCCTTTTGTAATTCCAGCTTTACTCCCCAGCCATCCTATCCCCTCAGCAATTTTAAAAAATCCATAGGATACAGTTACAGCTGCCGCTGCGACTCCTTTAAGGCCGGTCATTAATGCTGAGGCTGCGACAATCAATCCCTTGCCCATGGTCTCTTTTAATTCGTCTTGCTCCGCATGAAATTTTTGTAAAGCTTCAGATGCATTTTCAGTTATTTCTCTTAATGCCTTCATTTGCCTCTGCCCTTCGGCAATAGCTGCATTGGCAAGCGCCTGAGTCTGCTGCTGCTCGGTCAGGGCATCAGTTGATACATTTATTGCTTTGGCATAATCGTCAAGGGCCTTTTTTTGGTCAATAATAAGCCCATACATCTTAAGTCCTCTCAATGTTTGGTTAGCAACTGCGTTTGTAATCCCATCAAATGCAGAGACTATGTCTGTACCTGCATTCCTTGCGGCTGCGCGTGATACCTCAAGTATTTGTATAATCTGCTGTCCGCTTAATCCTTGTTGTAGGCCCTTGACTGCCCGTTGCATCAAGTTACTGTCATCTATAATTCCCGCCGACGTTTTCCTCATCGTCGCAAGTAATTCTTTGGCATCCTCTCCATATGCATGCGCAACATTCCTGAAAGATTCTTCCGATTGTATAGCCCGCGCACCCGCTTCAGCAAAGTCCATGGCCTTCTGAACCGTTATCCACGCAGCTGCAATCGTGGCAGTTACAGCAAGCCAATGATCTTTTATATTGATGAATGCAGATTTGATCTTATCTCTGAATGATATTGCAGAGTCGCCCATTTTACTGAAATGATTGTCTTTATCGAGTTGATCTAATGCGGCATTCGCGGCTTTTGTTGCCCGTTCCACTTCCGTGGAGCCTTCGGATGCAAACGTCTTTACAACATCGAGGGCACTTGTGATCGCTGCCTTTTCAGACTTAATGGCTTCATCTGATTTGATCTTTAATTTATCAAACGCGGACGCCCACATATCGTTTGCGGAGGATACTGCATCTCTTCCGGATTTAAACGTGGATATAATATTCTGTTCTATTTGTTTAAGAACTGAACTGGCTTTATCTGTGGCTGATATTTCGATCTTTACTTCAGCCATTAGGACACACCCCTTTATCCCCTCTTGTTAGAGGGGAAGTTGGACTATCTGCCTGCATCTTTTTTATTTCATCTTCTAAAAAAGCCAATATCTCTATGTCCTCGATGTCCGCGCTATACAATCTGAGGATGGTGCCGGGATCGACCAGGCCCTGCAGTCGGACAAGTTTGTCCCGTATTTCAAGTATGCGCTGCCCGCGTTCGTCTGGCTGCGGTATCCAGCAGGCGTTAACGCCTGGGATTTCTTCCGACACACCCCTAACCCCTCTTGATAGAGGGGAATTATTAAAACATGGCGGTTCGACATTATCAATTCTCAGCGTCCCCCTGCATACATCGCAGCTCACATTCGGGTAATCCAGCTTTGCGCGTATGTGAGCTGCTAATCGTTTTTTATTTCTTCACCGTCGTCTATAAACTCGTCTTCATTAATACAAGCCTCGTTGACGAATCTGGAAAACTTAATACTCCCTGTCATGAGCATATCGATATTCTCAGGAGTAAACGGTAACGGTTTTTTATCGACAGTAATGCCCGGATGCTCGTGATCTTTGATTTTGCGCCAGCCTTTTACTACCGCCTGTCCGAGCAGGTTGTCGGCCACATCGTTGACATTCTGCTCGGTGAATTTTGCCTTTTTTGCGGCCTTCTGATTGATCTTCCTCAATTCAGCTTTTGTAATCAGTTTGATTAATATTTCCGTGTCTACGTCGAATTGAATCCATTTTGTTCTCTCTCCGTTAAATATTCCGATTTCAGCCATACAAAAAAACCTCCTGTTTTTTTTGAGGGGTCGGGGGCCAGGGATTGGGGATTGGTTTCTTTTACCAACCCCTAAACCCTAACCACTAATCCCAGCCTTTTTAATTTCCCGCCTGCAGCGGATCGCCGCCGAAGGTGTTTGTTAATGCCAGTCTGAACGGCTTTGTAATGCCGGTCATTCCCGATGGAGCTGAGGCCGCCGACAGGCAGTTATATTCAATAGGCATTTCTAAAATGCCTCGTACTTCGGGGCAATCCACATTTGCATATTTCAGGTTAGGCAATGACAGTACCATTTTACGATATGATGAGCCTCCGATCAGTGCCCCGGTGAAGGTCATATCCATCTTTTTACGTACTGTGCTATCCGCCCAGTCAAGAAAAGGTTGAGCTGATGTATATCGTGGAAACTTCAGTTTTAATTTTACTTCTGGTGTGCCGTCATTTGTGGGCTCATCAATATTATCAAATGAACCTCCAGCGCCATATACACCTTTCAGTTTGCGGCTCGATGTCAATTCAAATTCATCCGGATAAATAATGTCTGCAGTATCGAGTGCCGAACCTCCCTGGGCGTTCAGCCGCATAACTCCCTGGCTGTAGAGTATTCTGTTTGCCTGTTCTCTATATGTGACGTTTGCAAATGAGTTGAGTGTATTTATCGCTGAATTCCAGGTAATATTATATGCCGGGCCTTTGAAGTTTATTTCAAGCGGGCCGCCGCCGGTTGACCCTTTTATTATCATGTCCGACAATTTTAAAGATGTCGCTTCTTTGATTCCGATTTTTTCATTCATTGCAATAGTCACGAATATCCCGTCGAGATTATCTGCGAGATCATAATTATGAGTCGCTATGCTGCCGGATATCTCATATGTCGATGTTGCTCCAGGATTAACGGACCAGTTTGACGCGACAGTCAATATTGTCGCAGTGTTGCTTACTATTTTCCGGGTCTGTCCCGCACCGGTGCCGGTTAAAATAGTCACATATCTTCCGTTGGTGGCATGTACATTAGTTGTCCAGTTTTTATCTAAATCCGTCAATGTATTATTTGTGCCGCTTTCTGCGGTACCGCTGTCCACGGCGGTCGTATAAGTCGGCGAACCGGATGCCCCCATAAAACTGGCAATTAAAAGATCAAGAGAATCGTATCTGAGATAAGCCAGTCTACCGCCCTCAGTAGCTACAACAGGGCCGCGATCCGAATCCGTGGGCCAGAAAAGTCCCAGCGAATCATCAACCTTATCCTCCATAGATTTTTTTAATGATCCGGGCAAGATTAATATCCCGTCATTAGCACCGCACGCTTCCGCTGTGCCCCATGTTATTCCCCGCTTTGCAGCAAATTTTAGTTCTATCCCAGCTACACCTGACATAATTTATCCTCCTTTTTTAACTCCCCCTTCCCCCTCTTAAATTAAGAGGGGGACAAGAGGGGGCGTTACCAGTTAAATGTCATATCAAAACTTGTCTGAAAATCTACACCGTAAACAGCGACTGTCTTTGTAATAAATAATAGTTGCACTCTTACTATTTGCAATTTCTCAATTGCAAGGCTAAATGTTTCATTAATTAAATTAGTTTTTAAATCCTCTATCATCTGATAGCATCCGTAATTTGCTTTCCGGAGAGCTTCATTGCCTTTGAGATTTTTTGAACACACCAATACAGAGAATTGGCATGTCTCTTTCCAGTTCGGCCCATCGATCCACTCAAAATCCGAGACTACATACGACACGTAATTAGCGGGATATATGATCGGCAGCTTGTCGATCTCACCCTCCAGCTGCCCGGCATACGTCTCGACCGTCTTGACGTATGTCATCTGGGTTTTGATCTCGGTTATGATTTTATCTTCGATGTCTTCGGTGGTCATATTAATAACAGGTTGCTTTTTTGGTAGCAACACTTGAAGTGCATAATGTCGAAGCATTACACGCCTCATATGCCATAGCGCCTGTGGCGTTTGTAATTACCCATGAATTTGCACAGTATTTCCCTTTTATGGCACAAATTTCATCACCCGTATCAACGGTTGTATTGTTACAATTGCCACCAAGAAATTCATAGAAGGTCCCCGATAAAGTACTTCCTAATAGGTTTACAGATTTACCATTGCCACCGATTACAACCATGCTTTTAGATGTATTGACAATAGTAATTGGGATCATAGCTTTATCAGCTCCGGCATTAACTGTAGACCAATATATCCTCCCTCTTTTGTAATCAGAGGTAGATGACCGCACAGAATTTTTATAGTTTTCATTAAATGGCAAACTCTGGGCTTCCAATAAAAAAGTTTCTTGGTTTACTTTCCAAATAGTAGATTTTGCAGTAGGATTTGTGCCTTCATCAGCCACATAAATAAAACCATTCATAATTGCACAGGTGGAAAGCGCCAAGGCGCCAGAAATAGTTAATGGCGATCCCATTACAGCAAATGTGCGAAGATTTGTTCGATACATCTGAGTATCTTCATCAACGCTATATAATATTTTTCGTGAGGGATCATAACACGTTCCTATCATTGCTTCACCTGTCACAACTGTGCTATAAGTTGCAAAATCGGAAAGTAAAACTCTTGTTAATATACCAGTGGCATTGGCGGCATTTAGATAAAGATAACCTAATTCCTTATCTAAAAACATTGATTGTACATACTGTTGATTTGTTGACATAGTTAGAGAAGCAATAATTGTCATAGTTACAGTATCAATTTTTACGAGTGTGGGAGTTCCACTATCAACATAATTAATAGCATATAAAATCTTATTATCACCATCAACGGCTAATGCCCTATATGGGGAATTACCTGTCATAGTTATTCCACCTGTCTGTGCAAATGTTGGACTCGTGGAAAATTTTGCTATTTTAGTTGGAGCACTTCCATCTCCTACAAATAATTCATTATGTATATAATCGTATGTAACGATATATGATGCGTTATATCCAGTGTCACAGGCAGCACTCTGCAAATCTGTTGGTTGTCCTGATGATACTGACGTAAATCTAAATGCTTTACACGGAATTAAATCAAACACCCCATAAATTTGATCATTTGAATCTGTATGGTCGATTATAGACCGTCTGCCGATAGGAGATGCAGATAAACCCGTTAAATCAATCTCAGCGTTTTGTATCATCGTATCCTGGTATCCAATTCTTAAAAATCCAGTTTGGACATTATCTCGATTAAGAAACCCAATCTCACCACTTACATTCCCCTTCAATTGTAAGCGTTTTTGTCCAATTTTCGTACCACTTCCACTAAACTCTTTCTCGTCATATAGATCGATATTAAATTCTTTTGTGGTAATAGTATCTTTTATTGCTGTATTTCCCAAAATGGTATTTCCTGTTACTGTCATATCGCCAGTGATATATCTATCCCCAGTTTTAACAGTCCACCCCATTACCATTGAGATAGGAAACATAAAGAATATTAAAAAAGAAAGTAATATTATTTTATTTTTGTTCATCAATTCACCCCCACACAAATCATCGTCAGCGTCGGGCTTGTGCCGCCTGTGAATGTAATTAGATTCCCGCGAATACTATTAGCCGGTTGCCCGATGATGGAAAATACCCCCTGCCCGGCAGACAGGTCCGCTGCTGTAAATATATATGTGTCCATCGAGGTATATATCGTGCCATCGAGGTTGCCCTCGAGTCCGACGGTCACGATTGTTGGGCTGCCGGTGATATTGACCTGACAGGTCCAGTCCTTAAATGTTTCCTTCACTGTCTTGCCTATGCCCGCTCCGGTACTGGTAACTGCAGACAGTAGAATGGTCGGAGCTATTGCGATTGCGGCCTGTATTGATATGAGCAATATTAAAATACATATTAATATGATTTTAAATTTCATTTAAACCTCCATTAATAATTTGTTAACGTGTCTGGTGTGAAGACACTGTCGCTTGCTGTTTTATTTGTCGCTACTCCGCCCTCTGATGTTGCGGTGGATTCGGTGCTCTCTCCTATAGATGTGCTGCCTTTGTCCACTCCTTCAAGTTGTCTAATCGTGTTTTTGTATCTATCCGCTCTGGTCGCGGGAAGCTCTTCGACCCGGCGGGAATAAAGGTTATAGATTGAGATGTCCACTGACCATTTTCTTACGATGTCCGGGATCGGACTAAACGGCACGGAATATTTTTTCCGGCAATGGCTGTCGATCTCCGCGTCTGCCTGCGCGATCGCTTCGTCAACACGGGATGTAACGACCGCGCCGGTGTCTTCGTCATCCGTAAGCTGGATGACGGTGACTTCGGGGATTAGTTTTTTTATGTCTGTCAGTGTGCAATATGGCATTTGATTTTATGTAGGGGCGGGGTTTTCCCGCCCCTGCGTGTTATAGGTTGTTATTCTTTTTCTTTCTTTTTCTTTTCCTCTTCCTTCACGGGTTCGAGTCGCAATTGCTTTGCGACTTCCGCCGAGACATCTACTATATCGCCAGGGGCTTTTCGTTCACCGCCTATTTTTTTATGTCCATCAACGACTTTATATTTTTGCATCTATCCTCCTTTTCTTTTAACTCCCCCTTCCCCCTCTTAGATTAAGAGGGGGATAGAGGTGGCGTTATTTTTTACGCTACGGCGTCCTCGATGAGATAGCCGCAATCACTTGCGACAATCTTCTCATCAGAGTTCCATCCGGGCCTGATGTAATGCGCGCCTTTGAGCCCGCGCCTCTTGTCGAAATCCCGTGCGGTAAATCTCAGTGTCTCCGCAAAGGTCACTCCAAACGTCACCGTTTTGATCCCAGGAGTCGGATCGACATACAGTGCCGCGCAGTGTTTACCCCACAGCCTCGTGTATGATGCGGTTTGTCCAGGCTTGGACGAGTTGTATCTTGAGCGGCCTATCAGTACGCGCTCGACTTCAAAGAACGTTGCGACTTCCTGCGCTGATACCATGCCACCTTTAAGTGTTGCTCCAGCTGTGGCTTTACAGGCATCCAGTATTTCAGGGAGCTTTCTGAATTTCAGCCAGGCGTCAACGCCGAAGGCCAGAGTATTGGCCCGCTGGAAACACCCCTCTATCGCCACCTGAATGTCATCGATAGAATCGTCAGTGCTGCCGCCCCACTGGTCATTGCCGCTGAGCTGCACCTTATTCCCGCTCGGATAAGAGGCTGCGGCAAATATGATGTCAGCAATTCTCTTTTCCTGCGCTACGTCGAGGAGCATGTTAAGGAAATCGTTTGTATCGATCTCCGGCTGCAGGGGATTATCGGAGTTGTCGATAGTCTCCTGCGGCACCCAGTCTCCCTGCGCATGGTCCTTCACGGAGTAATTCGCGTCAGCGACTCCCCAGTCGGCCTCATTCGCATAGCCTTTAGGGGATATGCGGTCATCAACGAGCTTGAAGCTGTCCTCTTTGTTGTAGACGTAATACACGTCTGACCGCTTATTGACCTTTACAATAGGCATTAAAAACGGCCAGATCATATCGGCATTGCGGTACTTGATCGATAAATTCGACAGCACCGCGTCTTTGTGTAAGGCTTTTGGTTCCGGCATATTTTGTTATCTCCTTTCTATAGGGGCGAGGCATCGCCCCACCCCTGCATTTTTTAATTTTTATACGCTCACTATGTATTCAGTGTAGAGTCTGAGTTTCCCGGCTGTAAGCGCCTCGACCGCTACAGTTGCGCAAAGCTCTCTGTCCGCAGTGCATTTTGCCAGCGCGTTTGCAATGGCGCCTGTCTGTATCCCCTCAACCAGGCCTGCATCATAGGGATTTGCGCCATTAGAAATTGCGACTGCTGCTTTGATCCCTGCCTCCGACTGAGTGTCAATACCCAGAGCTATTGTGGCTGCATCAGTTGCACTTGTGAATGTCGTCAACACCTCATACCAGGAGCGGTCTACAATTGCATTGTCCGGCAAAATGACTCCGAGGCCGTGCTTTGCAATCGTCCTCTCTCCCGAATTAGCTGACGGATCGAAGGTGGCGATAGCCAGCCCTTTGAGCGTGTTCCCGTTTGCGGCCTGGTTAGGCGCGATCATACCGGGCGCGATAAGCACAGGAATGAGATCGCCTACGACTCCGGATTTGAGCGCGTACCCTATGTAGTTTTGTCCGAGGGTGGCCTTTACACCCTTTGCGTTTGCGTCAGAGGTTATCTGGTCTCCTCTGGTGACCGTACCGCCGAGTTTCAGCTCTGATATGCCATCAAGCATGACGCGCACATCGTCCCCCGCTGCGGAAGTCGTATGCTGAAAGATACCGATAAGTCCATCGGTAGCCGCTGCGGCCACTGAAAGCGTATCATCATCAGCTCCGAATTTTGCGATTATGTTTGCTACGGCAATCGCAGCCGTACATTTTGCGGACTTTTCAAGTCCGGAAGTTTTTCCCATCGTCATTGTGATTAGTCCTCCTCTCTCTGAAATAATTCAGGATGCTCTTTTGAGACTGTAAGCACAGCCTCTTTGTAAGTGACATCCTTGTTTTTCTCCATAAAGTTGTTGATCGCCTTGTCTCTCTTTTCCGTGTCGCTGCCCGCGCCCGGATCAGTTTCCCTCTTCGCCACCTCGCCGAACTCAATCTGCTTCGGCAGTGCGGTGAGAAACGCCTGCATGAATTCAATTAGGGTCTGCTTTTTCTTGTCAGCGCCCTCGCCGAATTCAATCGTGGTCTCTATCCCGGATATCTGATTCATAAATTCGGTGACGCCCATGCCCAGCTTATCCATTACCGGGAGGAGCTTGCCCTCTTTTTTCAGCCCTTCGCAGAAATCCGCTACGGCTTTTTTCTTGCCCTCAGTAGCCTTCGCATTGAGAGCGTCCTCTTTTTTCTTGAGCGCGGATTCCCTCTCAGAGAACTCCGTCTCTTTCGTCTTTATCGCCTCGGTAAACTCCGCGTCTTTTTTCTTAAGCGCAGCGGTTATGCCTTCGTTAATCTTTTGCTGAATTTCCTGTTCAGTCATGTCGATGTTTTCTCCTTTCTTTGCTCCCGCCACAATGGACTTGATTTCAGCCCTCATGTCGGAAAACATTTTTTTGATCTCGTCTAACATAGATCCTCCTTCCTCGTTAAATTCGATTGTTATTTGATCGCCCTCATTAAAGACGACGTCTTCAAGCCCCTTTAAGGCCGGAGGCTGCGCCCCAAGCCATCCGACATGACGCAATGAACCATCAGAATAAAGAGATATTGAACGTTTCTTAAAAAGCCCTCTCTTGCGCATTTCATTAAATTCCGGCTGCGGATCGCGCTCGCGATAGTACAGTATCTGCCCTTCACGTTTTACACTGTCAACCCACGCCCAGGCCGGAGCATTTACCTTGGGATGTCCGATTACAACAGGAGCGGTATGCTTTGCAGGATTATATTTGCTGACGATTCCGTCAAGATATGTTTCATCGTAATCAGCCGTATTCCCGGCTGAGTCAGTGTGTGCGCCGGTTTTAAATATTGATATCCAGTCTTTCATTACCATCCTCTCTTTGTCAGATAATTTTGTATGCCCTGCTCAAAACTTTTTTGCGCGTCAAAATCTTTTAAAGCGAGATTAAAGAACGGCCTGCCCTTCATGCCCTTTGTTGATTTTCTGAAACCGACTCCGGGGATAAAAAGGGCTTTTGCTTTTTTAGGTACTATGAGATGATGAAGCGGGCCGAATAATCCCGTTCCCTCATGCACATATTCCGCATATGGCGCGGTGGCTTTAAGAGTTGCGAATAATCCATTATCAGAAATATATGGCACAATTGAATTGACCAGGTTGCCACGCTTGCCCGGCTCTTTACCGACCGGAGTTTTTTTGACTGCATTTGCTCTAATGTCTCCGACAAGCTTTATCATGCCTGCCTTCATCCCGCCATTAATATCATTGCCGAGGCGCTGGATTAACGGCCCCAGTTCCGGCGTGGTTTTTATTGTGATAGTTAAACTCATTGACTGACCCTCGTTATGATCGTGCCGTGACAATGCGGGTGATAGGGCGGCAATTTCCCGCGAGCAACAAAGCTCGCGATATTATCAAGTGACGGCTGGTTTTGTTTATTTTTTAAAAATGCCTCGTATTCATCCGGCTTCATATTGGCCTGTGTCTGCATCATCTGATATGCCTGCGGTACAGAGATAACCGCGCCGTTCATGCTCTGACAAAATTCACATTCCTCTGTCGGTTCGTATATTTCGATCTCTGCAATGCCGCCATCATTCATTTGAGATATATGCCCCCAATTCCTGGCGCGCTGAACTGCGGTATCTACAATCGTGGATACCTGTCCTTCTGTCAGGTCAACCATGATCTGACTCATACGGTTTTTTAATTCCAGGATATATTCATCGCCCCTGCCGAATATTCCTGCGCCACCCTCGTGATAATAGTCCCGGAGAAATTCGTTAAATTTCGCTGCCGGGCCGGAGTTTTTTATAAATTTGGAAAGATAAAAAGAATCAATCTCTGAGAGAAAATTTATAGTTTGAATATCTGCGCCGCCGAATGCCACATCAAGTCCGGGGGCAATGAGATCGGTCAATTTAAAAAACGTATATATCTCGGTTACAGTGCTTTTAATCGCTGTTTTATCAATGCCCTCGTATGCAGAGCCGAGGATGTTCTGCATTTTAGAAATAAATATCCCCTCAGATGGAGGCTCGGATAATCCTCTCACCCATGCCTCAATATTTTTCAGGGCGGTTTCATTTACATTTTTGAGCGCAGGGGCAATGCGCTCCAGATATAGATCAACCCATTCGTCACGCTCTGAGTAATCGTGATGTTTGCCGCATGAACACCCGGACTGATGTTTTTTATTTTTCTCCGAGAATGCAGGGAATGCCGGTTGTCTCTGCGCGATGATTAGTTCCTCCCCTTCCTGCGGCTCCGGGATGCCGTAGGTTTCATGGATATATTGATGCGTAATGCGCGCGCCCATGTTCAGCAGTATCTGATCCCGCTCTGCAAGCGGCTTTAAATCCTCTTCGTCGTCCGTGCGGATCCATATCTTCGGATATCGCTTGACATTCGGGAAATTGTAATCGACCAGCCATTTAATCACCTGGCCGTTCAGCGCCTGGCAGAGTTCGTCCGCGTCCGCTTTGATATATTCCTCCCGCACATCGTTGTGCGTTTGTGAGGCGGCATAGCTGCCCTTGTCTCCAACATCGGAGGTGAGGGTCTGGCCGAGGATAAGCTTGGTCTTTTTCTTGTCGAGATAATTGCAGAGGCGTTCATAGGTGTCCATCGATCCCTGCCGCGCTGCCTCAAGTAATTCGATTATCATGGTGTCCGGGATAGCGATAGCCGCTTCGGTCTGGATTGTCTCTATGGCTGATAATAATTTACCCTGCTGCTCTGTCGTCGTGCCGTTCGGATATTTGCCGACTGCGGTAGGCGAACCGAACTTGTCCGCGAAGATCATCCAGAACTTGAGCGTGTTCTTCGCGAACCAGTCCATCCAGTAGAGTGAACTGCCAAGGCCGTAGCCAAAAGGAGAGCCGTTGTCAGAGCCCCATGCAAAGACCTGGAACTTCCGTGACGGCACTGCCTCGCCCCCGATCATATTCCTCATTGTGATCAGCCGGAGGTTATTATCCAGGTCAAAAATAAACCGCCTGGACGGCTTACCGATAAATCGATTGATCCAGATACTGCCCTCAGAATACTCCCACATGATTTCAGTTGTCTTAAATCCGAGGACGATTGCCGAGAGGAGGGCCTTCCTGCCATTATCAAAATTGCAGGAGAGCAATACCTCCTTCACATAGTCGGCAATTTTTATGTCTGCGCTCTTGTCCGAGCCCGGTATAATTTCCCATTCCCTGCCGACGACCGCAAGCCTCCGGGTCTGCATGGCCTGCCGGATCTCCGGGTCTCGCAGTAGGTCTTCGTAAAGCTCAATCCCTTTGCCGCTGCCCTCGGTCTTTAAAGTCTTGTCCGGATTGATCAGCGTCCTGCCGATATAATCCATATAAATGTCTTTTTCGACCGTGGCGATCTCGTTTAATTCCGGCTTTTTGGTATCATCTTTCGGAATGTCGTTATTCATATGCTTCCCATTTCAAATCCGCGCCTTTTAAACTCGTTAAATTTCACTTTATTCCCCTGCCCTGCTATCTCAGTACCCCTAAAATCAATTAGAGGCCTTTCTGTGCGTTTTTTGGCTATATCGTTTTTCATCTAAAAAACCCCGCCATTTTGGTGGACTCGCGTTTGTTGCCGGTTGATTGGTATTCAATCGGGCCGGATGGATTGTTCGCCGCATGGATTGCAAGCGCCAACGCCCAGAACCGGTCGGCGTGTGAATTTTCCGTGCGCTCCACGTCGAATCTGATATTACCTGCCGAGGTCGTGACCTTTTTTACGCTGTGGATATCGTCGCGGATATCTCTATGGATTGGTATCCGTAAAAGCTTGTCCTCAAATTTCCGCCTTAATGTATTCGCCAGGTCAAGTTTTACCAGCGCGGAAAATAATACGCCCTCTATTCTGCTGCTGTATTTTTTCTGCAGGTCTTCAACAAACTTTTCTCCCATGCCGGTCTGGTCCATGCAGAGACGCAGCGGGCGATACTGTTTCCAGATGCGATCTACTTCCTGCTCCTGCGCGCTGAATGAAGCCCTGAGCATCGTCACTACTTCGCGCGTCCAGAGGACGTCGCCGACTTTCTCCAGCACCCAGAGTACCGTCAAATCCCTCCGCCTGCCGATATCCATGCCGACATAAACCTGCCCGTTTACGTACAACTCCGGCAGCCCGGCCTTATCATGCTCAACCTCATTAATCATGTCGTAGGTGATAAAGGCCGTGGCCTCATCGAGGAATTGCACTTCATACTCCTGCGCCCAGAGGTCAGGATCGTCAGTCCCAGCCTTCAGAGCCTCTATGTCATGCGGGCAGCCCTGCCTGACTGCCTCGTATATATCGACCACATGATGGCTGAATAAATCATTCTTTGACACGTCATAGGCCTTGTTCTGTTTGCCCTTGGGCGTGTAGGTTATCCAAAGCTTGTAGCCTCTCGAAACAATCGGGAATATGGCCGCCCATAATTCACGGGAATTTTTATGAACACTGAATTCATCGAGGTAGATGTTTGCGCTGTAGCCTCTCGCTGTGTCCGGGTTTGCGGGCACTCCGATAATGCGCGAGCCGTTTTTCAGCCTGCATTCCGTGACCTTGTACTCCTCCTTCTGTCCCTCGTCATTCATATACCCGTAGGTCTCCTCATACCATGAGAGCGCCTTTTCAGTAATCTCCGCGTGGAGCCTGACCTTCTCCATGAATTCCTTGACCTGCCTCTCCCCGGAGCTTATGCACACCCACTTGTTCCTGTCTGTTTCGCGGGAGTCCAGGACTACCCCTGCGCCGCAGGCAAAGCTTTTGCCGGTCTGACGGGCCCAGCGGCCTTCCTTGAACCTCGCAGGGTCGAGCAGCCATTTTTTCTGATAGGGATAGAGATTGACGATTGCCTTAGAGGAGTCCATATTGCTCCTTTAAGTTTTTCATCATCTCTTCTTTTGTCATGCTCTTCATGTTTTTTTCTACGTCCTTGAGCGCCTTGCCCATTTTGTTTTTAATGTCGAGTTTAAATTTTTCCCTTCTCACATTCGCATTAATCAGAGTTGCCAGCCCTATCGCCATTCCAGGCACTTTGCCGGGTGTAAGGTCCTTGGTGAGTAATATATCAATAATTGTCTCAGCCATTAATTTTCCGCCTGCCTCATCTAAAACTAAGCCATCGCCTCCGGCTTCGGATATTAAAGTTTTTGCCTGGTCCTGAACAATGCGAAGCCTCCTAACGCTTTCCGTAAAATCTTTTCCATGCCGGCCTATTCCACTTTTAGACCAGGCATATCCTTTTGATTTGACCCATATATCGATCTCTTCATAAGTGGCATTCTCAATGAGCATCCTATTGACTGCGTCCTGAATGTCTGGCGGCAGGTCTTCAAATTTTGAATGCCGCCTGTTCTTTGTATGGTGCTCGCCCACTACTGGAGCTCCTTTTCGATTTTCTGAATATCCGATACAATGCCGTCCCACTTTTCACGCAGGGACTTTAAATCTTTTGCGAGGTCGTAAATGAGAGAAAAATTTATCTCACCGAATGATCGCCATGATGAGGCGAGGGCTTCTTTGAGGGATTTCAGCTTAGGCTGCATCTCATATTCGATTTCCATCTTCTCGAATTTTTTGGCTTGTAAATCGCTCCTAAGCCTCTGTATCTCGCTCATCCGTCAACCTCGCTTTGTTTAGTTTTTTTCCTTACCAGCGGACAATATAGATTGTGGTCCGCAATATCTTTTACCTGTGTCATAATGGTCGTGTTATAAACAACCGTGTCGTGCAGGTCCTTTGCGATGTCCTGATAATTATTGACCAGCTCCACATTGTTTTCATACATTTTTGCAACTGCCTCAAATCTTTTGTCCTGCCCTCGCGCGATAAAATACATCATCGCCCATGGGCCTAATGTAATAACCGTAAAGATCGTCCCGACCGGCCAGGTACCGACCTTATCCAGAATCAACGCGATTGTATTAATGATTGAGATTTGATCAGGACTCATCCCGCCTCTTTCTCCAGCTCATCAAATGGTTTCCACCGCATAGACTCCAACAATGCCTTGGCTTTCTCTTTGTCCTCGGGCGGCGTGTCCGGACGGGAGGCGATCTCCTCGTAGTGGACGATCATGTCAACCAGCCTCGGCAGCATCAACGATAATAAATTGAGCGACTGTACCATATTGTTCATTGTTGTCCACCTCCTCCGTTTTGTTCCCCTCTATCAAGAGGGGTAGGGGTGTGTTGTATGAGTTTGAGATCAATGGCCAGTTCGATAAGCTTGCTGAGCAGCCGCATGGACTCATCGAGGGCCAGATTATAATTTTCGGAGCTGCGCGGATCCTCGCCGACCTCAAGCGCCGTCTGCATCGCATATATCGCGGCATCGCTCGCCTTCCTTGCGCTCTCATAAGTGCTCTTTACCCGTAGATAATTTTTATCATCGAGGGTCCCGGCCTTGTGCATGTCGATGGCAATCTTTGCGATTCCCTCGGCAGTGACTTTCGTCGTCTCGGCGTATTTGTATGTGTTGGGGGTGAGGGATGCGCAGGATGTCAGGAGCATAACGGCCAGCAGGCACGCGCCCAAACTGTTTGAACCGCTTGAATCGTTATCGTTCCCCCATACGACCGGGGACTTAGTAATAAGCCGGAGAATGATATTAATCACGCTGAGTATTGCGGCCTGTGAGGTCGGGTCGATTATAAACCCCGTCTGCGTCTGTACCAGTATCCCGATTACTGCGAGGATGTTGACCCAGAATGTTTTTGATTGCCAGATGGTTTTCTGATCCATTATTGCCTCCTTTAATACAACCAGACCACATCCTGGGGCTTGGTTGTAGCTATATCAATATGTATGAATGTTTTCGCTATCCCGATTCTCTGTATCCCTTGCTGTATCGCAAACAGCAGCAGATCGTGACGCTCATGTGAATCATTGACTCTGATATCCACCGCCAGTCCGTTGCAGTGCGCTGAATCTTCTTTTCCGCCTTCGGCCTGATTATGCTTATCACATCTGCACCCGCTCGCAATAACAAGCGGTCTGCCGACCATTTCCCTGATTTTATCCAGCACTGTTACCAGGTCATGCGATATATCAGCCATTCCACAGCCACACTTACACGCGAATTCTGAACGATTGAAATATTTACTTATGTCACCCATTTAAATAACTCCTTTCAAGAGAAAAAAAGGCGGCGTCCCCGGTTGCCACGGGGACGCCTGTAATATGGAGGTGCATGAACACATGTAAATTTTAAAAGAGTACAAAAGGGAAGTCTTGCAACATGCGTTACAAAATTCACTGCGGTTTTTAAGTAGGGATTTTTCAAGGGTAACAGAAGTTTCGTGTGAAATGCAATTTAAAAGAGAGGCGGGGATTTCTCCCCGCCATGGGTTTAATGTCTTTATGTTGTCTGCGGCTCATCAGCGCCAGGGCCGTTAAGTTATGTTTGATTGAATAGTTCAACCTGTCCATTATCCTTCTCCTTGCCGCTGATGATTCTGCGGATATGCATCTCACTGAGATCATACTTCCGCGCGAGGGCTTTATAGTTGTCGCCGTTAAATTCCTGCCTAATTTTGTCGTCTCTGATCTTCTGCAAAAGGCTGTCAACCTTCTGAAAATAGTATGGTAATCCTCCATAATGAAGGGCGAGAGCGATTGTGTTGTTGACGCCGATTATCTTTGCCATCTCCCTGTAAGAATCGGGGAGATCATCAGCCGTTATTTCTTTCAGCCATTCTGCGTTCATCGTAAACTCTTCACCCTCGGAAACGCCATCCGGATTTTCTCCAGCGCCCGCGCCCAGCCGATGCGCTCGGTATCGCCGCGCTTAATGACCGTCCCGTCAACGATCATCCTGTAACTATCAATGCGGTTTGATTTGCGCAGCTCAACGACCTCCTTAACATACCCAAAATCAAAATCCTCAATCGTGATCCTGCGCCGGAGCTCCGGGAGATCAATCGGATAGTCCGGAGCAGTCCCCTCCGCGATCTGCCGCAGCCTGGCTGCCCGCATAGCGTTGTATTTTTTACTGCCCTTTGTGCGTTTTCTGTAGCTCATAGCTTGTACGGTTTAGATATCCAGTTGTTA
>JACRHB010000216.1 GCA_016217725.1 Nitrospirota bacterium | reverse complement strand
TTATATTAACCACAGAGACACGGAGGCACAGAGATAAAACAAATAAGTATCTTTTTTTTATTCTTTTCTTTCTCCGTGTCTCAGTGCCTCTGTGGTTATCTTTTTCTCATTTTGTACAGAATCTATCTGCTAAGGGACTAATAAGTTAAAAGTTAAAAGTGAAAAGTTAAGAGTGAAAAGAGGAACAAACAAGTCTTCACTTTTAACTTTCAACTTTCAACTTTCAACTCTATCTTTACAAGCTTCCCCTTTGTCTCACACCCTTCAACACATCTGCCGCAGTAGATGCAGTTTGTATCCCGCAATCCGGGCTGATCCATATAAGGAGTTATTCTTACTTTCATATAACATACTTGTTCGCAGAGGTTACACTCTCCGCAGTTACCTTCCACAAATTTGAGCCTGAGCAGACTTATTTTATTGAATAAACCATAAATCTTCCCGACAGGACATAATACCCTGCAATAAAGCCTGGGGAAGAAATATTCCAAAATCAGCAGGGAAAATATAACCGTGCCGGAAAACAACAACACCATCGGATCAGCGGGCAGGTCCAGAGAAATATAAACAGCCGAAGTAATCGCGGTAAAGAAGTTTGTAAGATGTGATAGGTAGCGCGTGAAAAGGGGAACGCCGAGTATTGCGGAGAGAATGATAAATGATCCCGCAATTATATATCCGAAATTATTGGAATTTAAAAAAGGGGGGAACACACCCCTAACCCCTCTTGATAGAGGGGAATCTCCAACCCCTGACCCCTGACCCCCAACCCCTGTCTTATTCACCAGCTCAAATAAAAAATCCATCGGGCAGGCCCAGCCGCAGAAGGCCCTGCCGAAGACGAGATATAGTCCGACGACCGGGAGCGCCGCCCACAGAGCGGTCGCGGTGAAATCTCTTGACGCGGCAAGGGTCTCAAGATATGCGAAGACGTCAAGCAGCTTCACAAGCCAGACAGCCAGGGAGCCCGTAAGCCCGCCGACGAGGATTTTTATTCGCAGGAATTGTAGGAGGAATAGGGCGATGATTATGAGGAGGACGAAGCGACGGAGTCGGGATATTTTGAGTGACGAGTGCCGGGTGACGGGTGACGGGTTTGGTAGGGGCGAGGTGACCTCGCCCTTACGGGATTCGGAGACACCCCCCCTAAGCCCCCCCTTGCTAAGGGGGGGAGTATCAGATTTCCCCCCTTTTACAAGGGGGGGCTGGGGGGGTATTATATATTCTATGTCTTGACTACCTATACTCACGCTCAACTATCCTTCCTCTCGCCATAATATTCGGCAGATTATTGCTGTAAACGATGTTGTATCTTTCTTCATTGGACATAACCATCAGCTTATTGAAGTCATTCACATAAGACGACTTCACGTTCTCATACTGCTTTTTAGTAACCACCTTTATCGCAGAGCCTCTCATAGGGCAGTATTTGACGCATAAGCCGCAGCCGACGCAGTTGTCGTTTATATAAGGCTGGTTGCCCCACTCGCCATTGTAGAATTCAAACACAGTTGCGCCGAGCGGACACGCCTTGCTGCAAGAGAGGCATACGTCGCCGTTCCAGCCGAAGCACAAGCCGAAATCAATGAGCGCCATTCCCATTCTAACGTCTTCTTTTTCCACCGGCTGCAATGCGCCCGTGGGACAGTGCTTCGGGCATTCCATGCAGAGTCCGCACGGGAAGTCCCGCATGTCCTTAATGTAAGGGGTGTTGTAATTAAAAAATCCCCCTACATCCCCCTTTTCCAAAGGGGGACTTGATTCCCCTCTATTAAGAGGGGTTAGGGGTGTGTTCCCCCCTTTGGAAAAGGGGCCGGGCTCCCGTTGCGCGAAGCCTTGCAACGGGAAGCGGGGATTTTTAAATCCTGCGGTCGTAATCGCATCATACTTCATCGCATGACAAACGTTCATACACACGCCGCAGCTTACGCACTTGGCCCTGAACAATTTTTCCGGCAATGCGCCCGGAGGTCTGATCAGCCCGCCTACCGCAATATCGCGAAGCGGCTCCGTCGAGCCTTCTTCCGCTACGTCGGCGACGTCGGCAAACAGGGGAAGCCTGTCCGCTGTTGTCAGCGCGGCTCCGGTCAGTGCAGCGAGTTTTAGAAAATCCCTGCGTGTAAGATTCAAGTGGACACCTCTAAAAATCCCCCCTCGCCCCCCTTTGCTAAAGGGGGGGATTTACTTCCCCTCTTTGAAAAAGGGGGGTTAGGGGAGATTTTTTAAAAATAATTTTACCTCCTACGCTACTATCTTCCCCGGCTCCGCCTGTTTGCTCATGGTCTTGCCTTTATAGAGTTTAACGGCGAACATCTTGTAATCCGCCTGGAAGCTGAACGGGTCGAAGGCGTCGCGCATTATCATGTTGATAAGCTTGTATTCGTCAAACCAGGGGATGAAGACGTAATCGTATCTCGGGCCTCCGGTCGCCCTTGCAACGTCAAGCACCTTGGCAGGCAGCTCGATCTTGCCTCTTGGCGATTCAACAATTACCGAGTCGCCGTTTTTGATGCCGAGCTTATTTGCAAGTATCTCATTGATCTCAACATATGCGCCGGGAACAGCGCGTGCAAGCTCCGGCACTCTCGTGGTCATGCTTCCCGAATGCCAGTGCTCCACGACCCTGCCGGTGCAGGCGCCGTATTTGTAATCCGTAGTGTCGATGATGACCAGCTCGCTGCCGTCAGCCTTCTTGTAGGAGTGTTTCAAATTGTGAAATTCCGCGGGACTTAATGCTATGTTCTTGAGCGCGTTCACGTCTTTGTCCGGATCGCCCAGCACGTTGGCGGTATACTTTGCTACTTCGTCAAAAGGCAGGGTGCTGTTCTCGGCGACTTTCGCGGGATTGAATTTCCTTTCCACGACTACGACGGTATTGTATTTGACAAACTGCTTGCCGTCGAACCTGCACGCCCACCAGGGATTTGCCCAGGCAATCGCCCTGCCGTCATAGCCGGGGGCTTTCCTGGTCTTTCCCTCGGGCGTCGGCAGATCGATCATGCCGTTGATGAACGCGTTGGCGTTGTAAAAGCTTGCATACCAGCCGTCCGGGAGATTCTGCTCCCTTTGATATTCCTTGTCCGCCTTCATTGCGGCGATATTTTTCTCAATCCAGGCGCCGTAGGCGGGATTGAAGTCCTTCATGTTCTTGAGGTAGAAGGTCGTCTTTCCGTCTATGTGCGGATCGTATGGATATGCATATTGGATTCTTGACTGATACTTATCATAGCGAGCCTTGATCTCAGGATTGGTATGGACTTCTTCAGGGAAGGGGATCCTGTAGCCGTGATTCTGTTCCAACAATAGCTCGCGCTTCATACCGCTGAAGTCGTATCCCGTGCCTTTTGACAGGGCGCGTAATTCGTCCCATATATTCCATGAGAATTTCCTGTTCCACTCCTTTGTCTTGCCCGCTTCAATGGTCTTTTTCAGCCAGTCCGGTCCGTCGTATTCCGCAGGCCAGAACTGCGAGACGTGCCCCTTCGGCACGACCCCCTTTTCCTCAAGCCTTCTCATGACGCATGCAAAGATAGTGTGGTCGGGAAGTGTATTCCCGTAAGGCTCGATCACCTGTTTGATGACCTGATACCTTCTCTCCGTATTCCCGTAAATAAATTCCTTCTCGTACCAACTGGATGCGCCTAACACGACGTCCGAGACCTGCGTTGTCGCATTCGGGAAGGCCTCAAGCGTCACGACGAGCGGCCAGGGTTCGCCTTTATTTGCTCCTCCCATCGCCAGCCTGTAAGGCCATGAATACGGGAGACTCTGTCCTGCGTTGACCGTTGATATGATCTGCAGCTTGATCTGTCCTGCGCCGAGCCTTCTGAACATCTCGACGGTGTGAGGTCCCGGTTTGTCATGGATCTTTATCTTCGCCGTTTCCTCCGCAATTGCAGCGTCGGGCATGCCTTGTTTTTTCAGGTATTCGGAGGCCCGGTCTTTCCAGATTTTCTCTACTCCTTCCCTATGCAAGGGATTGGCCACGAGCCTTCCATACGGCAGCGCATGAGCCAATGCGCCCGGCGCCCTGATGCCCCCGCACGCGTTCGGCTGTCCCGTGAGACTGAATGAATGCCTGCCGGGTTTCACCGCCTTGCCCGTTATCAGATGGAGCATGTGCAGAGACGCATTCGTCCACGTGCCCTGAAGCTTCTGGTTGACTCCCATGGTCCACAATGAAACCGTGTATCCTTCCGCGAACCATTTTGCCGCGAGCCTGATCGCGTCCGTGCCGCTTATCGGTTTCCATGATTTTGCGGCCTTGTCATAAACAAGCGGGGACTCGCCCTCAAATATTGCGTCAACCACCTTTTCCGGCTTGTAATCTTCAAGGAATTTGAGGAATACGGCGAAGCCTTTGTAAAGGTCTTTTGTCACGTCGTCTTCAGAGGCATACTTTGTCTTCAGACTCGGGTAGGTCTTTCTCGGCTCAGGAGTATACGTGAGATCCCACGCATCGCCTCTCGTGCCGCCGTAAGTAGTCTTTACCCAGGTCTTCTTCACATCCTCATGGATGCCGAAGCTCACGTGTCTTTCAATGAACTTTCTGTCAAGATATTTCCACTTCGCTTCCACCGTGCCCTTTTCGATATCCCCCTTTGCTTCATCAAGCTCATGCGCGATAACGTATGCGATCGAATTGATCAGCACAAGGTCTCTGCCCGTTGCAAACGGCAGCCACAGGTCGGCGATGGTGCCCGAGCGCGTCTTCCGCGGATCGGCAAGGATAACCTTTGCCCCGGGGTTCTTCGCCTTCATTGCGGCGATCCTGTTGAATAGAATAGGGTGTCCCTCCGCAGTATTGCTGCCGATAATGAAGAACGTATTTGCATGTTTGCCGTAATCAGGATCAGGGACGTCGAGGTCGTCGTAAGAGCCGTACGGCTCGTCTTTTCCGAACGTATAAAGATAGCCGACGACGGCTGAGGCCATGCACATCCTCGGCTGTCCTTCAATGGCGTTGTTGGCCAGCATCCCTCCGCCTTTGAATACCTTGTTCATAATATGTGTCTCTTCGGTGCCGAGCTGACCGCTGCCGTAATAGGCGACGCTGTGCTTGCCGAAATCCTTTATCGATCTTTCCGCTGCATCGGCGACGAAGTTTATCGCCTCTTCCCACGGCACGAGCACGAAGTTCTCTTTCAGATCCACTTCGGAATGCTTTAATCCCTTCGGGTCTTTTGTCGTCTTGCCTGCAAGCACCCTCGGGGAATTGACCATGTCGGGTTTCCCCGTCTTCGGATTGATCCACTCCTTTCTGATCAATGCGCCTTTGGGTCTGTCTTTGTATGCAATAGCCTTGTGCAGATAAAAACCCTTCGTACAAAGCACGCCCCTGTTCACGGGGCTTTTGATGTCTCCTTTTATGGCTACCACCCTCGACACTTTTCCTGCCGGGTCCACCTCGCAGTCCGCGATCATGGTGCAGCCGACGGCGCAAAACCTGCACTGTCCTACCGGGAATGATTGGACCGGATGCGCGGCGTACAGCATTTCGGGCACGGAAAGGCCGGCAGCCGCAGCGGCAGTCGCCAGCGCGCTCCCTCTAAGAAAATCTCGTCTTGTGATTTGCATTTTTAGATACCTCCCTTATTTGAGCAACATATAAAAAAATCTCCCCTACCCCTCTTTGTCAAAGAGGGGGACACACCCCTAACCCCTCTTGATAGAGGGGAATGAATAAGTCCCCCTTTGAAAAAGGGGGATGAAGGGGGATTTTGTGATCAAATTCTTCATGCTTCACTTCCCCGGCGTTATCGAAAATCCGTCGGCGCCGATCACGTCGCCTGCGGTCGAAAAATCGCCGTTTGCAGCCACAGCCATCACGCTCAGGTCCGTCTCAATTTTTTGCGAGGGCGCCTTCCAGCCGACTACCCATTTCCTGAGCGCCGAGCCTTCCTTTGTATGAGTAAGGATACCGTCGCTCAATTGCGTGTTCTTTTTGTCCACAACGATAAGCTCGCCTGCCGACGCTTCGACAGCGAAACCGCCTGCTACGTCGCCCAGGCTTTCATTTTCGCTGACGACGGTGAGGGTCATTTTATAAGTCTTGCCGGGAACATATTTTTCAGGCAGTCCCTCGAGCTTGATCTCGACGTCTCCCATTCCTCCCTCATGACATTGGATGCACTCAAAGTTCGGGGCGCTGTTGTTGTGGCTGACGCCGACCGAGACAAACAATGCGATTATTCCCAATGTAATAATGAAAGATAAAATTAATTTATTTGCAGTCATATACACCTCTTACCCTCCTTCCGGATGTAAAATAAATATTGAAGAGGGAGAAAACACTTCAGCGTTTCTCCCTC
>JACRHB010000215.1 GCA_016217725.1 Nitrospirota bacterium | reverse complement strand
TTCATCTTGTATTTTTGTCTTTAACCATGATAATCTTTCTATTAAGTGCATCGGCTCTCCTTGTGGTTTAGTGTTTTTTTGGTTAAATATTTTACCACAAGGAGAGTCTTATATCCTTGATAAATTCCCTCGTTTTATGACATTTGCAAGAGGCTCCTCTTAAAGAAATTTATTCGTAATCGTCTATTACAAGAATTTTTTCTCATCAGCGGTTATCATACAGACATGTCAAAGCTTGAGGATGCAAAAGCCCATTTTGTAAAAGGCTTCAACTGAGCGCAGTCGATATTGGCGGCTTACGGGGTGAAGCCGGGAATTGACTATGAAACAGCGCTGAAACTCGGCAGCGTCCTCGGCGGCGGTATCGGCAGGATGGGGGAGACCTGCGGAGCCGTTACAGGCGCTCTTCTCGTGATCGGGTTAAAATACGGAGCAACCGACGCAAACGATGTTGCTTCAAAGATGAAGACATATGAACTTGCAAGGAAGCTTATCAGGCAATTTAAAGAGCTGAACCATTCCATCATTTGCCGGGAGCTTATCGGTTTTGATATAAGCCTGAAAGAAGACCTGACGTCGGAAGACTGGATTATAATCTCAAGGCAATGTCCGGGATACATTGCAGATGCCTCAGGGATATTGGAGGAAATCATATGAAGAAACTCACCCATATCGACAAAGAAGGCAAGGCGAAGATGGTTGACGTAAGCAATAAACCGGCAACCGGGAGGGAGGCGCTTGCAAAGGGGGCTGTTTTCATGAAGAAGGAGACCCTGCGCCTCATCACGGATAACAAGATCGCAAAGGGCAACGTCTTTGAGACGGCAAGACTTGCCGGCATTATGGCGGCGAAGAAAACGTGTGATCTGATCCCTCTGTGCCATCAACTGAACCTCACCTCCGTTTCCGTGGATTTCAGCATCGACATGAAACAAAATAAGGTCGATATAGAGGCAAAGGCCAAATGCACGGGACAGACGGGCGTTGAGATGGAGGCCTTGACCGCGGTGTCAATCGCAGCGCTGACGATTTACGATATGTGCAAGGCTGTAGATAAAGGCATGATTATCTCCGACATCATGCTCATGGAAAAGCGCGGCGGAAAGAGCGGGGCCTGGAAGAGATAGCTTCCGGGCTTACATGCTTTCCTATATCTTCACTGTCTTTAATAAAGCCGAATTACTCACCACTGAGAGCGAGCTCAAGGCCATTGCCGCAGCGGCAATTATGGGATTCAGAAGTCCCAGGGCGGCAATCGGGATGCCGACGCTGTTATAAATAAACGCCCAGAAGAGGTTTTGCTTTATCTTGCGCATCGTCGCCCGGCTGAGCCTGATGCCTTTTATGACGTCTCTCAGATCGTCTCTTACGAGTATAATGCCGCCGGTCTCTTTTGCCACGTCGGAGCCGCTGCCGATGGCTATCCCGATGTCCGCCTGTGCAAGCGCGGGGGAATCGTTGATGCCGTCGCCCACCATCGCAACGACTTTGCCCCGCGACTGAAGCTCTTTAACCACTTTCGCTTTATCTCCGGGGAGGACGTTTGAGATGATCCTTTCAATCCCCACTTTTGAGCCGATGGCCTTTGCCGTGCGCTCATTGTCTCCGGTCAGCATAACAACTTCCACCCCTTCATCCCTCAAGCCTTTAACCACTTCTTCCGCGTGTTCTTTCAGGGTATCGGCAACCGCGATGAATCCCAATAATCCCCCCATGGGGGGGTTGATAGCGACGAGCATTACGGTATTGCCCTTTTCTTCAAGTCCTGAGACGAGCTTCTCATTCTCTTCAATTGAGATGCCGTTTTCTCTCATCAGTTTTCTGTTGCCTACAAGGATTTCTTTCCCCTGATATAATGCCTTTATCCCGTGACCGGGGATCGCTTCAAACTTTTCAGCGTCAGGGATCGCTGCCCCTGTCATTTTGGCTCTCTTTATTATTGCTTCGGCAAGCGGATGCTCCGAACCCTTCTCCGCTGCGGCAGCGAGCTGTAAGATGTCTTTTTCGCTGACTGCTGACTGCTGACCGCTGACCGCTATTATCTCCGTCACTTCCGGCTCTCCCTTCGTGAGCGTGCCTGTCTTGTCGAATACTACGGCATTCAGCTTCTCCGCCCTTTCCAGGTATTCGGCTCCCCTTATCAGTATCCCTAATTCAGCGCCCTTCCCGACCCCGACCATCAATGCCGCCGGAGTGGCGATGCCGAGGGCGCAGGGACAGGCGATGATAAGAACCGCAACAAAGGATAAAAGGGCGTTTGTGGAATTTCCGGCAATGATCCATCCTGCGGCGGACAGAAATGCAACGCCGATGACGGCAGGGACAAAATAGGATGCCACCTTGTCTGCGAGTCTTTGAATTTGAGAGGACGATGCCTGCGCCTCTTCCACCATTTTTATTATCTGGCTCAATGTCGTGTCTGCGCCGACCCTCGTTGCCTTGAACTTGAATGAGCCGACCTTGTTTATCGTACCGCCGATCACTTCATCCCCCGCCTTCTTCTCAATGGGCACGCTTTCACCCGTGATCATCTTCTCATCCACGGATGAATGCCCTTCAACGACAACGCCGTCTGTAGGTATCTTTTCCCCCGGTCTTACAATCACAATCTCATCAACCATAACCTGCTCGGCGGAGATTTCAATTTCTTCTTCCTCAACCCCTGACCCTTTCCTTAAAACCCTCGCCGTCTGGGGCTTCAGATCAAGCAGCTTGCGTATCGCTGCGGAGCTGCGTTTCTTGATGATCTCTTCCATGTACTTGCCAAGCAGGACAAAGGCTATGATAATCGCCGAGACCTCGAAATAGACGTTCTTCTCCTCAACGGGAAGCACGCCGGGGAAAAAGACGACAAAGGCGCTGTAAATGTAAGCCGTAGAGGTTCCGAGCGCAATGAGGAGATCCATATTCGCCACGCGGTCTTTGAGGGCGTGCCATGCGCCTATGAAAAAGCCCTTGCCGCCAAAGATCATTATCGGGGTCGTGATGATAAAAAGCCAAACACCCCACGTAAACCAGGGAAGCCAGGGTATCGGAACCCACGTGAGTATTGTCGCCCCTGTTGCAAGCCCGAGGAATACCGCTGCCCTGAAGATCGCCAATGCAACGACGCCCGTGAGGGCGATAGCTACACGCTTCTTCATGTCCTTGAGCTCAGCCTCCGGCGCCTCAAAGGTCTTCACGCAGCTTTCAGCGCAAAAATAATATGTCCTGCCCCCAACCTCTCTCTTTATGGAGCGGTCTTTCGGAATGACCATCCCGCATACCGGGTCCTTTGCCATCTCTTCTTTCTTTTCTTCACTTCTGACTTCAAGAAAGGATTCCGGGTTCTTATCAAAATTCTCCTTGCACGATACCGCGCAGAAATAGTAAGTCGCGCCTTTGTACTCGGACGTGCCGGCTGCGTCCTTTTTATCTATGGTCATCTTGCAGACGGGATCGACGGCCTGTCCCGTTTTCGGCAGTCCGCCGATGCCGAGCTTTATCGATTTCTGCATTACTTTTTCATCTCCATATCCGACATCTTTTTATGCATCTCCTCCATCCTGTCATGCATCTTCTTCATATCTTTTTCTGAGGCCATATCCTTATCCATCATGCCGGACATATTTTTCATCTCGGAGCACATATCCTTCATCATGCCGGACATCGCCTTCATATTATCTTTGGACATGTCTTTCATCAGGCCCGACATCTTTTCCATCATATCGGACATCCGGCCCATCATATCTTTCATGTTGTTCATCATATCGTCATGGCTCATCATGCCTTTGTGCTGCTCCATCATCTGGCCTTTCTGTTCCATCATGCCTTCATGTTTTTGACCGCCCATCATACCGCCGCCTCCGCCCATCTGGGCAAAACCGTAAGCGGCAGCTCCTAAAATCAAAACCGTTATCAGAAATATGCGTTTCATTGTAAACCTCCTCTTTATCGTTATTCGCAATCCGTAATGAGTATTATTTTCTCTTTGCCCGTTACTTTTTTACATACTTTTCAGGTTCCTTGTCAAATTTTTCCTTGCAGCCCTTTGCGCAGAAATAATAGGTTTTGTCTTTGTAATCGCTTTTTGCTGCCGCCTTCTTTTCTTCGACATTCATCTTACAGACAGGGTCTTGCGCCATTTCCGTCACCTCCTCTTTTTTAAGACTTATAGCACTTACGTTTCATCGTGTCAAATTAATTTTCGCACGCGATTTTGAAGATATTATGAACCTTGATACGAAACCGGTCAGAAGGCGTTTTAATTCATCGTCGTTGAGCTGAAAATAAACATATTGAATTTTCTCCCGCTTCCTGGGATAATTGTGCTTACAAATTATATGGAACAGGATAAGCTTGAATTAGCGGAGTTATTCCGGAAATTCCTCGTAAAAATAGACATAGTATTCCACGTCCTGGCCGCATTGCTGCTTTTAGCCGCATGCGGGTTCATTATTTTTTATGCCTTCCTCAACATATTGGAGCCTTCACGCGCCTCGATGATAGCGCTGGTCAATGACGTGCTGCTCGCCCTCATTATCCTTGAGCTTCTCTGGACGGTCATACGGTTCCTGAAGAAGCAGAAATTCTCCCTGGGCCCGTTCCTGGCGATAGGCATAATAGCTGCAATAAGGAGGATCCTTCTGATCGAAGCCCAAACGTCCCTGATGGAGCATACGCCCGTCGATAAGATGTACGAGATGGGCTTGAGCGCCGCGGTGATAATAGTGCTGATAATCGCCTACTACCTGTCCGTCAAGGCGCAGAAGCTGGAGCAGTAAAGAGTACCCAGGCCCGCCGGTAAG
>JACRHB010000214.1 GCA_016217725.1 Nitrospirota bacterium | reverse complement strand
TCCAGGACGCCGTTCTTGGCGAGCGCGGCGGCGATATTCAGGGCGGTCTGCCCCCCCATGGTGGGAAGGATCGCGTCGGGCCGTTCCCGATCGATGATCATCTCCACCGCCTCCGGGGTGATCGGCTCGATGTAGGTCCGGTCGGCGAACTGGGGATCGGTCATGATCGTGGCCGGGTTGGAATTCACCAGGACCACCTGATACCCCTCCTCCTTGAGGGCCTTGCAAGCCTGCGTCCCCGAGTAGTCGAACTCGCAGGCCTGGCCGATCACGATCGGGCCGGAGCCGATCAGCAGGATCTTATGGATGTCGGTGCGCTTGGGCATGGTTACCTTAAAGTTGTCGTTAAAAAGGTGTCATTAAAAGTGCGCCATTGAATGTGTCATTGCGAGGAGCGAAGCGACGAAGCAATCTCGGTTTTTATTATCTGATACATCATTCCTCGTCGCGTTGCCGTTCGTCCTGAGCCTGTCGAAGGACGAACGGACCTTTACACCATAAAGGGGGTTTGCCCCTCGGGTCATCCCTTCCGCTTGCCGTTCGCTCCGGCATCCTGCCTCCGCTCTCTCCGGCGGTTCGCCGTCTCCGCTCTCCCTGCTCCGACGACGAACCGACAGTCGCTCCAGGGATGACCCGAGGGGCAAACCGTGAATGTCGGTGCGCATGGGCACTGCGATGATCCGATGATTTCCCTCTTCAATTTTTCCGAAGTTCAGAAAGTACTTTTTGAACGGATTTTTCAAGGTGCTTCTTAACATCAAACTCCCACAATCTAACAACCTTCCAGCCATTTTGTTTTAAGGTGCGATTGACCTCCTTATCACGATTCCGATTTTGAGCAATTTTATTTGACCAGTAGTCAATGTTTGTTTTAGGCATTATACAGCGCTTGGGATGACCATGCCAAAAATCCGAATCAATAAATAACGCGATTTTCTTCCTTCTGAATACAATATCAGGTTTTCCAAATAAAATGTCCACATGGCGTGCAAAATAAATCTTTCTTCTTTTTAATTCCCGCATTACCAACCGCTCCGGAGTAGTTCCCCTTGAGCGGATAGCTTGCATGGTTTTATGCCGTTGTTCTTTGGTAAGATTATCCACCACTGGCAGAAACAGAAAAATCCATAAAATAAGTTTCTTCATCAATTTTATAGAAATCAACATCTGACCTGCCGTAATTGATTAGGTCCTGTTTCCTTACTGAATTTCCGGAGGGAACACCAAGCCGATAGCGAAAATATTCACCAATCAAGCTATTGTTGCTTGGTGATTCAATAGCCTTGCCGTTTTGCTGTGCTCTTGTACAAACCAAAACTTTGTTGTCATCAGTTAAGATCGTAAAACGGACGGCAATGGGTGGGAAAAAATCCGTTTTATAAACTATGGAAGAAAGTTTTATGTACGCCTGATTAGGATCACGCCGATATTCAGGGCGTTGCCCCCAGTTCAGGCCGGAACGTTGCGGAAGACCTCCTTTTTTGTCGAGCAATGAGATTCTGATTCCCGGCAAACCTTGGAGGTCAGGTCTTCTTGAAGTTATAAGTTGAAGTCCCTCTCGTTCGAGTCGCTCCTTCTTTCTCCGGGCATAATATGTATCACGATAAACTTCAACGTAATTCTCTACTTCATGATGCGTGCAATAGATCGTGTCAGATACTAAACTTTGAAAATAAGCAAATCCGCGAATAGGATCATCGTGAACTAACATCTCCCGTTGATTGTTGCTAAAAGCATTTTGAGTATAATTTGCGGACCCGACAAATCCGCAAACTGGCGTTTTGCCACGAAACCATGCGTATGATTTCGAGTGAACTGGCGGGGGCTGAACGATATAACTACATTCAAAATTACTGGAATAATCTGCTGATGCCAACTGCTGAAATGCCTTGTGGTTGCTTAAGGATAAACCATCATATGGACACATCCCAACAATCAAACTGATGTGGACCTGTTTTCTGAGATTCTTTTTTATGGTCTCAATGTGATGAGAAGTCATGGTTGCAGTTGCATATCCTGAGACAATAAAAAGATGGTCCGCCCCTTGTTTTACGGGTTCAACTAGAACTTGGTCAAATAGATTATCTATAATCATTCGGATAATTTAACAAGCAACGTATTTGCCATTTTCCAACAACAGCAACTGCTGGGTGTTGGTTCGGTTGTCGTAAACACTATTTTTTATGTTGGCTTCTATCTTCGGGTAATCAACTCCCGCAAAGCTCTTAAGAACTGCCTCAAAGATACTCTTTGTCCCTAATGGCGGAACAGCCATTCCAATTTGTTTTCTGACGCTTTCTTTAGAACCTATAAAGACAAAGTCATCCGGAAAGGTTTGCAACCGCGCACGCTCTCTGTTAGTTAGAGCCCTATCTTCTTTCCAATGGTAAACATGGGTTCCCCCGCCTCCGCTCCCTGTAACTGTATAGGCTGGCTTATCAGGATCGAGCCTTTTATATATTTGGCTGATTTTGGCGCCCCTGACATTGAGACGCAACTTCTCAGGAAGCGTAGCGGTAAAAGCATTTTCACCAGGGCGTATATACTGCAATCGCGCTATAACCTGCTGAGATTGCTTTGTGAGTTCATTATTAAGAGCGTGCTTCGGTATCGGTGGGTTCTCAATAGCTTCTCTGCAGGATGCCGGAATTACTCGATTTGGGGCCGGCACATAAAAGTTAACTTTAATGTCTTTTCGAATTCCAATAATAATAATCCTATGCCTCGCCTGCGGAACTCCATACTGTTCAAATTTATATAAATGGGGGGTAATAACATACCCTACTTGTTCCAGTTCACATAATATTTTATCCAAGGATTTTCCGTCGTTCGCATTCCTTAACCCACCCACATTCTCGGCCAGGAAAAATTTGGGCTGAAAATATTTCAATGCTTTTACACCGTAAGAGTATAGAGGGCCATAAACTCCGTCCATTCCCCTCTGTTCACCAACAACGCTGTAGTCATTGCACGGAAAACCAAATGCCAGAGCATCTATCGGGGAAATTTTCTCCAGCTTTTTAAGGCTGAGTTTCCTAATATCGCAACACACGACGGATTTAGGATTATCTGGGCAAATATTGTACCGGTATGTTGCACAAGTATCTTTATCATAATCAGTCGCCCAAGCATGAGAAATAGAGTATATTTTCCCCTTTGCCTCGACTCTTGCAGACTTGGCCGCGGAAGCTAAACCACCGGGACCACAAAATAATTCACCAACCCTGAATTCCATAATGACCCCGCTCTAATTTTACTGCTGTTATGGCCAAGAAAAATCATTAAGGAATCATCCAGTGATCTCTTATAAGGGGGCATAGACAACCTTCCCTTCCCTCAACGCCGGATAAATCACCACGGCGAAACTATCCTTATACCGTTCGACATCCTCAGGCGTCACGACAATAATATCGACCGCCTGGCCCACCCCGAAGAGGTTCATGTAGATCTCTTCCGTCAGGCACCCACGGTGGAAGTCTCCGCTTTTAACCACCAGCAAATCGACGTCGCTGTTGGGTCCCATCTCTCCTCTTGCGGCGGAACCGAACAGGATGATCTTATCGGGTTTCGCTACCTCGACGATCCGGTGAATGATCTCTTTTAACTTTTCTTGGGAAACAGCCCTTTTCATATTGAGCTACCGGCCTGAATAGGGTATAGCGACTCTTCGCGCATGCACGACGCGGAAAAGGCAAAAACGGCGCGAAGGGATTCTTTTTTTTCAACGCCGGATAATTTCCAATGACCTTCTGTTCCGTCCAGCCTTCGGCGAAAAGTCCCAGAATAAATTCAACGGACAAGCGTGTTCCCTTGACCACCGGTTTGCCCCGCAAGACCTCCGGAACCGAATGGATATAGTCCTTCCAGTCAACTTCCGCCATAACGCTCCCCCTCATGCCACCTGGAGGGTAAGTCCTTCTATCCTCGATGCCCTCAATTTCTCCACTCTCACATAGACGATCGTCTGTCCCGGCTCCTTGTTCGCCTTCGCAAGCTGGATATTTTTTTCCGCAAGTTCAGGATCATATTCGGGAACAAGGACAATCATGGCATTATCGGGAATCTGTTCTTCTATCTCCGGATGTTCGAGGAGATACAATTCAAACTCCGTAGAGAGCTGTTGATTTTTTCTGAAGAGATCTTCTCCTGTCATATCATCCTCCGAAGATATCTTTCTTGATACCATTCCCAATTTTCGTTGATATCTCTATCCGCCAGGATGAGGGCTTCGCTGAGACCAATACTTCCCAACAACACCTTTTCTTGACTGCCATCCGGATTCATCAGATCCTTATGGGCAAATCCGTGAGCCGTATCATATCTGACAACCGGAGTCCATTTTCCTTCAATCAAGGTTTCATACTGCACGACGAAACCGGTGATTTTTCCCTTCTCTGAAATATGTTCGTGTCTTTTTCTGTCCTTATCTGAAAGCATGAAGATATAGGTTTTCTTCATTCAGCTTCCTACTTGAGGGAATGAACGATCCCCAGCAAACCATCGGCGAGGGGGCCCAAACTACTTTGCCCATTTTTGTAATCTCTTCTTGGCTTCCTCGTGCGCAATCCCTTTTCCTTCCCGGATCTCATGTTCACCATGCTTGAACTTTATATTGACATACAAGGCATGAATAATATCATCCATGTTTGCCTCATTGGGTAGTGCGTCGATCACATTTTTTGCAATATCTTTCACGGTCATTTTATCCTCCGGACAGACGAAGTTCCGCGTACAAGGAATCCGGACAGAGATCGATATCCCAAGGCCATGCGATCGTATGGCTTTCCGGATCGACAAAGACAGATCGGAAATGTTCCGGGTCGTTCCACGCTTTAAAAACCCCTTTCCCCGCCAGACCGGAAAGATTCACGACCCCTTCCAGGCCATCCGAGAATTTGATCCGAATGTGATACCCCACTAACGGCTCCACTGCGATGCATGGAACCCTCCTTGCGACTTATCCTTATGTCCCTTGCGCCAATTCTCCGCGTCTTCATCACAAACTGACGACCTCAACCTCCATCCGATCCTTCACATCATGAGTTGCCTCAAGAAGACGATCGATCATATCAAGGGTTTTCGCGTGGAAATACCGTTCGCCACAACCCGGACAGACTTCCGCTTCGACATTTTCCACGATATACAGCTTCCCGTGAAGCCAGTGTTGCCTTTTCACCTTCTTCTTGGTGGTTTGTTCCCCACAGAGATCACAAATCATATCTCCTGGATTATATTTTCTCAACTTTGGACATATTCAACACATCTGTGCTTTCAGAATCTTTCTTGCAATTCGTCAGGCAGTCTTTTTCTGAATATCCGGGGAATGAACGATCCCCAGCAAACCATCTGTGGACAGATCCTCGTCCAGCAAGGGCCAATGGATCCCATATCCGGAAGGGGAAATTTCAAAAGCATTCCTCTCCTTTTCGGTGGCTCTCGCAAGTACCGGCGACACCCCGGCGACGGAGAATCGCCTTTCTTCTCCGTCAATGGTCATGACTAATAAGTCCCCTTCAAAATGCAGACCCAATATTTCATGACAGCGTGGCATTATTGGCGTCTCCTTTGAAATTCATCCCATTGTTGTTCGATATACTGGAAATGCTCAAAAAGGATCTGCCGTATTTCCCTTTTTTCCTTTGAAGACATATTAAAGGCGAACACCTCCTCAAGCCCGTAGTTATCGCGGTCCAACCAGTATTTGCATTCCATGTCACCTTTTCGACAGTGAACATGGATCGGTTCGTTCCCCTCATTGGCATAGAAGAATACCCGCCACCCTGAGATCAAAAGGATTGTCGGCATGCAATAATATTCTCCCTATCGAGAGGCCGGGATATTCAGATCTGCTGATTCTTTCTAAAAAGATCTTCTCTCGTCCTTACCCCTTGTCCCTCTTCGGCCTCTTGTTCGCCTCCAAGACCCGCTTCCGCAACCGGACCGACTGGGGGGTGACCTCCACCAGTTCGTCCTCCTTGATAAACTCGATCGCCTGCTCCAGATTCAGCGTCTTCGCCGGAATGAGCTGGACGATATCGTCGGCGCTGGAGGCCCTCATATTGGTCAGCTTCTTTTCCTTGACGACGTTCACGTCCAGGTCGTTGTCCCGGGAGTTCTCCCCGATGATCATCCCCTCGTACACGGTCACCCCTTCATTGTGGAAGAGTGTCCCCCGCGGCTGAAGGTGAAAGAGGGCGTAGACGGTTGTGCTCCCGGCCCGATCGGACACCAGCGCCCCCGTCTGCCGCTTGGACATCGGGCCGTGCCACTTCTCGTAGCCGTCGAACAGGTGGTTCAGGAGCCCCGTCCCCTTCGTGTCGGTCAGGAACTGGGACCGGAAGCCGATCAGCCCCCGGGAGGGGATCCGGTATTCCAGTCGGACCCGTCCGTGGCCGTTATTCTGCATCTTCTGCATCCGGCCTTTCCGCATCCCGATCTGCTGGGTTACTACGCCGACAAACTCCTCCGGCACGTCGATGACGAGGAGTTCCATCGGTTCATGGAGGGCGCCGTCGATCTCCTTCGTGATCGTCTCGGGCATGGAGACGGAGAGTTCATACCCCTCCCGGCGCATCATCTCAATCAGGATTGCCAATTGCAGCTCTCCCCGGCCCATCACCTTGAAGGCGTCGGTATTGTCAAAATTCACCCGGATGGCGACATTG
>JACRHB010000029.1 GCA_016217725.1 Nitrospirota bacterium | reverse complement strand
ACGGGTTCTAATATCCCCCCTTTAGCAAAGGGGGGCGAGGGGGGATTTTTATATGACTCTATAATTATTCAATAAAATCTCCCCTAACCCCTCTTTTCCAAAGAGGGGAATTATCTAATCCACCCTTCACTGAAGGGTTACTCATAAACACAATGAATCGACAATTGATTGAAAGGCCGAACCTCATTTGAGAAATAAATCTTTACGGTTCATATTGCCGGCATGATTCGGCAGACGCTTGTATCTTTTTTTAAAAGGAGTCGTCATTGTGTTTATGAGGTGTTCGGCCTTTTTTATTTGGAATAATTTCGGACAGTAGTGTTTTGCAGTATAATATCCGCATGCCTTATGTCATTTGGATTACCGGCCTGCCGGGAAGCGGAAAGAGCGTGGTTTCATCCGCCTTGAAGAAGAGAGCCCCGGATGCCGTAATTCTCAGGATGGATGAGCTGCGAAAGGTCGTAACCCCTGAGCCGGATTATTCGGATGCGGAAAGGGAATACGTCTACAGGTCTCTTGTTTATGCAGCAAAGACCATCTATGAGCTCGGGCATAACGTGATCATTGACGCCACCGGCAGCAGGAGAGCGTGGAGAGATCTTGCAAGAAAGCTGATCCCGGATTTTATTGAGGTTTATTTGAAATGCCCTATCGAATTATGTGTGGAGCGCGAGAAAGCGAGGGTTGATACACACTCGGCGCCGAAAGAGATTTACGAAAAAGGCAGAGCCGGCTGGCCTGTGCCGGGGATAAACGTACCGTATGAAGAGCCGGAGGAACCTGATTTAACAATCGACACAAAAGAAATTTCGCCGGATGAAGCGGCGGAGAGGATTGTAAAATTAATTGTCAATGAACAATGAACAATAGGTAAGTATTGTCTGTCTATAAACTATGTTTGCCTGTCATTCCGGCATTCCTTAAGCCGGAATCCAGTTTATATCTTCTGGATTCCCGTTTTCACGGGAATGACGAAGCGGCGCTTTATAAGCAGACTCTAATTCAAATTCATAGGAGGGCTTATGAAATCTTTTCGCAAGGAGCTTTGGCTCAATGTCCCCACTCGCCGCGCATTCATCAACATCACGCCGCGGGTTGAAGATTGTCTCAGGGAAAGCGGCATCAAAGAGGGGTTGACGCTTGTTAATGCGATGCACATCACGGCGTCCGTCTTCATCAATGATGACGAATCAGGCCTCCACCAGGACTATGACGACTGGCTCGAAAAACTCGCTCCGCATGAACCCGTTTCTCAATACCGCCATAACCGCACTGGCGAGGACAACGGAGACGCGCATCTGAAAAGGCAGGTAATGGGTCGTGAAGTTGTCGTGGCCGTGACAAACGGCAAGCTCGACTTCGGCCCGTGGGAGCAGATCTTCTACGGCGAGTTTGACGGCATGCGTAAAAAGCGGGTGCTGGTGAAAATCCTCGGGGAGTGAGCATCTGAATACAGTCATTAGAAACGAAGATTACCCGGTCAATCCGGTTTTATAGGTCTATAATAATTAATTATTTTACAAACGAACTTTTCTTGTCGTAAATTAGAACGAAAGCAGTTCCTCTTTTCACAACGTAAAAAGTCAAAAATAAGGTTTTAACGGTGGGGTAAAACTATGACGGCTTTAAGACGAGCTTCAAAATTCTTTCTTCCCTTCGGGATTTTTATTCTGATATTCCTTCTCCATACACCCGGCAATTCATATGCCTCCGATATCGGCAACTGCCTCTTGTGTCACAAGTACGCCGGAATGAGCAGGGTTGACGAAGAAGGCAAAATGAGACTCTTTTTTGTCAATGAATCCATTTTTGTCAACAGCGTGCACTCCAAGGTTAAATGCGAAGGCTGCCACACGGACATCACGGAGATCCCTCACAAGCCGGCCAAGAAGGTTGACTGTCTTGTAGAGTGCCATATTGTAGAGCCTTCGACGGAAAAGAAATTCTCCCACAAGGACGTGGACACCTTTTTGGCAAAAAGCGTTCATGGGACCACGGACGCAAGCGGTAAACCCAAGAAATACGTTGAAGACATGCCTATGTGCAAAGACTGCCATGACGAGCCGCTGTACAGGCCGCTTTCCTTCTTTAAAAAGGTGCGTCCGGGGATCTCGGATGCCGCATTGGGCAGATGCAGGGTTTGTCACAAAAAAGAAGATTTTATATACAGGTTTTATAATCACGTAACAACGAGACTGCACAAGAGCAGAAACCCTCTTAATATCGCCGAGGTATGCGCAAGGTGTCATGACGACGAGACTATCGTCGCGAGACACGGCTTATCGACAAAGGCCGTATTTTCATACAGTGAAACGTTTCACGGCAAGGCCGCACGGTTCCTTGATGAGAGGATCCCGGACTGTCTTGACTGTCATGTAAACAAAGGTGAATCCGTCCATCAGATGTTGAGCCACAAAAATGTGCAGGCTTCAACCCATGAATACAACAGAGGGAAAATCTGCAGCAATATAGATTGTCATCCGGGCGCATCGCCGAAGCTTGCAACATACGGGGTTCATTCCGAATTCAGCCTGGAGCAGAGCCCGGCTCAATACTTCTTCACCGCATTTTTCATCATACTGACCGGCGGCACGCTGCTGCCTTTAATGGTGATCATACTCCTTGATTTGATAAGAAGATTTTTCCCGAATGCCACAATTAAAGGGAGGAAATAGAAAAAAATGGAACGCTATCCGATAATAAAAATAAAAGACGGGAAAAAATATTTCTTCAGGTTTACCCTTAACCAGAGGATACAGCATTTTATCCTGGCCGTAGGCGTCGTCATCCTGGTTTTAACGGGTATGCCGCTTAAATTCTCAAGCGCCTCCTGGGCGCCGTATCTCTATGCATTGTTCGGAGGCATTAAGGTTGCGCCGATCATTCATAAGACCGCCGGCGCTATCCTGATGATATTATTTTTCTTTCACATCGTTTACCTGATATACGTTATACGCAAATTCTATATCGCTCCGATAAAGAAGAAAGAAGGGAAGCTAAGCACCGTCAGAGTTTTAAAAGTGTTGGCAGACCAGCCGCTTACTCCAAACCTCAAGGACGCAAAGGACATCGCAGGTCTTATGAAGTATCTGTTATATATGACTAATAAACGCCCTGAAGGCGACAACTTCACCTGGAAGGAAAAATTCGACTACTGGGCGCCTTTCTGGGGCATGGTGATCATAGGTTTTTCAGGATTGATCATGTGGAACAAGGAGCTCGCCACACATATCCTGCCCGGCTGGGTCTTGAATTTTTCCTTAATAGCGCACAGCGACGAAGCCCTGCTTGCGGCGCTGTTTTTATTCATATGGCACTGGTATAACGTACATTTCTCAATATCCGTTTTTCCTATGGGCACCGTTTTTCTCACCGGCTACCTGTCTGAGGAGCTGATGGCGGAGGAGCATTATGAATATTACGTTAAGGTCATGAAAAAGGCCGGGCTTGAGCATGAGATACTGCCGCCGCACGGCGCTCACGGACACGAATCTGCCGAAGGAGGGCCTTCCTCATGAAGAACTTCTTTTTCAAAATATACATGCTGGGTTTTATGGTGTTGGTGATATTCTTTATCGCGATAATCTGGCAGGTGACTTTTGCCCATCTCTTTGAAGAATATCACAACAGGAAACAGGCGCTCGAAATCACAAAATTCAAGGAGCAGAAAAAGAAAGAGGCGGAGAAGACCACCTTTGAGAAGGTCATACTTGAGAGCGAAGAGAAGGTAAAGCACTACCTCGGTTACAAGATACTCGAAGAAAAAAGGATAAAAGGACATTTCCACCACATCGGTTTCCAGGTCGGCCCCGACAAAAGGTCCTACTGCGTTGAATGCCACGGAGACATGCCGCATGACCAGTTGAAGGATTTGAGGGCCTTTTTGAATATGCATGCGTTTTTCGTCGGCTGCGAGACCTGTCACGTAAAGCCCGAGGGTTCTCAAAAAGTGAGGGTGTTCAAGTGGTACGACAGGACGACCGGCGATATAGTGGAAAGTCCGGTCAAGGGCTCGACGCCCGGCACCTATCGCGCCAAGATAATATCGTTTGAGCGCATCGGCGGAAAACTCGAGAGAATTGATTCGGAAGAAAGGATCGGTTTTGTGCGCGAGTACAGGGAAAAAGAGAAATCCCTCACGGAATCACAGAGGTCCAAGGCAAAAAAGATGATCCATAAGATCGTAAGCAAACAGCCCGTGATGTGTGAAGAATGTCATCAAAAAGAAGCTTCCATACTGCCTTTCGAGGATCTCGGGTATCCGAAAGAAAGGATAGATTCCATCATAAGCACCGAAGTAGTAGGAATGATAAAGAATTATACAAAATTCTACATGCCGAGAATGCTCCATCCCGGCGAAGCTCCTGCTCCCGCGCCGGCGCCGCAGCCCGAGCCGGTGAAGAAAAAAGGCACGTAACCTGAGAGTTGAAACGTCAAGGGAGCGGTTCTGCCTCTTCAACCTGAGTTAGATATATTTTAAAACCACTCAAGTTATGACGTCACCGTTTGATTTTCAATTTGTTATAATACTGTTACCTTGAGCAACGTTCTGCCATATAACATTTTAAGAATCCGCAGCTTCATATTTTTAATAGTCGCTTCCTTTTTCTTTTCCACGCATTTTGCGTCACCCGCTTACGGCATAAGACTTACAAACGTCAAGCATCTTTTTGACATAACGTCCGATTTTAAGGAGCCGAGCGACGTGTCGGTTTCAAGAGACGGATTTATATACGTGGTGGACGGGGTAAACAACAAGATAAAGGTATTCAACCAGAGCGGCAAGTTCATCTTTTCCTTCGGTAAGAAAGGGGGGGGCAACGGTGAATTCAATTTTCCCCTGGGAATCGACATCGACAGCACGGGAAGGGTTTATGTAGCTGATTCAGGCAACCACAGGGTCCAGGCCTTCAATTCCACGGGCGGCTTTCTCGGGCAAATAAAGATCTCCTCAAAAAGCGGCAGACCCGCTGATCCCACCGACGTAGCGATTGATGAATCCGGGAATAAGCTCTACGTGGCGGACAATAATAATCATTACATTCTTGTATATAGTCTGGCGACCGGGCAATTAATAGATACATACGGCAGCCCGGGCGAAGGAGAGCGGGAGTTCAGATACCCGTTTCTTATGGACCTCGATAAACACAACTATCTGTTCGTTGCCGACGTAATCAATACACGAGTCCAGGTGCTTAATCCCGAAGGCCGTTACGTTACGAGCATAGGAGGTTGGGGGGTCGAAAAAGGGGAATTCTTCAGGCCCAAGGGAGTTGCGCTTGACGACGACAAGGTCTATGTAAGCGACAGCTATATGGGTGTGATCCAGGTGTTCAGATCATCGGGCGAATTCTATTCCGCAGTAGGCGACGCATCGAAAGGCACGGTCAGGAGATTCACCACCCCTGTAGGCCTGTTCATTGACGGCAAAAATAAAAGGCTTTACGTCGTGGAGATGTTTGCGGAAAGGGTGAGCGTATACGGCATAGGGGGAGAGAGTGAGTGAGTGATTTGAAATTGCGATGAAAAAGATAAGTTATATTAATCTGCTGATTATTTCATTCGCTTTGTTACAAGGCGTTTCTTTTGCCCAGCAGGCCGAGGCGCCCGGGAATCCCGACTCGGCAAAGGAATGCGCCATATGCCATTACAACTGGATCGACACCTTCTATCTTCACGGCAGGGGTTCGGACCTCGTGGAGTATACCGCGGAAAAGGTCGCAGCCAAGCCCGAGATGTGTTTTTCCTGCCACGACGGGAGCGTTGTCGATTCGAGGGCCAGGGTATACAACGATCTCAGGCATAAAGTCAACCAGCCGCCCCCCCCGACAATGCAGATACCCAAAGTATTCCCCCTGGACAAGGACGGCAAGATGCAGTGCTTTACGTGTCATACCGCGCACGGCGTCTCAAGCGAAATGGGCATGGAAAAGACCATCTTTATCAGGGCTTCAAACAAGAACTCCGCGATGTGCGTCATGTGCCACCCTGACAAAGACGGGGGGCCGCCGTTCGGCAACCACCCTGTCGGCCCGGGAGAGAAAGAGATCCCCAAAACCCTTATTAATTACGGCGCCGTCGTCGGAGATCAAAAAAACCATATCATTTGCGAAACCTGTCATACGGTGCACGGCTCGCCGAATGAAAGCTTTTTAATCGAGAGCGCCAAGAACTCCCATCTCTGCCTTGAATGCCATACGGATAAAAATATCTTTACACCCGACGGCAAAAGGAATCACTTCCACGTCATAAACATAACTCCGGACCAGGCAAAGATACCCAATGAGCTGCTTCAAAGAGGGGCGGAGCTGGGGTATAACGCCCAGATCATATGCCAGACCTGCCACAAGGTGCATAATAATAAAATCGAGCAGAAATTGCTTTTGATAAAGCGGGACAATAAATCCACTTTATGCCTGACGTGCCACACGGATAAGCAATCTATCGAAAATACAAAACATAATCTTCAGCATTCGGCCCCGGGTGAAAAAAATCTGGACGGAAAGACAGTTGCTGAGGCGGGCCCATGCTCCGCCTGCCATCTGCCGCACAAGGAAGCGAGAAAGGCAGGCGAAGGGACTGATTTCGTAACCCAGCTCTGCCTGAGCTGTCACACCAAAGGCAAGGTCGCTGAAAAAGCCGAAGTCCTGGACTACAGGCATCCCGTAGACGTCAATCCCTTTGAAAGAGAGGATAAAGACCTGCTGCTGACTGTCATAGGCGTCGAAAAAGATAAATTGGCGCTTCCTCTTTTTAACTCTTACGGCGTCCAGGACAGAGACGGAAGGGTAACATGCACCACCTGTCACGACCCTCACAGATGGCGTGCGGATTCAACCGAAGGGGAAATAAGAAAAGACGTCGGGGGGGACCAAACCACTTCCTTCCTGAGGAAATCTTCTCCGGATATCTGCGGGGAATGTCATAATAATAAATTTACTATAGCAGGCTCAAAACACGACATCGCTAAAATCGCGCCTGAGGAAAAAAATTTCTTGAATAAAACCCCTTCCGAATCGGGATTATGCGCCGTTTGCCATATAGTGCATGGAGGCCAGAAGAGCTACTTATGGGGGAGGGAGATAAAGACAAAGAGCGGTCAGGCCGTACAGGATCTGTGTATAAGCTGCCACAATGAAAAGGGCATGGCCAATAAAAAGGTGATAAAAGACTATTCCCATCCCCTGAACGTCTCTCCTGCCGAGAAAGGGCTTTCTACCACCCTACCGCTCTTCGACAAAGAGGGGAAGGTGTCAAAGAAGGGCGTGATGACCTGCGAGACCTGCCATGACCCGCACCGCTGGGACCCTGCAAAAGTTATCTCCGGAGATCATTACAAGGATATTGAAGGGAATTCGCAAAACAGTTTTTTAAGACTCGAAAATTCGCCGTCGCCGAAGCTGTGCGACAATTGCCACCCCGACAAAGGTTATCTTGAAAAGACCGACCACGACCTTATTTATATATCGCCGACGTTTAAGAATATCGCCGGGCAGACTCCCGCCGAATCCGGGACGTGCGGCGCCTGTCATCTGATCCATAACGGTAAAATCCAATTGAAGCTCTGGGCGCAGGGCTTCGGCAAAGGGGCCAGCATACTGGATATGATGTGCAATACATGCCATTCCGAACACAGCGTCGCAAAAGATAAAATCCCCGTGATCGCCTCGCATCCCGAGGGCATGCTCATCACCAACGCCGGCGGAAGGGATATCAAGGGCAAGCCTAATTATTTCCCTCTTTACGATAAAGGCACCGGTGAATTTGTCACAGTCAGCAATATATCATGCCCTTCGTGCCACAACGTCCATCAATGGGATCCGAAATTCCACGTCATAGGCGCCGGGGTTAATGTCGAGGGCACGGCAACGAACAGCTTCCTCAGGATGCAGACTTACAGCCTCCTCTGCATGGACTGCCACGGCCTTGACGCCCTGTTCAGGTTCAAGTTCTATCACAATCCCGAAGAGAGGGTGGAAAAAGGAAAAGGCCCGATAATGCCGAGGATAATAAGATAAGAGGCGGAGCAGCGTTAACCGTGTCCGGTTAACGTGTCCGTAAAAAATAACGGACACGGACAACGGACACGGTTAACGAATAAGGGCTAATAGTTTTCAGCCAGGATCTCATAATGGGCCTGCGGGTGTTTGCAGGCGGGACATTCCTTCGGGGCTTTGTCTCCTTCAAAAACATAGCCGCAGTTCCTGCAGTGCCATTTTGCGGCGGCGGATTTCTTAAAGACGGCGCCGTCCTTTATATTGGACGACAGCTTTCTGTATCTTGCTTCATGAAATCTTTCGACCTTCGCAATTTGTTTAAAGGCTTCCGCTATCTCCGTGAATCCTTCATCCATAGCTGTCTTTTCAAAATCCGCATAGATAACGGTCCACTCGAGGTTTTCACCCGCGGCGGCATGCTCGAGATTTTCCTGCGTGCTCCCGAGCTTTCCCGCCGGATAAGCTGCCGTGATCTCCATATCTCCGCCTTCAAGATATTTAAAAAAGACCTTCGCATGCTCTTTTTCGTTTTCAGCCGTTTCGAGAAAAAAGGCCGCTATCTGCTCATATCCTTCTTTCCCGGCTGCGCCCGCAAAATAAGCGTACCTGTTCCTGGCCTGCGACTCTCCGGCAAAAGCCTTTAAAAGATTCTGCTCCGTCCTGGTGCCTCTTATTGATTTTGTCATAAAGACCTCCTGTAATTTTCAGCAATGATATGTACAAGAATACAGGATTCCGATTCGGGATGCAAGTCAACGAATCAGGTCTTCAGAAAAGTTGCCGCAAGGCTTCCCAACATCGCACCTGCAAAATCCGCAAAGGCGTCGGCGATGCTGCTTTCCCTTCCGGGCACGTAGGATTGATGGAGCTCATCCGAAATCCCGTAAAGAACCGTCAGGAAGACCGCCGTGATAAAGACGTTTCTTTTGAGGCCGCTTTTTTTGAGTGAAAGGTAAAAAAGGAAGGCGAGGGGGATATAGATGACCGCGTGGATAACCTTGTCGAAATCGGTCGGGAGCTCGGGTGTTTCCCAGGTCCTGGAAGAGAGGTAAAAAATAAGCCCCATATATATGCCGGTAATCAGCCAGAGGACAACGGCTTTTCGTATGTTTATGTTTTCAGTTTCGCGCATGCGGGACAATCTCCATTTTACATTAATTGAAGATTTTCATCCACAGCAGCAGCCTGTGAAGCGCCCCTCCGACAAGGACCGAAAAGGGGAAGATAAAGCCCGCGATCATGAGGGCCGTTTTCAGTCCGCGCTCTTTTATTATTACGAACAGATTTGCGATGCACGGAATGAACAGCGTAATGGTTACGAGGCTTACTACGACCTGTTCGGTATTGAGCAGGCCCTTTTCCTGCAGGGCGAAGAGCCCGGCGGCGCCGTAATCACGTCTTAAAAAACCCATTATGAAAGATTCCGTCGCCTGCGGAGGCAGCCCCAGGAAATTTACGATCAACGGGGACGCCGCATCCCGCAAGAAGGGGAGTATCTTTAATTTGTCGGCCGTAAACAAGATCAGCGTGCCGAGTATGAAGAGGGGGACGGCCTCCTTTAAATACCACTCGATGCGGCTTAACGTTTTAATGAGGACGTTGGAAAATTGGGGCATCCTGATCGGCGGCAGCTCAAGTATGAAATCCGTCCTGCGCCCGGGGATTATCCTTGCGGCAAGGAAGCCGACAAACAAGATCACGCCCGTTAAGACAACCAGCCAAACTATCAGCGCCTCAACCGGCTGCTTGCCGAACATGCCCAGTATCACGCCGATCTGTGCGGAGCAGGGGACCCCGAGCGCAAGCAGCAGGGTGACTATTATCCTCTCTTTTTTCGTATCGAGTATCCTGGTCGTAAGGGTCGCCATGGTATCGCATCCGAGCCCGAGGATCATCGGCAGGACGGCCTTGCCGTTCAGCCCCATCGTCTGAAAGATCTTATTCAGCATGGCGGCAAGGCGCGGGAGATAGCCTGAGTCCTCCATTATCGAGAATGCGATGAAAAAGGTTGCCGTTATCGGTAGGATGATCGCGATCGCATACGTAAGGGCCATTGTAACGATCCCGTACGGGCCTATGAGCAGCTCCTGCAAAAGCTGCCCCGGAATGAAGGCAGTCACTATCTTCTCAGCCCACGGGTTCAGGTACTTGCCGAAGATCACTTCTTCAAGCAAATCCACCAGCGTCCCCGCACCGAATACTCCCACAAATTCATATAGGGCATAAATGACCAGAAGGAGAAAAGGCACGCCCCACGTCGGATGCGTCGTAAGCTCGCCGAAAAACCCGGACCAGCCCGTCTTCTCAGGCGCCGTTTTTGTCAATACTTCATCCGTGATGCCGTCAACGGCCTTAAGTCTCTGTTGGCTGATGACCAAGCTCAAAGGCGTTGAATATTTTTCTTCTGCTCTGTCCCTGAGCGCTTCAAGCCGCTTTATTTTTTCCCCGGGCAGGTTTGCAAGCAGCCAGCTCTTTAAGGTCTTGTCCCCTGAAAGTATCATGAGCGCCAGCGAACGCTTCGAGATGTTAGCTTCGGGAAGGAGGGCCTCTATTTTTGCGGCGTATTCCTCAATGTTCGCATCGTAAGAAAACCTGAAACTTGAGATCATCGGATGGACAGCAGCCTTTTTAAGGGGGGAAATCCCCTTTTTTTGTACGGCGACCGTTGAGACCACGGCCACCCGGAAAATATTGCTCAAGGCGCTCTCATCAATCTCTATTCCTCTGCTTGCAGCCTCATCTTTCATGTTCAAATCAACAATAAGGGGCACTTTCATTTCGGTAAGCTGAAGCGTGAGAAAGAGCGCTCTCTTGATGTTTTTGGCATCGATGACCTGGACTACCGCTTCAGGTTTTTCGGCAAGCAGGATGTCCCTCGTAACTTTTTCATCCTCGCTCATCGGCACGAGGCTGTTGACGCCGGGCGTATCCACGACAATGTGCTTGCTCCTGTGTATCGAGACTTCGCCTTTTGTCACTTCGACGGTCGTGCCGGGATAGTTTGAGACCGTAACGTATCTCCCGGTCAGCAAGCCGAAAATGGCGCTTTTTCCCACGTTAGGGTTGCCTACGAGAAATATTTTTGAGGCGTCGCTTTTAACGTCGTCGTTCTTGCGGCAGTGTTCATGCATTATTTATCATCTCCAAACTTCCACAAGTTAGAAAATCTTTTTAGCCACGAATTGTCACGAATTATCACGAATAAAATTAGGACGCAGATTTTCATTCGTGTTTATTCGTGTGCATTCGTGGCTACAATATTTTTTGCGGATGCGGTCACCTGCACGCTCTGCAATATCCGTAGAATTCCATCTTGTGCGTTACGATATGGAACCCGAATTCGTCGGCGATCTTTTCCTGCAGCCTCTCCATTTTTAAATTCTCGAATTCGGTGATCGCTCCGCACTTCAGGCATATCAGATGGTCATGATGGCTTTCGGAAGAAATAGGCTCGTATCTGGTGAGCTGGTCCGCAAACACTCTCTCAGTTGCGAGCCCCGATCTTGAAAGGAGCTTTAAGGTCCTGTATACGGTTGTAAAGCCGATATCGTCGTGCTTCCTGCTGATATTTTTATAAAGGTCTTCGGCGGTGACGTGCTCCCCGCTCCTGAGAAATTCACCGGCTATAATGTCCCTCTGACGGGTGGCTTTAAAGCCTTTCTGCTTCAGGTGAAGCCGTATCTGCTCTTTTTTCTCCGATATCTTTTTTGATACGGCCGGCTCCCGGCCGGCGGTCTTTTTCATCACGATATTATCACGTATATGATTGCGATTTGTCAAGAAAATGAAATTCAATTTCAATAATATGATCGGCAAGGGGATTCTGAAGTCTCCCCCGTCAAGGGGGAGGGAAGTATAAGGGAACCCCGCATCGGAGATTGCGGGGTATTGAAAATTTAATAAAAATGCCCCGTCGAGAAGCGCTTCTCAACGGGGCTCAAAGAAATATTCAATCTTATTTAGTGTTACTGGATGGTTATCGCCTCTGACGGGCACGTGTCGGCGGCTTCCTGGCAATCGCAGGTATCGCATTTATCCTCCGCTTTGACGAAGGCCTTGCCGTCGTCGCCGAGCTCAAACACCTCGGGACACATCTCAACGCATGTGCCGCATCCCGTGCATGCGTCGTAGTCGATTACGGGTTTTTTCATTATACACCTCCTGTTATAATTTATTGAACCTGATATATCAGACGAATTTCAGGGTTTGTTAAAAAGTATAATACCACATTTTATCACTCAGAAAAAGCCGCAAAATCACGTTATAAAAATATTTTAAACCGGGCTGATCATTCAAGGATGCTGCATGCCTCATAGACACAATGACGACTCCTTTTAAAAAAAGATTCGAGCATCTCCAAATCACACCGGAAATATGAGCCGCAAAGATTTATCTTGTAAGATGAGGTTTGCCGTTTCAATTAATCGTCGATTCATTGTGTCTATGAGGCATGCAGCATCCTTATTTGAAATTATTTTGGACAGCAGTGATTTTGAATATATCACTCCACCGGAGTCACAACCGCCATGACGACAAGCCTTTCACCTTTGTCCGCTGTAAAGCCGTGCGGGGTCATAGGCTCGCAGAGGATACAGGTTTTTTCAGCCGCTTCAATCTTCTCGTCCCCGACTGTGAACGTGCCCTTCCCTTCGACAACGTACATCAGGAGCCTCAAAGGCGCCTTGTGCGGCTCGAGCTTCTGCCCGGGTTCAAGACACATCAAGGCAAGCCTCATCTCGGGCTTATCGGAAAGCATCTCCCGCGAGATCTTATCCGGGTAAAATTTTATCAGCTTCTTCAGATCAAGTATCTCCATGATTCCCTCCTGTTCCATATCTTTTTATTTTTTTTATAACATTTGTATTAGGAGTGCGCCATGACGCAAATCATAACGCCGATCGGATGCGGATGAAATTTTTCAAGGAAATATAGATAATAATCATGCATGATAACCTACACGGGAGACATAAAATGAAGATCGAGCTCTTTGTGCTGTGCGACGCCGCAACCGATTACCAGGGAAAACTGAACGTCCTCGGCACGTTCGATACGATATGGGCCAAGAAAATGCCCGCCGTGCATCCGCAGTGCGCTATTGCCTTGAGGATACGCTTTATGAAAATGGAAGAAGGCGCTCATGCGGTAAAGATCAACATCGTCGATGAGGACGGAAAAGGAGTCGTGCCGCCGCTTGAGGCCGGCGTGAACATCCGGTTCAAGGATACACCGCTTACGTCGCTTGCAGCCAATATGATTTTTAACCTGCAAGGGCTGAAATTCCCGAAGCAAGGCGAATATGCCGTAGACCTGGCAATTGACGGACGGCATGAGGCGTCGCTCCCGCTGTACATAAACCCCGTGCCCCAGATCGACAACAGCGGCTTTCAGATGCCTCCTTCGAATTAATTAAAACGGTAAATTTGGGCTCTTTCTCATAATGAGTGGGTAAAGATGAGCTTTTCTAATTAAAGAAGAAAGGCGAGTTAAGAATTCCCCTCTAAAAAGAGGGGTGCAGGGGTGTGTATTAAGAGGGCGTTAGAAGACATTAAAGACAGTGTTTAATAGAATAAAATGGGGTATGCACTTGACGGCACCAACTACAATAGATAGCCGCACAGATGGCAGTAAAGCCACAACATCCAGTATCAGGTGTCATGATGTGCATACCCCATTAGAATAAAAATAAACACACCCCTTAATCCCCTCTTATTAGAGGGGAAGAAAAGACAGTCAATCAAAATCGGAGAATTTACCCATTTGAGATGAGAAAGAACCACATTTGACCTCCCCTTGTAAAGGGGAGGATTTCATACACCGATAACCGCGACCCGGTTGATAACATTTGACCTAATAGGCATACTTTTAATAAATTATAATTACCTGTATCTTAATCATATGCCCCATTTTACAAAGGAGACTTAAATGGATATTTACAAATTGCGCCGATTACTGCCTGGCGGCTCTGCGGACGAACACCTGTTCGTTTCTACACGGGATCATAAGGCGAAAAAGCGTTACCAATGGAACGTAGTGCTCGAAAGGGGGCTTTCTTCCGATTACGGGCTCTTCATGCCCGCCGGGCTGCCCTGTTTTAACGAGACGGCCATCAACGATTTATCAGGTCTTGCATACGGGGAATTGGCATGGGTGATAATGAGGGGCTTTCTCCCCCAGGACGATATCCCGGATGACGTCCTTGGGGATATTTGCGACGGCGCATATAGTGAGATATATATACCGATTGAAGACGCCCTGGATGACAACAACCTTGTCATTGCCCGCCTCGACAGGGGTCCTTCGTGCAGCTTTAAGGACATTGCCGCCCGGTTTCTGGCAAGACTGATGAGCCATTATCTCTCGAGCAGGCAGAGGCGTGCTGCCATTATAGTTGCCACATCAGGGGATACGGGCACGGCGATACAGACGGCCTTTTACGGCGTGCCCAATACGAGCGTCCTCGTCCTTTATCCCGCCGACAGGGTATCTGAAGTCCAGGAAAAGCAGATGCTCTCGGTAACGGGAAACGTCCGCGCGGTCCCGGTCAGCGGGAGCTTCGATGACTGCCAGCAATTGGCCAAGAGATTGCTTAATGATAATAACGTGCGTGAGCGCTTTAATCTCACCTCGGCCAATTCCATCTCCCTCTGGAGACTCCTGCCACAGACCGTTTATTACTTCCATATCTGGGCGGAGCTGAATAAGCGGTTCCCGGATCAGAGCATTTTATTTTCGGTGCCGTCCGGAAACCTGGGCAATCTCACCGCCGGCCTGATCGCAAAGCGGATGGGGCTGCCTGTCAAGGTATTTATTGCAGGCACGAACGCCAACAATATCTTTGCGAATATCGTCGGTAAAGGGACCTCCTCCGGCAGTCTCAGCAACAAGCATACGCTCGCAAATTCCATGGACATCTCCGTGCCCTCCAACCTTGAGCGCATCCTATATCTGTACGGCGAAGCCCCAAAAAACATACCGGACATACTGTCGGGAAAAATAAGCATTACGCCGAAGGTGGCGGAGAGCCTGCGCCGGGACGTTTTCGTGGAGGACATCATTACAAACGAGGACATCGAGTCCCACATCGTAAGGTTCTGGCGGAGAAATAATATCGTCCTTGAACCCCATGGAGTGATAGGCGTGGCGGCGTCTTTCAGATACCGGCAGTATTTCAGCGGCGATAACTCGATCATTGCGGTCCTTGAGACCGCGTCTCCCTCGAAGTTCCCGGATTTTCAGAAGACCTATCCCGATATTCCGATACCGCAGTGTTCTTCAGTAAAAAAATTGGCGGGAATAAACCTTGAAGCCATCCGCCCCCAAAAAGTCCCTGCCGAGCCGGGGGCGATAATTGAACAATTGGAAACGCTGACGGGAGGTTGATTATATATTCAGACCTTCAGAAGCGCTCTCAGCTTCTTCAGGTTCAGGACGTCTTCTTTGTTGTATTCCAATAACTTATTCAGGGAAGCATTGCAGCCGTTCCATTTATAGCTATTCCATAACTGCACGGCGACCCAGCCGTCGACGTCGGTCAAATTCCTCTCAATTCCCAACTGCCTTTCCACCGCCTTCAGCCCTCCCCTTAAATTATTTCGCCAGCAGGAGTACATCAGGTCGTTATGCGGACAGAAGTCCGTAAGGTCGACATTCAGTTTCTCCTTGATGAACGGCAGATCGAAGCGGCTGCCGTTATACGTATAGAGCGTACCCGCGTTCTTTACCGATTCAATCAAGGCAGATGCAGTTATATCGTCCCCTATTATCTGAATAACGTCTTCGCAGCCGTTCTCAATATGTATCCCTATCACGGTCAAGTTGCTGTGGTAGGGACTTAATCCGGTCGTTTCGATGTCAAGATACGCGGGGTATTTCACCGTGTCGCTTAAACGGTAAGCAGTCATTGTAAATTATACTTCAGAGGGATCGAGATTTTCTCTGTGCCCGGCGGCATTTAATTGAAACCATCACGACAAAATGAAAAATTAGCCTTCCTCCCCTGCCCCTCATATCGTCCCCTCACTGACATGCAAAAACAGAAGGAGGAAGGCCTATATCCTTCGTACAATACTGCTGCTTTGAAATCTTGTCTTAATGGAATATCTTGAATATAACAAAACCTTGCCGATTATTAAAGCAGATTCCGCAGTCAAAATACACCTGTCAGAAATGACAGGTAGGTGGATTGGATCGGATGGAATTCAATTCATGGAGCAAGCAGTTAGCTGAAAGTCAGGCTGAGAAAGGTCAGCCTGTAATCTACATTAATGAAATTTCTCTAAAAGAGCTAAGAAAATCCGCAGGCATTACCCAGGAGGAACTGGGTGAAAGAGCGGAGTTGAATTATAAATTCATCGGCGAGCTTGAACGGGGGCGGGTTAATGTAAGCCTCGACTCCATAGTTAAAATTGCTGCTGCGCTGAGGATAAAAACAGGAGATTTATTTTCAAAGGAAAGAATTCCTATACAAAAAATCATTGTAAAAGAGAAAGGCCCGTTTTCTCAATTCTCCTCCCAAGACCTACAACTCATCAAAAAAGCCCTCCGGCTGCTGAACAGGACTTTTTCAAAGGTATAAACTTACAAAAACTCCACGTGGTTCTTCATGTCCTTTTGCTCCAAAACATCCCATAACAGTTTCAGATTCCTTACCAGATCACCTATTGAATATTTGGTAATGGGTCAGTTTGAAAATTTGGGGATTACTGAGGAGTGGTTAACTTAATAATGGTATTTTTAAGGGGTTCGTAAAATAGCTTATAAGAGTCATTAATATTATCAAGGGAAAGAGGTGTCATTTTATACCTTGCATTTACGCTATATTCATACAATGATTTATATTCATGATACAAAGGTTTTAATTCCTTTATACGAGAGAAATATTTACTTCTTTCAACATGGTTTTCGACATGAATGCCTTTCAACGCAAGGAAAGCCTCTATGAGATGTAATGATGCATAAAAAAGACCAGTGATGGCCCAATCCTGATAATTGTCCTTTACATCTTCAAAGAATGATTCATTATACTGCGATTTTTTAATATGTTGTTTTACAGTAGGCATTAAGACTTTAATGAAATTTCATGAAAGCCGGTAGGTGAGGGTTCCTTGCTGCTGAAAATAGTAGTAAAATCGAAAGTGATGTCATTCATACTTTCCATCATTTCCATTTCAATGGAATGAATTTTTTTTAGTATTTTAGGAGAAGGTTCATCAATAAACGTCCATATCGTAACGGTATTGCCCTTAGGCTTAAAAGCGATTTTTTTAATTTCAGGTAAATGTTGCACTTTAGCAATAAAGCAAATTATGGAAATGGTAATGCAATCTGAAAGAGTCTGTGGGATAAGAGAGCTTACGACTATTCCAGCATTTAACGCAGAAGCAGATTCTGCTATTTTTATCTTCCTTAAAGGGCTATCTTGTATAGTACAAACTTGTGACATAATTTACCCTATCTTCTTAGACGGCACTTTACACATCATACTTTAATTATACAGCTTTTTTGGTAGGATAGATGTGGCCCGATATCCACAGGATTATTATGTGGTTTAACTGTGCGGAAAAGCAAGCTTTATTATGGTATCAAAATTATTTATTAATCAGACCGACTATGTCTTCAATTTCCCACAACTTATTAGTAACACCCGCCGACATTGCCGGAGTGATCCTTAAGGCTTGATGTATCCGGCAGCCAGTGACAAAAAGTCGTCATCATGCGTGACAATAACCAGTCCGTTTTGACTTGCGTACTCAAGCTGCTTTTCATCTGAAAGACCAAGATTGCCTGCATCTTTTGCAGTGATAGCTTTTATATCTCGCCGGTTAAGCCCCTCGGCTGCGGCTACACTGACGCTTTCATTTGTGTAGAAGATGATTTTAGCCAACGTATTCTTTTAATTTGGATGGGTACTTCTTTGAGAGCTTTTTTATTTCTTCCTTGCGCTTCCTGATTTCCTCATCTATAGCAGACTGGTTCTCATAATAATATGACAGGGCGTCATGAACCGCCTCAAGGGTCAGATGGGGATGGGCGTCTATTATCTGATCCGGGGTCAGCCCAAGTCTCTCGTATTCAATGGCTATATCTATAACCCTTACCCTATTACTTCCTCCCTCACCTTCCCACATATTCGGGAAATAGGGTAGGTCAGGGATGGGGCGGTTGAGTATTCGGAGGGAGAGTTTTTATCTCCTGATCGTATTTTCCCGATTAAGCAGGCACTCCACCATCTCCAGATCCTCTGGTATCGTGACTTTGATATTAGAAGGACTGCCTTGAATAATTTTTACTTTCCCGCCGACCTTCTCTACAAGCGCGGCGTCGTCCGTCGCATAAAAACCTTCCGCATACGCCCTGTCATATGCTTTCATAATTACCTCAAAGGAAAAAGCCTGCGGGGTCTGGATAGATCGGAATCTAGCGCGGTTTACCGTTGAAATAACCACGCCTTCTTCATTGACTTCCTTGAGGGTCTCCTTAACGGGCACTCCGGGCACAACGCCGTCGAAAGCTTTTAATCCGCTTACAAGCCGTTCGATCAGGCCTTTTGGGATGAAAGGCCGAACGCCGTCATGGATCAAGACAATATCATCCGGGCCGATCCCATGCCGTTGAAGCAGTTTTAATGCATTGTATATGGAGTCCTGTCTTTCCGGCCCGCCGGGGGCTATCCGTTTTACCTTGCTGAGATTGTATTCTTTAACTAATTGAAAACCGCTCTCAATATCCTTCTCTCCAAGTACCGGGATGATCTCGGCAATGCAATCTTCATTATGTAATCGCTTCAAGGCGTGGATCAAAAGCGGTGCGCCGTTGAGGCTGAAAAAGGTTTTTTTAACGGCTGCGCCGAATCTTTTACCAAGGCCCGCGGCGGGGACTATAGCGATGATTTTTTTGTTCATTGATGTAGTTTTCCCCTCTAAAAAGAGGGGTAGGGGTGTGTAACAAAAAAGACATAAAAGAAAAACACACACCTCGCTCCCCTCTTGATAGAGGGAAAGTAACAAAATCGATCAAGCCCGGTGATACAAACTTATTAAACACTAATGTCGCGCCGCCCTCTGGTCTTCCCGCTCCGCGTCTTCCTTGAGCTTTGCGAATATCATTCTCCCCGCAGTGGTCTGCAAGACGCTTGTCACGGTGACGTCGATCTGCTGGTTTATCAATTTTCTTGCATTATCGACGACGACCATCGTGCCGTCATCGAGATAGCCTACTCCCTGATTGAATTCCTTCCCTTCTTTTACTACGAAGATGTTCATGGCTTCCCCGGGGAGCACCACGGGTTTCAATGCATTTGCAAGCTCATTCAGGTTAAGCACCGTGACGCCCTGAAGCTCGGCCACTTTGTTAAGGTTGAAGTCGTTGGTGATGATCTTTGCGCCTAAAAGTCTTGCAAGCGCCACCAGCTTGGCGTCCACTTCTTTTATCTTCGGGAAGTCCTCATCGATGATCTTCACCGTTATATTGGACATCTTCTGGATCCTGTGAAGGATGTCAAGCCCCCTCCGCCCGCGCGCCCTGCGGAGGGAATCGGTGGAATCCGCAATGTGCTGCAGCTCCTGCAGGATAAACTGGGGAATGATAAAGGTCCCTTCGATGAAGCCCGCCTCGCAGACGTCCACGATCCTGCCGTCGATTATTATGCTGGTGTCGATGATCTTGGCATGCTCTTCTTCTACCCTGGTCTTGAAGGCCTTTACTAAATTAGATATTGTAAAATCCTTGCCCGCCCTCAGTCCGAGCAGTAATCCGCTGTAGCCGAACAAGGCGTTAAAGACAACGCCGATATAGGTCCCGTCCATGCTGGTGAAAACGGTTTTGAGCGGGTAATAAACCAATTTTGCAAACAAAAGTCCTACCGATAAGCCCAGCATCCCCCCTAGCACTGTGCCGAAGCCGACCATAGTCAGGACATATTCCAGGATGAGAGCGATGGAGCCTACGCCCGCGCCCCACAAAAGGCCCTGATAGGACAAACCCTCCCTCATCCCGAGAATGAAGCCGACTACGGTAAAGATCAAGAAAAATATAATTCTGTATAGCATCTTCCCGTCCTTTTCTTAAGAATAGAGTTTTAAGGTGATATAAAATTTATTGCCGCTCCTGTTGATAAAGAGGAGCAAGGTGTCGCCTTTTCTCATACTCGAAATTATACTGTTGAAATCGCGGATACTCTTTACGCTTTTTTTATTTATCTCATTTATTACGTCTCCTTTTTTCAAACCTGCGTCTTCGGCGGCGCTGTAGGGCTCTACCTTGACGATCACGACGCCTTTTTCGTCCTTTGGAAGCCCTAACTGTTTCGCTATCTCCTGTGAGAGATTCATTGCGCTGAAACCTGCAAGCGTATTCTCCTCCATCGAATATTTTTCTTCATGCCCCTGCGGCTCCGCCTGCGCCAGATCCTGCGGGAATTCCGTAATGGCTGCCGTGATGGAAAGGGTCTTGCCGTCCCTTATGACCTTCAGCTTTATCCTGCTGCCGACCTTGCTTTGAGCTATGATATTCCGCAGGGATTCCACGTTCTTGATCTCCTTATCATCCACCTCAACGATGATATCTCCCCTTCTTAACCCGGCCTTTTCAGCCGGGCTCCCTTTAAGTATCTCGGTGACAAGGGCGCCTGCGGATTTGTTCAGGCCGAATTCCTTTGCAAGCTCGGGAGTAAAATTCTGTATCGTGATCCCGAGCCATCCCCGGGTGACCCGGCCCTCTTTGATAAGCTGGGTCATGACCGATTTTGCCATGTTGCAAGGCACGGCAAAGCCTATCCCCTGGTATCCGCCGGTTCTCGAAAATATGGCGGTGTTGACGCCTATCAATTCCCCCTTTATATTTACGAGCGGGCCGCCGGAATTGCCCGGGTTTATGGCTGCGTCGGTTTGGATAAAATCTTCATAATCGGCGATGCCTACGTTCGCCCTCCCTGTGGCGCTTACTATTCCCATTGTAACGGTATTGCTCAGGCTGTAAGGGTTTCCGAAGGCAAGCACAAACTCTCCTACCTGTATCTTGTCCGAGTCCCCCCATTTAATGGACGGGAGGTTTTCAACGGAGATCTTTATGACCGCGATGTCAGTCTTGGGGTCGGCGCCGATTATCTTACCTTTAAAATTCTGCTGATCATACAGCGTGACCTGTATTTCATCCGCTTTTTCAACGACATGCGCATTTGTAAGTATATAACCGTCAGGAGAGACCACAACCCCGGAGCCGAGACTCTGCTCTTTCCACTTCTTCGGCATCTTGTGATACGGCTCAAAAAAATCAGAAAACTGGTCATCAAAAAAATCCGAGAAGGGCCTGGTGTCCCTCTCTACGACCTTTGAGGTTGAGATATTTACAACTACCGGGCTGACAACCTTTACGATCTCCGAAAAGGCCGCGCCGTCTCCGGAAAGCTCCTTCGGCACCTGAAAATTATATGTATACGCCGGCGTAGAGGATTTAACGGGGAATATGTTGAAACGGTTTCCGATTACATAGCCTGAAATCAGAGCGATAATTACAAAAAGGAAGAAAGTTGTTTTTTTCATTAAATAAATTATACATCCGATACTTTGGGCTTGTAAACACCTGCGGGAGTGATGCGGCAGCGAAGAAGCCGGAAAGTGCTGCGGTCAGAAAGTGAAGGAGTTATGAAATCCGTATTGACGCTTTGCATAAAATTTCATCAACTGCTTATAAGTCGATTAGCTTTTTTAAATTGTAATTCAAGGCCGTTTGTGATAAAAAAATATATAGCTTTTAGCATTCTACAAAGCCTACCCCTTTACAATAAAAACAGGGGGGGCGGGGAATGAAGTGTCAAAGCCAAGAATCAAAATAGCCGAGCTGCCGAAGAATAAGCCTTCGGTCAGCCCGGCTTCTTTGTTTTAGCATGTTGCAGGTTAAGTATTTCAGCATGTCACCCTGAGCGAAGCGAAGGGTCTCAATTAATTGAAAGCATGAGATTCTTCGCTAACGCTCAGAATGACAAATTCGATTAACGATGCAGGCGTTATGAAAGCATTCAAATTCAACAGCATCGGAGTGCGCCTTACCTTCTGGTTTTTCATTATAGCCATGCTCCCCCTGATTATGGTCAATGTCGCAATTTATTTCCATATGGTGAACGCCATGAAGGTGTCGATATTCAACCGGCTCGAGGCCATCAGGGACATCAAAGTCGCCGAATTGAATCACTGGCTTGACGAAAGGATCATGGATATCCGCACTATCGCCGGCGATAACGAGATGCGGGCGCTGGAAAGGATCCGTCGAGGGAACGACGGAGAGGAGCAGCGCAATACGGCTATTATTTCAGAGGCGCGGGGTTTTCTCAAGAAATATCTTGAGCATTATGATGACTTCCATGAGATATTTATCGTCAATCCGTTCACCAAAAAGATCATGGTCTCAACCGATAAAGAGCGCGAGGGGCGAAGACCGGCGCACGACTTTCATTATGAGGGCGCCTTGAAGAGCCTGAACTTATTTATCGAGGATATCCATTATTCCTCAACGCTGAACAAGGCGTGCATGGCATTTTCCATCCCCATTTTCAGTCAGACGGACGGCAGCCGCGTCAGCGGCGTCCTTGTTGCCAGATTCAACCTTGAAGCTTCTCTCGATAAGCTTTTGTCGAATCGTACGGGAATGGGGGAGACCGGCGAGACCCTCATCGTTAATAAAGACGTTATCGTCCTGAACGAGCTGCGCGGGTTCAAGGATGCGCCGCTCAAGCTGAAGCTCGAGGCGCAGGCCGCCGTAGAGGCTTCGCGCGGGAATACCGGAATTGTAGAGACGTCTGATTACAGAGGTGAAAAGGTTTTGGCGGCCTATACTTATATCCCCCGGAACCGCTGGGGGTTTGTGGCAAAACAGGATTTGAAAGAAGTCTACGCCCCCATCAACAGGCTCAGGAAATGGATGATAGCCATTTTTATTACGACCGTATTCGGAGTGATAATAGTCGCCTTTCGCGTTGCAAAATCAATCTCCAACCCGATCAAGGAATTGCATAAGGGGAGTGAAATAATAGGAAAAGGCGATCTGGATTATAAAGTCGGCACCACGGCAAAAGATGAAATAGGCGAATTATCCAGGACGTTTGACCTGATGATAGAGAATTTAAAGGCCCTCACCGCGTCCAGAGATGAGCTGAATAAAGAGATAGCGGAGCGCAAACACCTTGAAAGAATGCTCCTCGAGATCAGGGAGCATGAGCGGAGGCGCATCGGGCACGACCTGCACGACAACCTGGGACAGCAGCTTACCGCCATTTCCTTTATGACACACGGGCTCGAAAATACACTGAGAAAAAAATCAATTCCCGAGTCTGAAGATGCGGAAAGGATCACGCACCTCGTTGAGATGGCAAAGGCGCAGGTCAAGTCGCTCTCGATAGGCCTCTCGCCCATGCTGGATAAGGATGAGTACAGCTTGATGACGGCTATGGTGGACCTTGCGACCAACTCCGAAAAACTGTTCGGCATACCATGCGGCGTAATATGCAAAAACCCTATCCGGATATATAACACAGCGGCGCTGATACACCTCTATCGCATCGCCCAGGAGGCTATTACCAATGCCGCAAGACACGCCAGGCCGAAGCATATCGAAATTCAGCTAAGCAAGATAACTAATGAAATTACAATTACAATAAAAGATGATGGAACGGGTTTTGTCGTGCCGGACCGAATAAGCAGCATGGGGCTGGAAGTTATGAGATACAGGGCAGGCATAATCAATGCGTCACTTGACGTCCGGTCGGAGCTCGATAAAGGGACGATTGTAACATGTGTTTTCCCCGATGCAGGAGAAGGTGATGTGACATAGGGAAAATGCCCTAAGCAAACATAAGAAATATCTTTATGGGAACCTTTAATGTTTCAGCGATTGACAGGACAATATATTTGTACTATATAATTATTAAGGAGGCCTCCCTAAAATGAAAACTCCAACGAATGGGCAAACGGCGCAGAAGAAAAAGATTTTTATTGTTGACGACCATTGCATTTTACGCGAAGGTCTTTCACGTCTTATCAACACCGAAGACGACATTACCGTCTGCGGTGAGGCGGATAACGTTTCAGATGCCTTGCAGGCTATAGCGCAATGCAAGCCCGACATCGTGATAGTTGATATAACCCTCAGGGACGGCAGCGGGATCAGGCTTATTGAAAATCTCACGTATACACATCCCGGTCTGCCGGTGCTGGTTCTCTCCATGCACGATGAAGCCACGTATGCCGAGCGCTGTCTTAAGACAGGCGCGATGGGCTATGTCATGAAGCAGGAATCCTCCAGGAACCTGCTCACCGCGATAAGGAAAGTCCTGGGCGGAGAGATATACGTCAGCGACAAATTAAACGTAAGGCTGCTGCATAAATTCGTTAAGAACAAATTTGAAGACATCGATTTTCCCACGGAGCTTCTCAGCAACCGCGAGCTGGAAGTATACCAGCTCATCGGGCAGGGCCTGAAAAAGCACGAGATAGCCGAGCGGTTGAACCTCAGCGTCAAGACCGTCGAGACCTATATAGAGCATATCAAGATCAAACTGCAATTGAAGGGCACGCACGACGTGCTTATGCACGCGATCAAGTCGTTTTCGTGATTTTCAACAGACTTCTTCATGTGTCCACTATTGACATCCGAGGTCAGTTGACAGAAGAACGGCTTTCAAAGCTTTTTCAGCAGCCTGCTGAAGCTCAACGCAATAATCTTCCAGGAATATATCTTCTGTTTTAGGCTGCCTGGCAATCGCAAGATTACTTTTGGCCCTTTTCAACCATTCTTCAGGAGTTCCAAGTCCGTTCTTGTTATCATGCGGCATATAATATTTTCCCTTCTTCAAGAGCAGGACGAATTACCATGCCGAGGTTATCTTTAAACTCCTCCATATCGTCATCGGTAACTACGATTATATCAACAGCAAAACCAACGCCAATCATGTTCCGATAAATCTTCTGCGCAGTTTTGCGTCGATGTGTACCCGATTGAACCACAACAAGAATATCAATGTCACTGTCTTTATGCATTTCTCCGCGAGAAGCTGAACCGAAAAGCAGCACTTTTTTAGGCTGCACAACAGAGAGAATGCGTTGGACAGTTTCTTTTAAAATATTGTCAAGAGATTGTTGCGTCATATATTAGCCTCATGCCGTATATTCTAACAGTTTGTTGGAAAAGAGTGAAGTTGTTGACGTCCCCACGTCGTTGATCCCGGTGATTACTGTAAGTTGAGGGCGGCTGATGGTCATGGTTTTATTCTTATAATACCCCGCTGTCTTCGCGGCGGTTCCTTATAAGTTCCCCCTTTGTAAAAGGGGGGGTAGGGGGGATTTTTCAAATTAATCCCTTGATACCCCGTCCGCTTGCGGCGGGGAGTCTTCATTCTTGTCCCGCTGCTACTTAAAGAAAAGCGGCACGCCTGACTATTGGCACCGGTTGCGAATGTCGAGACCCCCCATATCCCGCATAGGGAAATTATCTAATCCGGCATAAGAGATTTATTCAGAATCCATTATGCCATTCCATGCAGGAAGAATTACTTAGTTCACTATAGGGAATCCCTTTCAATAAACCTTTGATTTCCTCTCGATTTACAGGGCGATGCATTTATTTGATTATATGACTAAGAAGGACAACAATCGGGATGGAAAAAAAGATAAACAGCAAGTCAATTCAAAACGGGAAGGAGGTCTAAGCACTGTACAAAATTTTAAAAAAGGAAGAGCTCTCGGAGCAAATCACTTTGTTCGACATCGAGGCGAGAGGCATCGCAAGGAAGGCGAAGCCGGGTAATTTTTTTATCCTGAGGACCCACGAGCAGGGGGAGCGGGTGCCCTTGACCATCGCCGATTTTGACAGGGAGAGGGGAACCATAACCACTGTCTTTCAGAAGGTCGGTAAGACGACCCATCATCTTGGGACGTTGAATGAAGGCGATTTCATAACCGACGTCATCGGCCCGCTCGGCAACCATTCCCACATTAAAAAATTCGGGAACGTCGTTTGTGTGGGCGGCGGGGTAGGTATCGCGCCTGTTTTCCCGATAGCGCGGGCGCTGAAAGAAGCTGGCAACAAGGTTATTTCAATCATAGGCGCAAGGACGAAGTCAATACTTTTCTGGGAAGAGAAGATGCGCAATGTTTCCGACGACCTGATTATTACCACGGACGACGGCTCCTACGGCACAAAGGCGGTGGTGACTATCCCCCTTGATGAAATCCTGAGTAAAGAGAAGGTAAATCTCGTGGTCGCTATCGGGCCTGCGATCATGATGAAGTTCGTGTGTAAGACAACGGAAAAACACCGGGTGGAAACGATCGTCAGCCTGAATTCGATCATGATTGACGCCACGGGAATGTGCGGCGGCTGCAGGGTGCAGGTTGGAGGGGAGACAAAATACACGTGCGTTGACGGCCCTGAGTTCAACGGTCATGAAGTGGATTTCGATCTGCTCATGAAGCGACTTCAGGGGTATATTCCTGAGGAGAACATTGCTATGAACCATATAAGAGAAGACATGGCTCGGAGATCGTGAAACGTGTCCGGTTAACGTGACCGTAAGAAAACACGGACACGGACAACGGACACGAATAACGGTTTTCAATGGAGGTTAAGAAAATATGGAAACAATGATAGAGGAGAAAAAAACAAAACCCAGAGTAGACATGAGGGAGCAGCCGCCTCTGGTAAGGGCAAGAAATTTTTTGGAGGTTCCCTATGGATATACGCCGGATGAGGCGGTTGAGGAGGCGTCCAGATGTTTATCCTGCAAGAACGGCCCCTGCAGGCAGGGCTGCCCGGTTGAGGTGGATATTCCCGCGTTCATCGCTCTGATAAAAGAGAGAAAATTCCTGGACGCCTGTTACAAGGTCAAGGAAAGGAACGCCTTGCCTGCCGTCTGCGGAAGGGTCTGTCCCCAGGAGGTTCAGTGTGAAGCACGCTGTCTTATGGGAAAGAAGGGGAAGTCCGTTGCGATAGGGAACCTGGAGAGATTCGTTGCCGATTATGAGGCGGACCACGGCGACATGAAGATTCCGGAGCTGCCGAAACCTACGGGCAGAAAAGCTGCCGTGATAGGCTCAGGCCCCGGGGGTTTGACCTGTGCGGTCGATCTGGCAAAGGCCGGACATCAGGTTACGTTATTTGAGGCCTTGCATAAGCCGGGGGGCGTATTGATATACGGCATACCGGAGTTCAGGCTTCCGAAGGCGATAGTGGAGCGGGAGGTCGAGTATATCAGGAAGCTCGGCGTTGAGCTTGTGCTGAATGCAGTGATCGGGAAACTGCATACAATTGATGAATTGTTGGATGGGGATGGATATGACGCATGCTTCATTTGCATAGGCGCAGGCCTGCCGATGTTTTTGGGGATACCGGGAGAGAATCTCAACGGCGTCTGCTCCGCAAATGAGTTTCTGACAAGGGCCAATCTGATGAAGGCGTATCTCTTCCCCGAATATGACACCCCTATAAAGAGAGGCCGAAGGGTTGCGGTATTGGGCGGCGGCAACGTCGCCATGGATGCTGCGAGAGTGGCGTTAAGGCTCGGCGCTGAAAAGGTCTACCTCATATACAGGCGATCCGAGGCTGAGATGCCTGCAAGGAAGGCGGAAGTCCACCATGCGCATGAGGAAGGCATAGAGTTCATGCTTCTGACAAACCCGACAAGATTCATCGATGACGGCAAGGGCAACGTCTGCGCGGTTGAATGTATAAAGATGGAATTGGGAGAGCCTGATGAATCGGGGAGGAGAAAGCCGGTTCCGGTTAAAGGCAGCGAGTTTCAGGTCGAGATAGACGTGGCGATCCCGGCATTGGGGACCAGGGCGAATCCGCTTTTAACAAAGACCATGCCGGATTTAACGGTTAACAGGAGCGGGTATATTGCAGCCGAAGAAGGCACAGGCATGACTTCAAAGAAGGGCGTCTTTGCCGGTGGAGACATCGTTACAGGCTCTGCAACGGTCATCCTGGCAATGGGCGCAGGAAGGAGGGCAGCGAATGGGATCAACGATTATCTTAAGTGGAAGTATTGGGAGTTTAAAGCGTGAAACGTGTCCGGTTAACGTGACCGTAAGAAACACGGACACGGACAACGGACACGAATCACGAATTTCACCGAAAGGAGGAACGACGATGAAAAACAGCATAAACATTTTAATCGCAGACGATGACCCTGAGGTCATCAAGAGCGCATGGAAGGCACTTAATCACGAAGGCTATTCCGTTGAAGGCGTGCTCAGCGGAGAAATGGCGAAGGACCGGATAGAGCGGAATAATTATGAGCTTGCTCTCATAGACCTTGCAATGCCGGGGATGGACAGTATTTATCTCATAAAGTGGATAAGGCAATCCCGGCCCGGCGTCAGCATTGTGGTCATGGCGGACTACATGATGCAGGAGACCATTAAAGAGGCGCACAAGCTCGGCATAATCAGCCACTTGAGAAAGCCCTTTACTCCGGCGCTGTTGAAAGAAGTGACAAATAAGGCGCTTGAATTGATACAGGTAAAGGCCTCTGAGAAAGAGCCGGAAGAAGAATTCCCGCCGACAGTGCTTGCGGAATTGGACAACGTGATTCATCAATACGGGAAAGAATCAAACAGCATAGTGAGGGTGCTGCTGGACTCCCAGAAAATCTTGGGGTATCTCCCCTCAATGATACAGGAGCGCATTGCGCGCGCGCTGAATATTTACCCTTCTGAAGTACGCAGCATAGTTTCGTTTTACTCCTGCTTCAGGACCAAGCCCGGAAGCGGCGACACCTCATATTTCAAAACCGGCAGCGGAAGGGCCTGGAGAGGCGTGCCCTGGAAGACGGGGAAGAGGGTAGTTGATGCAGTCAACGAGTTTATCAAAATGAGAGAATTAGAGGAGGCAAGAGGAACGTAATTCGTAATGCGTGAAGCGTAACGAGTAAAAGGGTTCTATAGCCGTCATTCCCGCAGCCTCCCCGATCACTACCTTCGGGGACAGGCTTAAGCGGGAATCCAGGAAAAGACTGGATTCCGGGTCAAGCCCGGAATGACAAAACACTGCAAGGAGTGCTGCAGAGAGAAAGGAGGAGCATTATGACTAAACTGACCATAGCGGAACTTCAGAGAATACAGGAAGAGAATAAGGCAACGTTCACTCTCAGAAAAGGCGGTTACAAAGCTAAAGTTGTAGTACATATGGGAACCTGCGGGATCGCTGCCGGCGCCAGGAACGTTATGACAGCGCTGATGAATGAGATAGCCCTTGCCGGAACAAACGATATCATTGTGAAAACCTCGGGCTGCGGCGGACTCTGCGCCCGCGAGCCTATGGCTGTCATTGAATTGGTGGATCAGCCCCCTGTCATATACGGCGACCTCAATGAAGAGAAGATCAAGGAGATATTCAAAGAGCACATTATAGGCGGCAATCCCGTAGAAAAGTACGCATTGGCGCTTGGAAGCGAAGCGATATATTAAAAATCGTAAACCGTGTCCGGTTAACGTGACCGTTAAAAAAAAACGGACACGGACAACGGACACGATTCACGAATTTCACCGAAAGGAGGAAGATATGGAAACCGCGGTTCGTTCACATGCAATGCTTTGCGGATGCACATGTTGTATGGCATGCGGAACAACGAAGGTCAAGGCTGCCCTTGAAGAGGAATTCAGGAAAAATGGAATTGATGAAGAAGTAAAATTGGTCATCTCGGGATCCAATGTGTTCTGTGCCAAGGGGCCGGTTATGATTGTGCATCCGGAGGAGATATTTTATGAGGGATTGACAGTTGAAGATGTACCGGCTCTGGTTGAAGAGCATTTTCTTAAAGGGAGAGCATATCAGAAATTAACATTTAAAGAGCAGGATAAAAAAATTGCCATACCATCAATACACGATATCCCCTTCTTCAAGCACCAGGTATTTTTAGTGCTTAAAAACAAGGGACTTATCGACCCGGAGAGGATCGAAGACTATATCACGATGGACGGGTATAAGGCGCTTTCAAAAGCGCTGACCCTTATGAAACCCGAAGAGATAGTAAAGGTGGTTTCAGACTCAGGCTTACGGGGAAGAGGCGGGGCGGGTTTTCCCACAGGGAAGAAATGGGAGCTCGGGCTGAAGATCAAATCCGATGTGAAATATGTCGTATGCAACGGTGATGAAGGCGATCCGGGGGCATTTATGGACAGGGCGGTTATGGAGGGAGACCCACAAGCAGTAATTGAGGGGATGATCATCTGCGGCGTTGCAACTGAATCACATAAAGGCTATATCTATGTAAGGGCTGAATATCCCCTGGCAGTGAAACGTCTTCAAATCGCCATAGATCAGTGTTATGAGGCGGGGTTGTTAGGCAGCAACATCCTGGGCACGGGGTTTGACTTTGACCTTGAGATTTATCAGGGCGCAGGCGCATTTGTGTGCGGAGAGGCTACGGCCCTGATGCGCTCCATCGAAGGAAAACGCGGCATGCCGAGACCGAAGCTGTGGCGTTCCGCAGTCAAGGGATTGTGGGATAAGCCGACCGTTCTGAACAACGTTGAGACCTTTGCAAATATTCCGCAGATTGTCTTAAACGGCGCCGGATGGTACAGGAGCCTTGGAACAGAAAAAAGCGCAGGCACTAAGGTCTTTGCGCTTACAGGAGCTATAAATAATGTCGGCCTGGTGGAAGTCCCGATGGATACACCCCTGAGGAAGATCATCTTCGATATCGGCGGCGGGATAATAAATAAGAGAAGCAAATTCAAGGCCGTGCAATTGGGAGGCCCTTCGGGAGGCTGTATCCCGGAGGCATACCTCGACATACCGGTGACGTATGAGGCCATCGAAAAGAGCGGCGCCATCGTAGGCTCCGGGGGAATGGTCGTAATGGATACGAGCACCTGCATGGTCAGCACCGCGAAGTTTTTCCTTGAATTTACCGCGGACGAATCCTGCGGGAAATGCGCCCCCTGCAGGCTCGGGACCAAGCTGATGCACGACCTGCTCATTGATATATGTGAAGGCAGGGGGAAAGAAGGAGATATAGAGATGCTGGAAGAGATGTCGGAGACTATCATCTCGGCGTCCCTTTGCGGGCTGGGCCAGTCCGCCCCTAATCCCGTGCTTTCAACGATAAGACATTTCAGGCACGAGTATGAAGCGCACATAAAAGACAAATGGTGTTCGGCAGGAGCATGCCGCGACCTTTGCACATTCTACATAGATGAAAAACTCTGTAAAGGCTGCGGCGCATGCCAGAGGGCGTGTCCTTCAAACGCAATTGAAGGCGAAAAGAAAAAGCCCCATAAGATCATGCAGGAATCATGTGTGCGGTGCAGAACCTGCGTTGATACTTGCAAGTTCGGCTCGATAAAGATCCTTCCCGCCTCCGCGCGAAGCGCCAACGAGGCTGACTTGCAGTTCATTGCAGGGATGGCGGCGGGAAGCCTGGCAGGGGTCGGTAAGTAATGTCAAACCATCTTATGAAAAAGGAGAAAAAAATTGAAACCACAGAACAGGAAGAGAATTGATCCACAGATTACACAGAGTTGCACAGATTTTCTTGTTAGTCACTTTTAATCTGTGTAATCTGCGAAATCTGCGGATGAAATATTCTTTTATCTGTGGTTAATTCTGAAAAACGGAGGTGTAAGATGATAGAACTGACAATAAACGGTAAAAAGGTAGAGACGGAAAAAGGCAGCACCATCCTTCAGGCCGCATTGGGCAACGGCATAAAGATACCCCATCTCTGCTATGACAAAAGGTTATTGCCTTACGGAGGTTGCAGGCTGTGTATCGTGGAGATTTAGGGGCAGAGGAAGCTCGAAGCGTCGTGCGCGACGTTGGCGGGTGAAGGGATAGTTGTGTTCACCGAAAGCCCGAAGGTCAGAAAGATACGCCGGAACGTGCTTGAGTTCATGCTGGTGCACCACCCCCTGGACTGTCCCGTCTGCGACAAGGCGGGAGAATGCGAGCTGCAGGATTTGGCATATGAATACGGCAGACCGGAGGGACGCTTTGTGAGGCAGAGGAAAAGTACGCTGCCTGATTTAAGAAGCCCCTTTGTGGAGTTGAATTCAAACAGGTGCATACTATGCGGCAAATGCGTGCGGCTTTGCGCGGAGCATCAGGGCCGGGGGGCGCTGGGATTCATCGGGCGCGGCTTCCCCACCGTAGTGCAGCCTGCATTCGGAGAGCCTCTTGAATGCGATTACTGCGGCCAGTGCATTGACGTATGTCCTACGGGCGCCATTCTGAGCAAGCCCTTCAAGTTCAAGGCGCGGCAATGGTCTCTTGAAGAGAAAGATACCATATGCCCCTTCTGCAGTTGCGGCTGCACCCTTACTCTGGGGATAACGGATGGGAAGATATTGAGATCAAGGGGTAAGGAAGACACCGGAGTAAGCGAAGGAAATCTCTGCGGCAGGGGGAGGTTCGGTGTTGATTACATTTACAGCGAGAACCGGCTCACGTCTCCCATGATAAGGAAAGACGGAGAGCTTGTGCCTGTCTCATGGGATGAGGCGCTTAATTCCATAAGCTACAGGCTGAAGAGCATAATCAATGCCTCAGGCCCGTCTTCCATAGGAGCGCTCGGCTCGCCCCGGTGTACGAACGAGGAGAATTACATATTGCAGAGATTCATGCGGAAGGTCGTCGGCTCCGGCAATATTGATTCCTCCGCAGCCTTCGGTTACGGACTTGCCGAGAAGGCCTGGAAAGAGGCCTTTGGCATGACAGGCCATAAGATCAATCTGAAATCTCCTCTCGGCAAAGAAGTTATCCTTGTCATTGAGTCCGACCTCAGCGTTACACATCCTGTTTTCGGTCTCAACATCCTGAAGGCAAAAAGACAGGGGGCGGAGCTTATCGTTGCCGACAGCAGGGCGACAAAGCTGACACGGCACAGCACCCAATGGGCCAGGATTAAACAGGGTACAGGCATAGCGTTCCTTAACGGAATAATGAAGGTGATGATAGACAAGGGTCTCATTAATAAACAAGACGCCTCAAAGATCGCAGGGTATTCGGAGCTTGAGGAAGCGTTAAAAGATTACACCCCTGTAAGGGTATCGGAGATTACAGGCATTGCCGAAGAAGAGCTTGCCGCAGCAGCAGAGGCATTGGCTAAAGCCAAAAACAGATTGCTCACCCTTTCCATCAGCGTTTCTGAAAATACAAAAGGACTTAATACGGTCTTAGCCGCCGCAAATTTAATTAATCTGCTTGGCGACAGTCCCGACGCCCTCCAGATACCGGCGGAATACGCCAACACCTTCGGCAGTTATCAGATGGGTGTCAGACCGGATGCAAGCGCTTCAGGAAAAGACATAAGCGAGATGCTGTATGAGCCTTACTCCCTCAAGGCGCTTTATATAATGGGCGCGGACCCGGTCTCCACATTCCCGGACAGCGCAAATATCATCACTGCATTGAAATCATTAAACCTGCTGATCGTACAGGACATCGCATTGACAGAGACGGCAAAACTGGCTCACGTGGTACTGCCTGCCTCGAGTTGGGCGGAAAAAGACGGGACTTATACAAACGCCGAAGGAGTTACGCAAAAGGTCTGTAAAGCAATTGAACCGATGGGACAAGCGCTTCCCGACTGGCAAATCATCAACAAGCTTGCCCTGACTATGGGAAAAGACATGGGCAACAGAAATCTTGAAACCATTTCAAAAGAAATTGCTTTACTGCCCGAGGTTCAGCCTTCAGCCTTCAGCCCCCAGCCTTGTTTTAACCCTGTTCACTATACCCCCGGTGAAGAACCGGATAAAGAGTATCCTCTGAACATGGCTGTCCGGGATATACTGCAGCATGCAGGCAGCAGTTCGACAAGGTCGAAAGCGCTCAGCCTTGTTGCGGCCGAGGCGATTGTCGAGATGAATGAGCATGACGCTGAACGGCTCGGCATTTCAGACAACGGACACGTAAAGGTTACCTCAAGACGCGGTAAGGCATATCTCAAAGCCGTTGTCTCCGACAACGTCCCCGACGGCGTCATCTATGTCCCTGCGCATTTCCCCCACAGCGGCGTAAGCGCCCTCACGAGCCTTTCAGATAAGGGAGGGATTCATTTGGATGTGGTGAAGGTTGAGACGGTGTAATCAAAACCACCCCTACCTCTCCTTGCTAAGGGAGGGGAATTTGCAGCGCCCTCATTTATTGGGGGCGCTTTTTTCCGTCGGGGATAAACCCCGACGCTACGTTAAAGAGCGGACAATATTTAATCCGGTGTGGGCAAATAAACGGATGAAGGTGGGGATTTCACCCAAGCTTTAATAATACATAAATCTGTAATTATCTAACCCCCCGAATAACAAGTTAAATTTAATGCATTTATGCAGGCATACCTATTGCTTGCCACATAAGTGGCAAAGCATTTTGATTAATGAACGAATTTTTCAAAACAGCCCAACATGGTTAAACCTGCTGGCTGAAAAGGGATAAGAGAATACGCCGGAGGTAAATTTATGGTTATTAGCTTAATGGGGTATGCACTTGACGGCACCAACTACAATAGATAGCCGCACAGATGGCAGTAAAGCCACAACATCCAGTATCAGGTGTCATGATGTGCATACCCCCTTTAGCTTATTAACACTAATGTTTCGAAAAGCGCAGAAGGTTTTATTGGGAATTTTCGCTGCAGCTATTCTCCTATGCGGTGTTGCAGCACGGTCGAGTGCGGATTATCCGGCTGGTTTCATATGGGATCGGAATGGAGATTTTTTAGTAACGAATGATCTGGATTTTAAAAAAGACAAGCTGGGGAATACGGTTTGGGGATATGAGTGGCTCACCGGCATGAATTACTCGAATACCTCGAACATGGCTTATTATTGGACGGATCCGACGCCCGGAAACGGCAGATGGAAAAGACAGGCAATGTACGATAATGACGTCAACATAAGCCGCTGGGATCAAAATACAAACTTCTATTCCGGCTACAATCCTAATCGGAACTCGGCTCTTATCAGATGGACAAACCCGACCGGCAATGACGCCTATATCGACATTCAAGGGTCGCTCAAGCTGTTCTGGGGCGGGCAAAGTCTGTCTTATACGGGTAACTTTTGGGCGTCACCCGTTGATGTACAACTGATTATGGGATACCTTGACGCTTCTGCCGGCAGTATGAATTTGCTCAAGAATGAGCTTTTTACCAGTCCGTTCTCCAATGATGTGGAGTGCGGCGCTAATTTTGGGAACTGTCCCAATACGGTAATTCCGATTGACTTTTCAATCTCAATGGACGCGGGGGATTCTTTTTTCTGGACCGCCGTTCCCCTCGGGCAAGTCACAAATAAGAACAGATGGATTACGTTGAACGATGCCAACATGAACATATCTTATCAACCTGCGGTTGTACCTGAGCCGATAAGCTCTATACTGTTTGTTGCAGGCGGGATGCTTTTTGCGGGCGGTAGTTATTTGAGAAGGATGTAGCGCCCTCATTTACTGGGAGCGCTTCCCATCGTCGAAGATAAACCGCGACGCTACCTCCTTAGCCTTTGAAAAACAAAACCCCAAGCGGCGGGAGTTTCAGGGAAAGGGAAAAGTCTCTCCCCTGCGCGGGTATCGGAACGGCCTGAGCGCCTCCGGCATTTCCACAGCCGCTGCCGGCGTATATCTCGGAATCGCTATTCAGTATCTCCCTCCAGAAGCCGCCGCGTGGTACACCAACGATATAATTTTCTCTCACAACGGGTGTAAAATTGCAGACAACAAGTATTATTTCATTTGCGTTTTTACTCTTTCTTATAAAGCTTATTACGCTTTCCTCCCAGTCGTGACAGTCTATCCACTCAAAGCCTTTAACTGAAAAATCAAGCTCATGCAGGGAAGGCTCAGTTCTATAGAGGTGGTTTAAATCCTTGACCCACTTTTGGATGCCCTGCTGAAACGGATAGTTCAGGGAATGCCACTCCAGGCTCTCTTCGTGATCCCACTCTTTCCATTGACTGATCTCTCCGCCCATAAACAACAGCTTCTTGCCGGGATGTCCGTACATGTATCCGAATAATTGCCTGAGATTTGCAGACCTCTGCCACTCGTCTCCCGGCATTTTCCCGATAAGCGCCCCCTTGCCGTGTACGACTTCATCGTGTGAAAGCGGGAGCACGAAGTTCTCTGCGAATGCATACCAGATGCTGAAGGTAAGCTGGTCGTGACGATATTTTCTGTAAAGAGGGTCTTTCGACATGTATGTAAGCGTGTCGTGCATCCATCCCATGTTCCATTTCATGCCGAAGCCAAGCCCCCCTACATGCGTCGGCCTTGAAACCATAGGCCAGGCTGTTGACTCCTCGGCAATGGTCTGGATATCGGGGTGAGCGCCGTAGACCGCTTCGTTCAATCTTTTTAAAAAGCTTATTGCGTCCAGGTCTTCTTTCCCGCCGTATATATTCGGGGACCAGTCGCCGTTTTGCCTTGCATAGTCCAGGTAAAGCATTGATGCGACAGCGTCCACCCTGATACCGTCGATATGATACTTGTCAAGCCAGAACATGGCGCTGCTGATAAGGAAGTTCCTCACTTCATTCCTGCCGTAATTGAATATGTAGCTGTTCCACTCCGGGTGATATCCCTTCTGGGGATCCTGGTGCTCGTAAAGATATGTTCCATCAAAGTATGCAAGGCCGTGCTCGTCGGAAGGAAAATGAGAAGGGACCCAGTCGATTATAACGCCGATGCCGTTTTGATGCAGCTGATCAATCAGATACATTAAATCCTGAGGGGTTCCGTATCTGCTTGTGGGCGCGAAATATCCCACGGTTTGATAGCCCCATGAACCGTAAAAAGGATGCTCCATCACAGGCAGTAATTCAACATGGGTAAACCCCATTTCTTTTACATACTCCGTTAAATAACCGGCTAACTCTCTGTAGGTAAGAAACCTGTTGTCCTCTTCCGGAACGCGTCTCCAGGAGCCGAGATGAGCTTCATATACGGAAAAAGGCGCATTTAAAGCGTTAGCCTTACGCCTGGTTGTCATCCACCCGTCGTCATTCCATGCGTAATTTAAATCCCATACTACAGAGGCGGTCTTTGGAGGTACCTCGTAATATGCCGCATAGGGATCACACTTATCGACGCTGTATTCATTGTATTTGGAGAGGATATGATATTTATATATCGCTCCGTTGGTTATGCCTGGAATGAATCCCTCCCATATGCCGGAGCCGTCCCATCTCGGCGTAAGGGGATGTGAGGCCTTATCCCATCCGTTGAAGTCTCCGATAACGGATATTTTTTCCGCATTAGGCGCCCATACGGCGAAATAAACGCCTTCCAGCCCGTCATCGATCATCGGGTGGGAGCCGAGCTTATCGTAAATTTTGAAATTGTTCCCCTCCTTAAAGAGATATATGTCATGATCTGTAAAGGGGCTTACGTCGTGACGCACCATCCGTTCTCCTTCCATAGCTGATCGGATATTAAAGTTTTAAAATCCCGAAACCGAATATAAGGTAAGTATTATACACTATATTACGCAAAACAATTATTTATCAATAGCCCTTTCTATCGATGGATGAGATGTGAATGCCCTGGACACGCTTTTAAAAGGAATTGCAACGCTGCCGTCGCTTCCCGCCGTTGCATTGAAAATAATACAGGAGGCAAAAAAGAGCAAGTCTTCCATCCGGGAGCTTGCCGACATTATCTCTTATGACCCCGCCCTGACGGCCAAGATATTAAGGATAGCAAATTCATCTTTCTATGCCCTTCCGTATAAGGTGGACTCGATAGAGAGGGCGGTAAATATATTGGGGCTGGAGGCGCTGAAGAATATCGCCCTGTCTTTTGCCATCGTAAAAGGATTTAGGAGAAATCCGGTTGACGAGTTTGACCATGAGCTTTTCTGGAAAAGGTCCCTCACTGCGGCGGTAAGCGCCGGAATGATAGCGTCGAAATTAAGGATGAAGCGCGACGACACGTTCGTCACGCCCTTGCTTATGGACATAGGCGTCCTTGTCATGTATACGAGCAAGCCCGAAGATTATCTTAAGGTTATTGACGAAAAAAGGATTTCACATGCAACTACTGTTGAGGCGGAGAGGGCTGTTTTCGGCTTTGACCATCAGGAGGTGGGCGGGGAGATACTTAAAAAATGGGGAATACCCGAAAACATCTACTTGCCGATCACATATCATCACAGGTCAAGCGAATGCCCTCAGGAGTTGCTAACGACGGTTAATATGCTTATGCTTTCCGACCTTGCGTCTTCCATTTATCACAGCAATAAAAGTCTTGAAAAAGTTGAGGAGCTGAAGAGGCTGCTCAAGGATAAATTAAACATAACCGATGACGAAATCAGCGAATTTATAGATTCAGTCGCGGAAAAGACCATAGAGATACTCTCAACGTTCGAGATCGATCCCGGCAATATGAAGCCTTATTCCCAAATATTACAGGAGGCAAATGAGGAGCTCGGCAAACTGAACCTGTCTTATGAGCAGCTTGTAATGGAGCTCAAACAAGAAAAGAAGAAGGTTGAGAACCTCGCAAAAGAGCTCAAAAAGGCAAATGAGAAGCTTAGTGGGCTCGCCTTTCGGGATGGGCTGACCGGGATATTCAACCACAGGTTTTTCCAGGAGCTGCTGGATAAAGAAGTCGGAAGAGCGGATAGATATCGGCACCCTTTATCTCTTATTATCTTTGACATTGATCACTTTAAGAAGGTTAATGACACCTTCGGCCATCCGCGCGGCGATATAGTCCTGCGCTTTATCGGCGACCTGTTGAACAGGGCCATCAGAACGCCCGACACGGCTGCGCGATACGGCGGGGAGGAGTTTGCGGTCGTGCTGCCCGAGACGGATTTAAAGGGCGCGGTAGTCGTTGCGGAAAGACTTAGAGAGGCCGTGGAAAAATTGGAGATAAAATTAGACGACCAGCCGGTAAAGCTTACAATAAGCTTAGGCGTAACCTCTTATGAACCCCAAAAGGGACATAGAACCAAAACAGATATAGTCGAGGCGGCAGACAAAGCCCTGTACAATTCAAAGATGACCGGAAGAAACAGGATAAGCATAGTATCGTTGCACAGTAATAATTAAGCAGACCTTGCGAATTGAAATAATTCTTAACTAAGAAACAAACCAAGCCATTAATCGGCTTTCTTTTAGATCATATTTATATGGTGTTTACTATATTGATTTAACAATATCTCCATTAGCCGGGTTAAGATTTTTTAAAGTCAATCAACCCGTGTAACGCCTTGTAATTAAAGAAAAAACCGAGATTGTTCCTATGGCTAATGAAAAGAATAAACAGAAAGTTGTCAAGATATTATCAACACCTGTTAATATCTTTTTCATGTCTCCTGCACTTCTTGGCTTTTTAGTCCCTTAGCAGATAGATTCTGTACAAAATGAAAAGAAAAAATTAACCACAGAGATGATATGTTAAAGTGTCAAGCTTTCCCTGAGAAGGATAACATGTTATCCTTCAAAAGAGATAAACAATTAAAGGAGGGAAAGCATGACACTAAATTATTTACCAAAAGATTATGACATATTCATAGGACTT
>JACRHB010000213.1 GCA_016217725.1 Nitrospirota bacterium | reverse complement strand
GAAAAAGCAGATCAATACTTACAAAAAATTCAAAGCTCTCATTGAAAAGTGGATCGATCTTTCCATCAAACACTCAAAAATTAAAATGGAACTGGCTAACCGCAATCTGTTAAAATGATCGAGAACTCGGTACTCTCAAGAAAAGAAGACTTCATTCTTAATATGCGGCCTTGGACTGAATTATACTGGGCTGATTTCGGATACTACGAACCAAACGATAAAAATAGACAAGGTTTATTATCAGATTACATAGAAGACGAAACTGAAACGGATGAAGTAGAAGAAATAATACCCGAATAATGTTTAAGCAAAAACTAATTCACATACCAGAACCAAAATTAACGTTTGGATATAATCAGAAGCTATCTGATCCACGAGATGGGATAACTCTTTTTGGCCCATTTACAAGGTCTAAATTGATTGGACAGGTGAATATTGGAATAATTGGGCCAGATGAACAAAGAAAATATGTTAGAACGTATCTCCAAAAAATTCATCAACCCGTTTTTAGTGTGAACCCTGATGTAGCAAGGCCATATTTCCCTGGGTTAGAGGCTGCATTTGGAATTCATTTAAACTTTAGTGCAATCAAGGAAATTGATATTCCGAGAGAAGACATTGATAAATATTTAAAGTATTCAGACAGCCATCAACGGGTTTTCCATCTCTCAAATCTTTATTCTGATAAGCTCATTAAATATTACGATCAAGAAGAGCTTTCTGTGACTGTTTGGTTTGTTGCTATTCCTGATGAGATTTACCAATTTGGAAAACCACAGTCGAAGATACCGAAATCAGAAGAAAATGTCTGGATAGGATTACCCAAAAAGGAAAGAAACTCAAAGGAACAGTTTCTTTTTACGGAGTTGAATGAACTTAAAGAGGCTTATACTTTTGAAGTCAATTTTCACAACCAACTTAAGGCTAAATTACTCGCCGATAAAATTGTAACACAAATTATCAGGGAAAGCACTGTAGCGTATGAAACTATTTGGATAAACAAAGATAAAATCGAATACGAACATCTTTTTGATACAGCTAAAGCTTGGAATATTTCTACAACTCTTTACTACAAAGTGGGTGGAATACCTTGGAAGTTGGGAGATATAAGACCTAATGTTTGTTACTTGGGTTTAGTTTATAAACAAGTTGAGGACGAAGATAACAGAAAAGCTTGTTGTGCAGCTCAAATGTTTTTGGACTCTGGAGATGGCATGGTATTCAGGGGGAATATCGGCCCTTGGTATAACCCGAACACAAAGGAATTTCATCTTTTAAAAAAAGACGCCATTGAATTACTCTCAATGTCTTTAGAATCATTTGCGGAAAAATTCAAAGAAACTACGGGTAAGTTTAAATACCCTGATGAAGTTTTTATTCATGCCAAAACTTACTTTGATGATGAAGAATGGGAAGGGTTTTGCATAGCGGCTGAGGATAAAAGCGAAATTATCGGAGTTAGAATTAGAGATGATAGCAATTTCAAGTTATACAGGGATTTTGATTATTGCATACCGAGAGGTTCGGCACTGTTAATCAAGGAAAACTTTGCATATTTATGGACTAAAGGATTCATTCCAAGAATTCAAACACAACTTGGATTAGAAATACCTAATCCACTTAGCATAGAAGTAACCAAAGGTGCAAAGGATATAGAAACGGTTTGCAAAGACATTTTAGCTCTTACAAAGCTGAATTATAATGCTTGCATTTTTGCAGATGGATCACCTGTTACGTTGAGATTTGCTGATTCTATTGGTGAAATATTGACCGCCGGAATAAATATAAAATCAGAGATATTGCCATTCAAGCACTATGTTTAAAAAGGTAATGAAAATATGAAACTTCACTTTGACAGCAATCAGGAATACCAGATAGAGGCCATCAAAGCCGTTACGGATATATTTGAAGGGCAGCCTTTGAGCGGCGGGGATTTTGAATTCTCATTACCGAAGCAGGCGTGGGCTAATAAATGAAACGCCCCTTCGGACAGCATTTCCTCTTTGACCCCAATATCCTGAAGAAGATTATCAGGTGCGGCGGCGTTACAAGGGAAGATACGGTTGTCGAAATAGGCCCAGGGCTTGGAACGCTGACAAAGTTTCTTTCGTTTTATGCGAAAAAAGTAATCGCCGTTGAGCTCGACAAGAGGCTGCTCGAGAAGCTCGAAGGGATATTACTGCCATGCCCGAATGTGGAGATCATTCAGGCCGATGCGCTTAAATTCCCATATGATTCGATCGACGGCAAATTCAAGGTTGTGGCGAACATACCTTATTACATAACCACGCCGCTTCTGTTCAGGCTGCTTGAGTTCAGAGAGAAAATTTCGAGCATGACCCTGCTGATGCAGAAAGAAGTGGCAAAAAGGATCACAGCCACCTGCAAAGACAAAGAATACGGCGTGCTTTCCATTTCGGCACAACTGTACACAAAGCCTGAGCTGAAATTTACGGTGTCAAGAAAGGCGTTTTTGCCGCCGCCTGAAGTCGATTCGGCAGTCGTGCATTTTGAAGTTTCCCCTTCATCCCGTTTTGCCGTCAGGGACGAGGAGCTGCTTTTGCGCATTGTCAGGACCGCCTTTTCACAGAGAAGAAAGACGATCATGAACAGCTTAAGGGCCTTTGAAGGCGTGAAAGATGCCCTGCAGAAAGCCGGGCTTGACCCCAAACTGCGGCCTGAAAATTTAAGCATTGAGGATTTTATAAGACTGGCGGATGCGATAAGCTTTACAGAAAAATGATTGGTTGTTTATAATGAACAGGGCTGAACGCTTATGAAAAAAAATCTTATAGGTATAATCGCAACAGCTTTAATCCTTCTCTTTTTTATTAAAAACGGCCGGGCGGAATATGTCCCCGGAGAGATCCTGGTCAAATTCAAGTCCCCAAACAACGCCGCCGCCGTCAACAAGATACATTCTGCAATCGGGGCCGTGACAAAAAAGGATTTTAAAAGACTCGGGCTCGAGCATATAAAGCTTCCGGCGGGTCTGAGCGTGGAAGACGCCGTAAAGTATTATAAGCAGAATCCGGACGTGGAATATGCCGAGCCGAATTATATCGTCCATATTAATACGACGCCTAACGATACCCATTTCTATAACCTCTGGGGCCTTCGCAATACCGGCCAGACGGGCGGGACTTCCGGCGCCGACATAAACGCAGCGGGCGCATGGGATGTGACGACCGGCTCGAGCAGCTTAGTAATAGCCGTAATCGATACGGGCGTTGATTACAACCACCCTGATTTGAGCGGCAACATATGGACTAACACGGGTGAGAATTGTTCAGACGGAATTGATAACGACGGCAACGGTTTTATAGACGACTGCCGGGGATGGGACTTTTTTGATGATGACAATGACCCCCTGGACCTTAACGGTCACGGCACGCACGTTGCGGGAATTATATCAGCGGTCGGTAATAACAGTAACGGCGTTACCGGCGTAATGTGGCAGGCGAAGATAATGCCTCTCAGATTCCTGGATGTTGAAGGCTCCGGCACAACCACCGACGCCATTTCAGCCATTATGTATGCAAATGCGAAGGGGGCCAAGATCATCAACAACAGTTGGGGAGGACCGGGGTTCAGCCAGGCCCTTAAAGACGCCATCGACGCCTCCAGCGCGGTAGTTGTCTGCTCAGCCGGAGACGACGGCGTTAATAATGATACTTCTCCAGTTTATCCCGCAAGTTTTACAAGTTTGAATATAATTTCCGTAACGGCTTCAAACGATAATGACAGTCTTGCGTCTTTTTCAGACTTCGGAGCGACGTCAGTGGATCTGGCGGCGCCGGGAGCATACATCTTAAGCGCTGTGCCTGCGCGGGAAATCAGGCTGAATAATGACTTTGACGCGGCGCTTCCGCTCTCCGGCTGGAGCACCGGAGGCGCTAACCCGACATGGGCCGTAACAAACGGGACCGGAATAAACGGGACCAAAAGCCTTGAGGACAGCCCTGGGGATAATTATGCCGACGATACCGATTCCTGGATTAAATCGCCTGCCGTTGATCTTTCAGGCAAAAAGGGATGTGCGCTGACATACTGGATAAACTATACATTGAGCACCGGCGATTCTCTTCTTGTAGAAGCCGCCGTCGACGGCAATAACTGGACCACGTTGAATTCCCTTTCGGGAACAAACTTAATCTTTTTTGAACAATTCATTGAAGACTTAAAAAATTTTGACGGCCGGTCAACCTTATTCATCCGCTTCAGATTGCAAACAAACGCATCCGACGTCTCTGACGGGGTCTATATTGACGATGTAAGCGTTACATGCTCTTCTACGACATATGACGGCTCGGAATACGCTTTTGCCTCCGGGACTTCCATGTCGGCCCCTTTTGTCTCAGGAGCCGCAGGGTTGCTCTTTTCTACTAACCCTTCTCTGAATGCCTGCCAGGTTAAAGACATGATATTGAGATCCGTAGATGCGAAATCATCATTGACCGGCAAGGTCGTAACAGGCGGAAGGCTGAATGCGCGCAACGCGCTCCTGGCAACCCCCGCTGCCGTCTCATGCACCGTAAGTACCGGCAACACCGGAGGGGGCGGCGGTGGAGGCGGCGGAGGAGGAGGAGGAGGAGGATGCTTTATAGCCACCGCGGCATATGGAAGCATTATGCATCCATATGTTCGTGCATTGCGCGAGTTCAGGGACAGGCATCTATTAACAAATTCTCCGGGCAGGACTTTTGTTGATTTCTATTATAAATACTCACCTCCAATAGCGGATGTTATCAGAAACAATGAGCACTTGAAATTTACTGCAAGGGTAATGTTGACCCCTTTGGTTATGTTTGTGGTTTTCCCTTATTTCTCTTCAACCTTATTCAGCATACTCCTCATTGCTTCGATATTCGGCGTAAAAAGATTTAAAAGAAATTAGACTTCTGTAAAAAACGCCTCTCCTTTTCCCCTTTAAAAGATCCGCTAACCATCCAAATTTTCTTTTTCGTTTGTAATCATGCAGTTTCTGCGTTCATCTGCGTCAAAATGCAATTTTCGGCCTTAAGGCACTAAAGAAAATGGGCAATTCTACCGAAAGAATATTCATAAAATATTTTTACGGTTTGGGATAGATTTGAGAAGTTTTTTAATAAATTTTGTTAACACAGCAATAATCCTTACGCTAACCCTTTTAATATTCAGCAAGAACGGCAATGCAGAGTATGTTCGGGGAGAAGTGTTAGTCAAATTCAAGAGCGGAACGGATACTGCCGCCGTAAACAGCCTTCACAAGGACCTCGGCTCCGTAAAGAAAAAAGATTTCAAAAGGGTCGGAGTGCAACAGGTAAAACTCCCGGACGCCGTAAACGTTGAGGAGGCGATTGAATATTACAGGCAGGATCCGAATGTGGAATATGCCGAGCCGAATTACGTTGTGCGCACCGCCGTAGAGCCCGATGACACGTATTTCATGCTGCTCTGGGGACTCCAAAATACCGGACAGACAGGTGGATCTCCCGGCGCTGATATAAATGCTTCCGGGTCCTGGGACCTGACAACGGGCGGAGACGTAGTTATAGCCGTTGTCGATACCGGCACTGCATATAACCATCCTGATTTAGCCGGAAACATCTGGACCAATACCGGAGAGACAAGCTGCACGGACGGCATCGACAATGACGGAAACGGCTATGTGGACGATTGTCACGGCTGGGACTTTGTGGGAAATGACAACGATCCTACGGATTACAACGGACACGGAACGCACGTCTCGGGGACCATTGCCGCTGTCGGCGGCAACGGCGCGGGGATTACCGGGGTAATGTGGAGGGCCAGGATAATGCCCTTACGTTTTTTGGGGATAAACGGAAGCGGCACAACCGCTGACGCAATATCCGCAATACTTTATGCAAATGCCGAAGGAGCGCACGTAATAAACAACAGTTGGGGCGGCAGCGGCTATAGTCAGGCGCTAAAAGACGCCATTGACGCCTCGACGGCGGTCGTGGTGTGCGCTGCCGGGAACAGCGGCTCAAACAGTGACGCGGCTCCGTTTTATCCGGCGGGATATGCAAGCGCCAATATAATATCGGTGACAGCCGCCGATTATAAAGACGACCTTGCATTTTTCTCGAATTACGGGGCCTCATCCGTAGATCTGGCGGCGCCGGGAGTGAACATATACAGCACGATACCGCTGTTGAGATACGGGACGTCCGTTACCTTATTTGAACAGAATTTCAACGGCATATCGGGAAGCCTCCCGATTTCAGGGTGGAGCAGGGGGGGGGCCAATTCATCCTGGGCGGTGACAAACGGAACGGGGGCTAACGGCACTAACGGTCTTGAAGACAGTCCGGGAGGCGGCTATGCGGGCGAAACGTCTTCCTGGGCGGGATATATGTCTCCGATAGCCTCAGTGAAGGATAACATTTACACGCTGACATTCAAATGGAAAGGCGAGCTTGAAGACGGTTTCGACTTTCTTGATATTAATTATTCCACCGATGGGACAAACTGGAATTGGGCGGACTACAGGACGGGGACCACAAACGGCATTTTCATCACGGATTCAACATATACTCTCACCGGGATAGCCGAGATGTATGACTCTTTTTATGTCGGCTTCGGACTGTCGTCGGACGCTTCAACCAATAGTGACGGAGTTTACCTTGACGACATAAAACTGACAAGGACGCCCCTTAATATAAGCGGCTACAGTTATGCCTATTACAGCGGGACTTCTATGGCGGCGCCCCATGTCTCGGGCGCAGCAGGCCTGATAAAAGCCCTGAAGCCTCAATTAACGAACCTTGAGATAAAGGCCGCTATCCTGAACAGCGTAGACGCAAAGACTTCACTTACAGGCAAAGTCGCAACAGGCGGCAGGCTGAATGCGTATAAGGCCTTGCTGGAAAACAACCTGGGCTCTTCGGAAGACGGCGGAGGAGGTGACAGCGGGAAAAGCCCCGGAAACGTCGGCGTCGCTTCCGGAGGAGGCGGCGGGGGAGGCGGAGGATGTTTTATAGCCACTGCGGCATATGGGAGCATGATGCACCCGTATGTGAAGGCCTTGCGGGATTTCAGGGATAATCATCTGTTGACCAATTCTCCGGGCAGGGCATTCGTCGATTTCTATTATAACTACTCTCCGGCAATCGCGGATGTCATCAGAGAGAGAGAAGGCTTGAAATTCATCACAAGAGTAATACTGACGCCGCTGGTTATGGTTGTTGTCTTCCCATATCCGGTATCTTGCGCGGTTGTTATCTTGTTCGCTGTTCTGATTGCGACCCGGACGGTCTGCAAGAAGAAGTAGCGTCGGGGTTTATCCCCGACGAAAAAACGCCCTCAATAAATGAGGGCGCTACAAAACTCTAAACTCCTCCTTGACCCCCAACACAAAAACCGGCAGCGCGGCCATCATTATACCGCTCATGATCCAGAAGGCGTATAGATAATTAAACCTTGCAATTAAAAACCCGGCAAGTATCGGTCCCGCTGCATGGCCGATATCGAAGATCGTTCCAAACGTCCCCATTGCAGTCCCGAAATGTTTTTCTTTGCAGATATCAGCCACAAGGGCGGCTGAGGATGAGGTCACAAACGCCTCGCCGAAACCGAAGAATACGGCGGATATCATGAGTAGGTAAAAATTTTTCAGAAGAGGCACCGAAGCAAAAGACGCCGCGCATAAGATCATGCCGGCAATAATTAACGGTTTCCTGCCGTATTTATCGGATATCTTTCCCATAACCGGCTTGGATAAGATCGTGACAAGCACCTGTACGCCCCACAGCAGCCCGGCCTGAAATTCATTAAGCCCCGCAGCCGTCACTGCGTAGATTGGAAGAAACGCCTCTAATGCGCCTACCGTCAGGTTCTGCAAGCCTTCCATATTCGATGTAATTACGATCCTCTTGTCGCTGATCACCTCTTTTATTCCTGAAATAAATCTCCGTGAAGCCTCTTTTAATCCCATTCCTTTTTCTGCCTGCTTATCCCCCCTTAACACTGAAAGCGCCATGATCAGTGAAAGCAATCCCGCAATGCCGCTTGCGAGATATGCATAGTGAAATTCAGTCATGGAAAGGGGGGCAGCGTCGGGCGACCTGTGGAGAATAAAACCGCCGAGAGGAGCGCCTAACAGATTGCCTATTATTGTTATGGAAGAAAACCATGAGAGCATCTCGCCTTTTTTCCCACCCGCAATATCGGCTACGACCGCCATTGAAACAGGACCGTATATCGCGGTCGCAAGGCCGTGTAAAAACCTGATGACAATTAACAGCGTGTAATCCTTTATCAACAGATAGGTAAACGGCATGAAGGCAAAAAAGAGAAGTCCGATCAGCATGGTTTTCTTTCGGCCTATCACGTCGGACAAGGCGCCTGACGGAAGCTTAAAGAATATGCCTGTTACGGTTGATATTCCTACAGAGAATCCGATTGCCTCAGGCCCTGCGCCGAGATAAAGCGCGAACAGGGGAAGCACCGGGCTTCTCGCAAGGGCGTATGACAGCCTTGCGAAGAAGCCCACCGAACAGAGAGCGGTGAATGGCGAAAGAATTTTTGTCATTAAATTATCTCTCTTTTTTGATAAGTCACATGATAGTCATTCCCGCGAAAGCGGGAATCCAGGGTAGGGGCAATTCATGAATTGCCCCTACGAGATTCCGGAATGACGCGCCGCATTAGTGTGCATCTAATGCTTCACAGGCGTCTGCCTGTCAAAATAGATGCTCTTCCCCGTAACGCTTACCGGAATACCCATGACAACCTCGCCCTTTGTACGCGAATTAGGAACAAACTGAGTCTATGGACAGACTCTATTTAGAACGTAACACATATTACCCTTCTTCTCAAGTGTCCTGAATGCGAAACTCACATAAATCCTTTGCCTCACAAAGGATGGCAAACGCAGGCAGGCACTTGTTGCAACTGTTTAACCTAAAAACGGCATTACATCCGCAGATTTCACAGATAAAGACAATGATATAAATGAGATAGGCACATATTGTATATTCACCCAAAAGGTGAAAGGCAAAAGTCAGTTAAGCTTTTAATAAATCTGTGATAATCTGCGCT
>JACRHB010000212.1 GCA_016217725.1 Nitrospirota bacterium | reverse complement strand
GCAATCGGCTCCGATCACGCGGGGGTCGCTTTAAAAAATGAGATCACGCCCGTTCTCAAAGAGCTTGCCGTAGCGTGGGAAGATTACGGCACAAACAATGAGGAGTCCGTCGATTACCCGGACTTCGGTGAGAAGGTCGCCGAATTGGTATCGGACGGCAAAATGGAAAAAGGCATTCTCATATGCGGCACCGGCATCGGGATGTCGATCGTCGCAAATAAATTCCCGGGCGTGAGGGCCGCTCTATGCAGCGAGGCTTATTCCGCCAAGATGAGCAGGCTGCACAATGACGCTAATTTACTGGTTTTGCCGGGAAGGATTATCGACGGAAAGGCCGCAGCCGAAATAGTCAAGGTGTGGTTTACAACCCCTTTTGAAGGCGGACGCCATCAGAGAAGGCTCGATAAGATAAAAGCTATAGAGTCGAGGCTGTGCAGAGAAAAATGACCGAATTGAAAAAGACCGACCCGGAAATTTATAACGCAGTCTTAGAAGAAATAAAACGTGAGAAGGGCAAGATCGTCCTTATCGCCTCGGAGAATTATGCAAGCCGGGCGGTGCTTGAAGCGCAGGGATCGATATTTACCAACAAATATGCCGAAGGCTATCCAGGCAGACGTTATTACGGCGGCTGTGAATACGCGGATATAGTGGAGTCTCTGGCCGTCAGCAGGGCTAAAGAGCTTTTCGGCGCCGAGCACGTAAACGTGCAGCCGCATTCCGGCACGCAGGCGAACATGGCCGTATATTTTTCCGTATTGAAGCCCGGCGACAAAATACTCGGTTTAAGCCTCAGCCACGGAGGGCATTTATCCCACGGTATGCAGGTGAATTTCTCCGGTATGATCTATAAGACTTTTTTTTACGGAGTGGATAGGAAGACGGGGCTTATTGATTATGATGAAGTAAAACGGCTGGCAAAAAAGCATAAGCCCAAAATGCTCCTTGCAGGCGCAAGCGCCTATTCAAGGATCATAGATTTTAAGACCTTATCCGACATCGCAAAAGAGGTTAAGGCATATCTCCTCGCCGATATAGCCCACATCGCGGGACTTGTTGCAACCGGAAATCACCCTTCTCCCGTGCCTTATGCGGATTTTGTCACCACCACCACCCATAAAACCCTGAGGGGGCCGAGAGGCGGAATGATAATGTGCAAAGCGGAATATGCCAAAGCCGTCGATAAAATGGTCTTCCCCGGGTTACAGGGAGGACCTCTCATGCATGTCATAGCTGCAAAGGCAGTTGCGTTAAAAGAGGCGATGACGCCGGAATTCAAACGTTACCAACTGCAGATTATCAAGAATGCAAAAGAGCTGTCCGAAGCGCTTATGAATAAAGGCTTTGAGATCATATCCGGCGGCACCGATACACATCTGATGCTCCTGGACCTTACAGGAAAAAATATCACGGGCAAAGACGCCGAGGCAGCGCTTGATTCGGCAGGCATTACCGTGAATAAAAACTCCATACCGCACGACACGAAACCCGCCGCAATAACGAGCGGGATAAGGATCGGCACCCCGATAGTCACGAGCAGAAAAATGAAAGAGCCTGAAATGGTCGTCATAGCAGACCTCATTTCAAAAGTATTGAACGATCCGGAAAACAACACCGTGATTGAGCAGGTTAGAGAGAAAGTTAAGGCGCTGTGCAAGAAGTACCCGGTTTATGAAGATATGGATATATGAAGTGCCCCTTTTGCGGACATATTGAAGACAAAGTCATCGACTCAAGGCAGAGCAAAGACGGCGATATCATCAGGAGACGCAGGGAATGCCTGAAATGCGAGGAGCGTTTTACCAGCTATGAAAAAATCGAGAACATCCTGCCCCATGTCATCAAGAAAGACAACAGAAGGGAGCCGTTTGAAAGAGAGAAAATACTTCAAGGCCTTGAAAGGGCCTGCGAGAAAAGACCCATCAGCGTAGAGGCTCGTGAGGCGCTGGTGACGAAAATAGAGAAGAGCCTTTTGGCTGCCGGAGAAAAAGAGATCCCGAGCGCCTTGATCGGAGAACAGGTGATGAAAGGTCTAAAGGAAGTCGATGAAGTCGCATATGTCAGATTCGCTTCCGTATACAGGCAATTTAAAGACATAAAAGAATTTATGCAGGAGATTAAAGACATCGTCTACAACAGAAATAAAATTTAAAGCTCTTTGATTTAAACCCTTCTGAAATTTTAACCCGCATTTTTTAACTGTTTTTATGCTTACGCCACCCTGAAGGCGCTGTCCGTTACCTTGACAACATCTCATGGAAAAGATATATTAAGCTAAGGCGGTAAAATGTTCGAAAAGTTTACAGAGAGAGGAAGAAAAGTCATAATCTACGCCCGTGAAGAGGCGGAAAAACGGCAAAATGACTACCTCGGAACGGAACATTTACTCCTCGGCCTGCTTAGGGAAGAAGAAAGCCTCCCAATGGTCATCCTTAAAAAGATGGGACTGTCCGCTGATGAATTGCGGATGGAAGTTGAAAGAAATCTCCCCACAGGCTCAAACATTCTCACCTTCGGCGACATTCCTTTTACTCCAAGAGCCAAGAAAGTCCTTGAGCTCGCCGTGGAAGAGGCAAGACTGCTCGGGCACAGCTACATAGGGAGCGAGCATCTGCTTATCGGATTGATCAGGGAAGAATCCGGAATAGCAGGCAAGATACTGAGGAGCCTCGGCGCTAATCTTCTTGCAGTAAGACAGCTCGCAATCAACTTATCGATGCGCAAAGTACAGCCTGCCGGCAAAGAAAAGAAGACCCACACACCCGCCCTCGATGAATTCGGCAGGGACATTACACAGCTTGCAAGAGAAGGCAAGCTCGACCCTGTAATCGGCAGGGAAAATGAGATCGAAAGGGTGCTGCAGATCTTAAGCAGAAGGGTTAAAAACAATCCTGTAATAATCGGAGAATCCGGGGTGGGTAAGACAGCAATAGTTGAAGGGCTTGCGCAGAGGATAGTCGCGGAAGACATACCGGAAAATCTTATTGATAAAAGGATCGTCAGCCTGGACCTCGGCGCGCTTATTGCAGGCACGAAGTACAGAGGGCAGTTTGAAGAAAGACTAAAGCTTGTGATGAAAGAAATAGCGCAGTGTGACAATATCATACTCTTCATCGATGAGCTTCACACGCTTATCGGCGCCGGCGCCGCTGAAGGCTCGGTCGACGCTTCCAATATGCTGAAGCCGGCCTTATCCAGAGGCGAGATACAGTGTATCGGCGCCACTACTCCCGACTAATACAGAAAATATATCGAAAAAGACGGGGCCTTTGAGAGGCGCTTTCAGCCGATTTATCTGCAGCCGCCGACCGTTGAAGAAAGCATCAAGATACTTAACGGATTAAAAACAAGATATGAATTGCACCACAAGGTAAATATCACCCCTGAGGCGATAAAAGAGTGCGTCAATCTTTCAGATAGATACATATCGGAAAGGTTCCTCCCGGACAAGGCGATCGACGTTATGGATGAAACGGGCGCAAGGATAAAATTAAAGCGCTATACAATGCCGCCCGAGCTCCGTGAGCTTGAGAAGGAGTTGAAAAGACTCAACAAGGAAAAAAATCTTTACGTCAAGCTCCATGATTTCGAAAAGGGCGCCTCCGTAAAAAGCGAAGAGGATAGAATAAGAAAATTGTACGACAACCTCAATAAAAACTGGCGCGATAACCAGCAGAAGGATACTCCCAACGTCTCGGAGGACGACGTGTCCTTTACCGTGTCAAAGATTACAGGCATCCCCCTTGCCAGACTTGAGGAGAAAGAATCCGAAAAACTCCTCCGCATGGAAGAAGACCTTCATGAAAGGATCGTTGCACAGGATGAAGCGGTTAAGGCCATCGCCAAGGCGATCAGGAGGTCGCGAGCGGGATTAAAGGCGAGAAAGAGACCCATAGGCTCATTCTTCTTCCTCGGCCCGACCGGCGTAGGCAAAACCGAGCTTGCAAAAGCTCTTACAGAATTCCTTTTCAATGACGAAAATGCCCTTGTAAAAATTGACATGTCCGAATACATGGAGAGATTCAACGTTTCCAGGTTGACGGGCGCTCCGCCGGGATACGTCGGTTACGATGAAGGCGGGCAGTTAACCGAGACCGTTCGCAGGAGGCCGTACTCGGTTGTGCTTTTTGACGAGATAGAAAAAGCTCATCCCGATGTATTCAATATCCTGCTCCAGGTGCTCGACGAAGGCGTGCTCACCGACAATCTCGGCAGGAAGGTCGATTTTAAAAATACGGTGATCATTATGACGTCCAACGTCGGAACAAAATTCATAGAGAACGCAACGCCGCTCGGCTTTCAGCAGCCGACGTCGAAAAATATGTACAGGAAGATCAAAGACGCCGTGCTCTCCGAGCTTAAGAACAGGTTTAACCCGGAATTTTTAAACCGGATCGACGAGATCGTGGTCTTCCACCAGCTCGAAAAAAGCCATCTGGAAAACATTGTCTACCTGCTTGTAAACGAGATCAACAAACAGTTGCTCGACCAGGACCTCGCAATTGAGCTCACCGACGAAGTAGTGGACTGGCTGATTGAAAAGAATTACCAGCCTTCATACGGCGCAAGACCCATGCGGAGGGCTATTCAGAGGTACATTGAAGACCCTCTGTCTGAAGAAATACTCAAGGGCAGGTTCAAAGACGTAAAAAAGGTCAAGGTCGTACTCGAAAACGAAAATATAACGTTTATCGAAAGCGACGTGGAAGCGCTTGTTTCATCTCACAATTAATTAAACGTCCCTCACATTTCTTTTGCTCCATAAAAATATTCCTGTAGCGTTAGGGTTTATCCCCAACGAATACGCCCCCAATAAATGAGGGCGCTACTTATGGACCGCCTCAATATAATTAATAGTTATATTCGATACCTTGCAACTTATCTCTGTCTTTGATAAAATTTCAAACCGGAAAGGAGGTGATACTGAAAAATGAAGATCGTAAAGATAACATTGTTGGCAATGGTTGTTATGGGATTAATCTGTTCTTTTGCATTTGCAGACGCCGCAAAGAAAGAGGCGGCAAAGGAAGAGCCTGCAAAACATGAGGCGCCCAAAGCGGAGCCTGCAAAGAAGGAAGCGACAAAGGCGGAGCCGGCTAAGAAAGAGGCGCCGAAAGCGGAACCCGCAAAGAAGGAAGCAGCAAAGGCGGAGCCGGCTAAGAAAGAGGCGCCTAAGGAAGAGCCTGCAAAACAAGAGGCCCCCAAGGCAGAGCCTGCAAAGAAAGAAGCGCCTAAGAAGAAAGCGACAAGCGGTTATTAAAATATTTTTTACAAGGGGGGGGTCTGACGGCTCTCCCTGTATTTTTTTGTGGAAATTAGACGAAAGCGAATTGCCGCCGGAAGATCCGAAGACGGTGTAATCAGTTTTTAGTTGTTAGTTTTTAGTTTTCAGACTAACAACTAAAAACTAACAACTAAAAACTCTGATTGAGGAGGGATCATGTCGTATAAATTTATAAGAAAAGCCCCAACCGGTTTAATGGCGACATTAATTCTTCTGATATTTTCAGCAGCAGGATACGCCGAACAGCAGCATATTCCCGCCTCACAACAAAGATTCGACAACGTTGATTTTTGGGCCAAGGTATTTGAAAACCCGGAGCGGGACAAATGGCAGAAGCCCGAGGAAGTAGTAAAGGCGCTTAGCCTGAAACCGGGCGACGTGGTCGCCGACCTGGGCGCCGGGACAGGCTATTTTACAAGACGGTTGGCCGTTGCCGTCGGTCCGGAGGGAAAGGCTTTCGGCCTTGAGGTTGAACAAGGATTAGTCGAATACATGGGAAAGGACGCGGAGAAGCTTCAACTGAAAAATTATATTGCAAAGCTCGTCAAATACGATGACCCCTTATTAGAGCCGCAGTCGGTTGACGTTGTATTTATCTGCGACACATACCATCATATTGAAAACAGGGTGGAATATTTAAAGAAGCTTTCCAAAAGTCTGAAAGCGGGAGGCAGGGTTGTAGTCGTGGATTTCCACAAAAAGCAGATACCCGTCGGACCGCAGGATCCGGAGCATAAACTCGCAGAAGAAACCGTGCATGAAGAATTCCACGCCGCTGGTTACCGCGTTATCCGTTCACAATGCGTCCTGCCTTATCAGTATTTCATAGAGTTCGGATTGTAAATTTTTAGATGGAAGACGAAAAGATCGACGAGATACTCGGAATAACCCGCTGCGCCCGGTGCGGGCACAGGCTTGAAGGGGAGATTGAGTGCCCCTTCTGCTCCCTGTTTCCGAACAAGCCCCAAAAGGAAGGCGTCCCCAAATGGGTGTATATACCCGCATGCTTTCTTACCTCGCCGCTAAGCCTTTACTTTATCCTTAAAACAGACCGGCTGAATAAACTTGAAAAGGTCCTTGCCTTCTCCGGATGCCTTCTATGGGTAGCCGTATACAGGTTCTGGTTTTAAGCCTCTTTATTTGCCCTTAAACCCCGGACAGCCTTCAACCCCCATGCAGCTTTTTTGCTTTCTTAATTTACAATCCCTGTTGAAACAGATGAAAGAAGATTGTTTCGCGGGCTGATTTTTAATATCGTGAGGTTTACGATAATTCTTCTTCGTCGCCACGATAATATTATAACGCAGATTTTACGATAAATTTTAATTCTAAAAACGGCGATTACCGCTAATGTTCACTAGCCCAACTTCCTCGTTTTTTTTCAAAAAAATCACGAAAATGAATGGGGCTATTTTTGTAACGGATTGAATTTAAAGAAATCCGACCTCCGGATTATGCTTGATTCATAAAATAGTGACTAATAATTAGATTACTTGAGAGTACCGAGTTCTCGATCATTTTAACAGATTGCGGTTAGCCAGTTCCATTTTGATTTTTGAGTGTTTGATGGAGAGATCGATCCACTTTTCAATGAGAGCTTTGAATTTTTTGTAAGTATTGATCTG
>JACRHB010000211.1 GCA_016217725.1 Nitrospirota bacterium | reverse complement strand
TGCTGGATGCTTACAGGGCCGAAGAGGCTGGAACTGTATCTGATCGTGAAAGGAAAGGTTATCACGAAGAGGTTTTGAAGGATTGGTAGAATCGGGAGGATTCAAGGGGTTAAGGGTTCAAGGGGTCGAGTGACAAAGCGAAAAAAAGCCATGAACTTAGTGAAAAATATTTTATATCAAACAACAATGATCATATTGTTTGCAGGCGCAGCTTTTGCCAAAGACATTGCTTTTGAAGCATCCCTTGAAAGAAATATCATTTATCTCGGAGAAGGTGTTCAACTGAACCTGCAATTTCAGGGCACAACGGACATTACGGCTCCGACACTCCCTGAAATAGACGGTCTTCAGTCACGTTATGTCGGCCCTTCCACAATGATGTCTATTGTGAACGGCAGAATGTCGTCTTCAATATCTCACATTTATAATATCGTTCCTTTAAAGACCGGGAAATTCCAGATCGGTCCTCTGAAAATTGAACATGAGGGTAACACCTACAATTCCAATGCCCTTGCGCTTGAGGTCCAGGACAATGCTTCACGCGGAAGCGGTCATGTTCAAGAGCAAAGAAAGCCCGATATAAATCTGCGCGACAGAGTATTTCTAAAAATGCAGGCAGCAAAATCCAGGGCATATATTAACGAAGCGGTCCCGCTGACTATAAAATTGTATGTAAGCAATATAGGGGTTCGGGATATCCAGTTCCCCGAATTCAAACATGATGATATTTCTGCAGGCAATTTTGACAAACCGCTTCAATATCAGGAGCAGCCAGGAGGGACAGTTTACGACGTTGTTGAGTTCAAGGCACAGTTGTTCGGAACAAAGTCCGGGGAATTCAAATTGGGCCCTGCAAAACTCAAAGCCAATATTATTACAAAACAAAAAAGAAGGATGCCGTCATCACCATTTGACGATTTTTTCAGAGATGACTTCTTTGGAGGTTACGAAGCCACACCTGTCGAACTCACATCCAATGCATTAACCCTGAGTGTACTGCCCTTCCCTGATAAGAAACCTGATGATTTTAAAGGAGCTGTCGGGGATTTTAATCTTAATGTTGAAGCGTCTCCTTTAGAAGTAAAGACCGGAGACCCTGTTACTTTAAAAATGATCATAACAGGAAACGGTAATTTTAGCGCGATAACAAGTCCTGCCCTGAAACATTCTGAAGACTTCAAAACCTACGAACCGCAAGTAAAGCAAGAGGGAAGCAAAAAGATATTTGAACAGGTTTTGATACCGATGACAGAAGCAGTGAAAAAGCTGCCGGAGGCTTCCTTCAGTTTCTTTGATCCGGTAAAAGGTCAATACCAGACACTTGTCAAAGGCGACATCCCAATTAAAGTTGCAAGGTCTGAGAACAGGGAAAACGCAACGATACTGGAAGCCCCTCAACCCGGGGAACGGCCTGTCAAAAAAGAGATATACGGCAGGGACATTATCTACATAAAAGATTCTCCCGGAGAAATGAAGAAAAAGGGCGGCTATCTTTACAAAAATAGTTTCTTCCTATTGTTGCAGCTTGTGCCGCTTTTGATCCTGGCATCTGCATTGTTACTGAAGAAACAAAAAGAGAAGCTCAGCTCTGATGCCGGTTATGCCCGCCGCCGCTCTGCTCCCAAAAAGGCGAAAAAGGGCATTCAGGAGGCGGAGCATTTTATCATCAAAAATATGCCGCAGGAATTTTATGATTCCGTTTTCAAAACAGTCAGGGAATATTTCGGCAACCGCTTTCATATACCTTCCGGCGGAATAACCGTTGATGTCGTTAATGATTTACTGAAAGGGAAAAACATTGATACGGCTTTTCTGAGTAAGTTGACGAAGATATTTACAGCATGTGATATGGCGCGATACGCCCCTGCTGCTCCTGATATAATGAAAATGCAGGAAACATTGAACGAATTGAAAGAAGTTATTGATTATCTTGAAAGGAAGAAGGGGTGAAAAGAGGAAGAAAGGTGCAAAGGTGCAAAGGCACAAAGGCGCAAAGGGTTCGGAAGTTGATCCCCCTCTTTGGAAAAGAGTGGTTGGGGGAGATTTTTCGGATAAATTCTTTATTTCAAAATCCCCCTTTATCCCCCTTTTTCAAAGGGGGACTTTTGACAGCGCTATTTTTCATTTTCCTGTTTCTTGTTGCCTCGGCCCATGCTGACAACAGTCACGAGGCCCTCTTCAAAAAAGGAAATCGGCTTTATGAAAAAGGCATATACGATGAAGCTGTCAAAGAATACTCCAGACTGCTTGATCAGGGCTTTCAAAGCGGCAACCTATATTTCAATCTTGGAAACAGCTATTTTAAAAAAGGCGAACCGGGAAGAGCGATCTTAAATTATGAAAGGGCGAAGAGATTGATCCCGGATGACAGCGATTTGCAATCAAACTACAACTATGCCCTGTCGAAGATAGAAAAGACCTCCCTGCAGGCAGCATTACCGTCAATTGAAAAGATATTGGGCCTATTCAGTAAATTAACAATTAACGGTTTGGCCATATTGGTGTCAGTTGTTTATGTAGGGATTATTTCAATTTTAACAGCATCCATATTTATTCAATCGGTCAGAAGATACAGAATTATCGGAATTTGTATCTTGTCAATCGTATTTATATCAGGGGCTTTCTCTTTGTACTGCAGGGTGTCCGTCCTTGACAATGAAGCGATTGTGATCTCAAAAAATGCAGAGGCAAAATTTGAACCGCTTGATAACGCCACAACTCATTTCACCCTTTATGAAGGCATGAAGGTTTATATCCTTGAATCAAAAAAAGACTGGAGCAAGATCAAAAGACCTGATGACAAAACGGGGTGGATAAAGAGTCAGGATATCGAGGCATTATAAAACTTTTTAAGGTTTGAACCTAAAAACGGCAATTCATTTACCACTGAGGCACAGAGACGTAATCCCTCAGTTATGGGTGGCAATAGTGCCTGACATTGTCATTCTGAGCGAAGCGAAGAATCTCAACACGTTAATAAAGCAGGAGATTCTTCGTCGCTTCGCTCCTCAGAATAACAGGTGACATCCTGTAACTGAGAGGATACACAGAGACGCTGAAAAAACAACGGGATTCCGGAAAGTGTTGTGTCACCACCGAGGTGAAGGAAGCATCATGGTCTCTTCTCATATTTTTCAACTCGGTGCCTCCGTGCCTCCGTGGTTAACTGCTTTTTATAGGTTGAAAGGTTCAAAAATAAAAAATAGACTTTAAACTGACAGACCAATGCCGCCAACGACTGTGCACCAGTCAGTATGCATGTTCTTATGAATGCTCCCATTGTTTCTGAAAGAAAGTCGCTCTCACCCCATCACAAAAAAACACTTCAGATATTCCCCCTCGGTAAAAGGCGCTAATTCGGCGTGGTCGATTCCATGAGTATAAGTCTCAAGGAACCGCAAAGACTTTTTTGTCCTGCCCCCTGATTCGACGAGCAGGTAGCGGAAATCCTGCAAGGATAAATGCGCCGAGCAGGAGCAGGTCACGAGTATGCCGTCTTCAGGCAGTATCCTTAGCGCGGCCTCATTGATCCCTTTGTAACCGACCAAACCCTCTTGCTTCTTCCGTCTGTCCTTGATAAAGGCGGGCGGGTCGAGGACGATCAGATTGAAGCCTTCACCTGATGCGTTCCTTAAATATTTTTTAACGTCCTCGCAGATGAATTCGCATTTCCCGGCGTCCAGTTTATTTAATTTAATGTTTTCCCTCGCCAGCTCCAGCGCCGGTGAAGACGTGTCTACACCGACGACCCTCTGCGCCCCTCCAGCCAGTGCATAGACCGAAAACCCGCCTGTATAGGAAAAACAATTCAGGACGGATTTGTCTTTTGCATATTTCAGGAGCGCCTTCCGTTTGTCGCGCTGGTCGAGATAAAATCCCGTCTTCTGCCCCTGTTTTACATCCACCAGAAATTCAAACCCGTTTTCTTTTATCGTTATCAAATCAGGTATATTTCCGTATAACAAGCCCGCTTGATCTTCAAGGTTTTCAATCTTTCGTGAAGGGACGTCCGATCTCTCAAATATCCCCGCGGGCTTCATCGTCTCAATCAAAGCTGCAACGATACCGTCCTTCCAGTATTCAATGCCGCTCGTATGACACTGCACGACAAGATAATCATTATATTTGTCGACGATAAGCCCGGGAAGGAGATCATTCTCGCCGTTGAGCAGGCGGTATGAATCGGTCTCATCGCTTTCAACGTACTTTCTTCTTATTTCATAGGCGCGGCTGATCCTCTTAACAAAAAAATCCTTATCCACCGCCTCATGCTCCTCGCAGCCCCATATACGGACGGTAATCTGTGAATAGGAATTGAAATAGCCGCTCGCTAAATAACCGCCGCTCTCATTTACTAATTTGACCGGAGTCCCGGGGGGTAAATTGTCGGGAATACTTGTAAATGCCTGGGAAAATACCCAGGGATGGCGGTTAATAATAGGGCCGGTTTTGCTTTGTTTGATCTTGAGGGTAATCATGAGTAATTATATCTTATGAAGCTTCAAGGAAGCGAACACCTGATCCACTCTCGAAAAAAATCTGATTTTTTTAGGAAAAAATTCTAAAATAGAAAAACCTTCCCAAATTATAACGGAGACCGAAAATGGATATAGCGGCGATAAACGGCCCGATTGCATCCGAAGGGCTTCAGCCTCCTACCGGCAATTATGAAGTAGAGCCGGTCGGGGCGGTCCTTACACCGATAATCAATGAGTCGTTCCGTATAAGATGGAATGTCAGGGACAGAGTCACCATCTCCCCCGAAGCGCGCAGGAGATACGAAGAATCACGCGCCTCGAAAAGCAGCCCTCCTGCAGCAATGAAATAAGCAGCATATCTGTTTAAATAATGAACACCTTGCTCAAGAATTGCACAGTTTTCCCCACAGCGAATTATTTTATCTTTGAATATCATTAAGTTTTAATTTCTCCAGGAAGCACAAAACTTGCTATGACAACACATTGACACTATTTGCGTCAATGCGCAGATAAGCAATATCCGTAAAGGGGGTTTCAACAATGAACGCCTTTGACAAAAAAATATCAAGTGTTAATTCGTATCCATTAACAGCGGAGAATATCACTATATTGCAAGTTAATATGGGATACAAATGTAATTTAAGGTGTACTCACTGTCATATTGAAGCATCGCCTGAAAGAAAAGAGGCGATGTCGTCCTCAACGGTTGACAGGATAATAGATATTCTGAAAAAGCATGATGAAATAACCACTCTCGACATCACAGGCGGCTCGCCTGAATATAATCCGAATTACAGACTTCTCGTTAAAATGACCGCCGATATGGGGAAGAAAGTGATCGTCAGAACCAACCTCGCGATCTATTTTGAACCGGGTATGAGTGATCTTCCTGAATTTCTTGCGGAACACAAAGTAAAGATTGTAGCTTCTCTTCCATGCTATACAAAAGACGGCGTGGATGGTCAAAGGGGAAAGGGCACTTATGATAGAGCTGTCTCCGCTCTGAAACGTCTTAACAAACTTGGATACGGGCGGGAAGGCACCGGGCTTGAAATAGACCTTATGTTCAACCCTGCAAAAGAAGGCGTCGCCCCCGACCAGCATATGCTTGAAAACGCTTACAGGGAAAAACTGAAAGAGCTGCACGGCATAACCTTCAATCATCTCATCGCATTAAGCAACATGCCTATCGGAAGACTTGGCAGGGCGATGTCGGTGATTGAAAAGGAAGTATATTTAAAACAGCTTGAAGAGAAATTCAATCCGGATACCGTGAAAAACGTTATGTGCAGGCATCTGATAAGCGTTGCGCCTGACGGAACGCTGTACGACTGCGATTTCTGGCAGGCTCTTAAATTGTCCGTGAATGAGAGAACTTCCAATACGGTAAACAGCTTTGATTATGCATCACTGAGTAATAGAGATATTGTAACGGCGCCGTTATGTTTCATGTGCACGGCAGGCGCGGGCGCAAGCTGCAGCGGCGCGTTGGCATAGGAAGATGAAAAATGTTAACGCTATAACGGATAACGACGTAAAGAAGCAGTTTAAAAAAGAGCTGATCGAGGTCTTCCGCAAATTCGGCTATCTCGCCGACGGAAAAGACTACGAAATAAAGATCAGGACCACGTCAGGCAGCATAGCGTGGATCAACATTAACAGCATAGAAACAATCAAGTAATTAGTTCTGGTTACTTTAACCCTGTAGATACAGGTCATTAAAGCCCGGTTGATTGTCCCGATTCTTCGGGATGATTGATCGGGCTTTTTTATTGTGAGGAGGAGGTGAGAGAAGCGTTCCGATTTAATGAGAAATATTTTTCTATGCTTGTTTTTCGGCCTTTCCCATTGAAAATATCTTGAAGGAGGAGAAGGATGAAAATGCTATCCAACGTAGTAAGCGCTCTCTACCGGAGGGCGACACAAATTACCTTGTTCTTTCTAATTGCGGCAATTGGTGTATTGATCACAAGCGCAAAGACAGCATCGGCAGTGGAAGTCAAGCTCTTTGAAGACAACTATAAAATGAAATTTTATGGTTTTGTTAATGCCGTGGCGATGTACGACAGCAAAGGTGCAAAAGGCATTGACTGGGCGTTTGCTTCAAAGAATTCCGGGGATGAAGACAGCGCCCTTGAGTTCAATGCAGACAATTCCAGGTTTGGTTTTCTCCTGACAGGCAATAAAGAAAATGATGTGCCTGGTTCTGGCCTGGCTGAATTTGATTTTGTTTCAAGGAAGAGCGGTAATACGCTTAGGATACGCCATTTATATGCAGATTTAAATGCAGCGGATTGGCATATGCTGATCGGACAAACAGTAAGCATGCTCGGCAATCTCGGGCCTTCAACAATCAACACTACATGGCTGTGGGGACAGGGCAACCCTTATAACCTTTTAACAATGCTGCGTCTCTCGCGCAATTTCGGCGACCTCGGATTCAATCTTGCAGCGGTACAACAAGGGGGAATGGGAGATATCATCGGTGATGGAGAGATAAAATCCAATCAACCGAACTTACAGGCGAACCTGACATTTAAAAAAGGTTCTCTTGCAGGCGGATTAGGCGGCAATATAGGTCGTGTCCGAGTAAAGGCTTCCGACGGGACTAAAACAAATGTTACCTCCTCTCTTGTCGCAGCAGAGGCAAGTGTGGCGATTCCAGCAGGAGCAGGCAATAGTATTTCTTTAACGGGCAAAGCATTTACCGGCTCAGGAGGCGGACTCGGCACAGGCGCGGGCCAGTTTGCGGTGATTGATGCATCTAACGAAGCGCATGCCATAAAGTCAAGCGGCGGGTTTGTTGATTTAGGGTTTGATATCGGCAAGACGCACATACATGGAATAGCAGGCGTGGATAATCCAAAAGATAAAGTTGAAAACGTAACGGTAACCCGGACGAAAAACCAGACGGTCATAGGCAATATCTCATATGATTTGACTAAAGCAATCAACATCGGCTTGGAATATCAGCAGGTGAAGACCAAAATCACCGGAAGCAGCGAAGAGACGGATATGAACAATCGTGTCCTCGCATCAGTGTATTACAACTGGTAAATAGTTGAACGTTAATAAACCGCAGAGGACGCGGAGGTTTAAAAAAGAGGTTGAGAAGGTATGAAGTTATGAAGTTGAGAAAAGATAATAATTTTTTCTCCCCTCTTCGCAACTTCTCATCTTCACATCTTCTATTCTCCTCCGTGCCCTCTGTGGCTTTAAAAGGAATGGAGGAATATCAATGTGTGAAATGGAAGGAAATAGACAGTCGCCAAGTGAAGATGTATCACGAAGAAGTGTCTTAAAAACCGTCGGCCTTGCAGGCGCAGCGGCGGCGGTTTCGCTGACGGTTTTGAAAGGCAAAGCCGATGCCGTTTCTGAAACTTATCCGCAAGTGAAGATTGGAAACATTAAAAATCTTCCGGCTGGAAAGACCTTGAAGTTCGATTATCCGCTCGTCGGGAGAAAAAACATCCTCGTGAATTTCGGCTGCAGCGTTGAAGGCGGCGTCGGCGCAGATAAGGGCATCGTTGCTTACAGCTCGTTCTGCACACATCTCGGTTGCAGTGTGGATATTGACAAAGAAAGCGGGATGCTGATCTGCGAATGTCATCAATCTGTTTACGACCCGAAGCAGAGCGGGAAGGTGCTTGAAGGACCTGCGCCGAACAGTCTGCCGATGCTTTCATTGGAGGTTGATAAGAACGGAGACATTTATGCAGTCGGCGCTGCGGGACTGATTTACGGAATGAGAAATAATCTGCTTGACGGAGAGGAGGTAAAGAAATGAGCAATGAATTTTCAAGAAGGGATTTATTAAAAGTCTCAGCAGTAACCGCAGGGGCATGCGCCATGTGTGAAATGCCTGCATTTGGCGCAGGTAAGTTTTCAGAGGGAAAGGCAGCCGAATTTGTAGAGCTTCCACCGAAGGACGCAGAGAAATATTTTACTTCTTGCCGTTACTGCCACGTGCAGTGCGGATACGAAGTTTACGTCTGGCCTAAAGGCACGGGACGAAAACCTGAAAGAGAAAAATTCTATCCGGTTGAGAAAATGCGCGGCGACTGGCCTAATCCGGTTTATACCATTGAAGCCAAAAAAGACGGCAAAGATGTCAACATCATGGTAATGCCCGACCCGGATGATTTTGCAAGCGGATCAAATTATTCCGTGCGCGGGGCCTTCAGCGCACAGAGCTTATATTCGGAAAAACTTCCTACCAAGATTCGTCTGAAGAAACCGATGATACGCAAAGGCGGCAAGACCGGCGTTCTGACCGAGGTGTCCTGGGACGAGGCGATTGAATTCACCGCATACAATTTTCAGAAGGTAATTGACAAACACGGCCCTGATGCGATAGCAGGAGTTTACGGGGACTGGGGTTACCTGCAAAACACTTATGCCTTTCTGAAGTGGCTTTTCCAGGGGATCAAATCCGCGTCTCTTTGCGGCAACGGGTATCTGTTCTGGGGAAGCGAGCTGTGGGGCTATGCAGACGTGACCGGAAGCGGCAGCACGGCGCACGATGTAACGGACTATGATACAACCAAGTGTATGTTCATCATGGGCAAAAATCTAAAAGACACAGGCTCCTCATGGTATTACAGGGCGCTGACAACCGGGGGTCTTAATGAAAAGAAAATCAAATTGATCGTGGCTGATCCGAGGAGGACGTCAATGGCGCGGGACGCAGAACGTACAGGCGGCTTGTTCCTGCAAGTCAAACCCGGGGCCGATGCGACCCTATCAATGTCAATAATGCATGAGATCGTTAAGAACGACTGGCACGACAAGGACTTTGTTTCAAAATACGCCACAGGCTTTGATGAGCTTAAGAAGACCGCACTGCTGAGCAGGTTCGCGCCTGAGAACGCTGAAAAGGTCACGGGAGTCCCGGCGGACAAGATAAAGGCGGCGGCAAAGATGCTGGCCGAAAACAAAGGGCAGACCATGTTCCAGTTCTGGATGGGGATCATAAAACAGGTGACCGGCTGGGAAAATGAAGTGGCTTTTGCTTCCCTCGCATGTATCCTCGGAAACGCGGGAAAGAAAGGCGCATGTATATCAAGAGGCGGCGGACATCCGTGGGGCACATTCGCAGGCACAAATCCCCCTGAAGGCAAGGGACCGAGCTCCATGAGGAGCGTGCTTGAAAAAATCGACAAAGGTGAGATAAAAGCCATCTGGGCATATATCAACAATCTCTACCTTCAACTCCCCAATTTAAACAAATACATCCCGCAATACAACAAGACGTTCCTTGTTGTGAATGAGATCTATCCGACCGATACGACAGCGGCTGCGGACGTTGTCTTCCCTGCGGCAACATGGGGCGAGTGGAACACCATACAGGCGAGCGAAGACAGGAGGCTCCATCTTCAGCAGAAATTCATGGATCCCCCCGGCGACACGCTGCCTGACTGGAAGGTCGTCGCAAAGCTTGCTAAACGTATGGGTCTCAGCGGCTTTGACTGGAAGGACGAGATAGAGATTTATGAGGAAGTAAGACCGCAGACAAAAGGCTCTTACAATGCCGACATCTCAGAGATAAGCTGGAACGACCTTTTGAAGGCCAGTTCATCAGGGATCAAGTTCCCGATAGTCAACGGTAAAACGGTTACGAGGCTTCACGGCGATGACACGGAGAAGATAATCGGCAGACGCTTTGCCCATAAGGACGGGAAGGCTCATCTTGAGCACGTGGCGCAGCTTGCAGACTTTGATCCGTATAATTATCCCCTGAGAGACAAGGTCACCGATGAGTATCCGCTTTGGTGCACGCAGGGACGCGCAAACGAGATATGGAACACCGGCTACAACGTGTATAACAACGGACTTGATGTGCCGCTGGCCCCCGCGCTATGGGAAAGGGTGTCTGAGCAGACTATTTGTATAAATCCCAACGACGCAAGGGCATTAGGAATAAAGAGCGGCGACAGGGTGCTGGTCACATCCCGTCAAGGCAGCCTGAAAGCTGTTGCTAAAGTCGGCAACGACACCGCTGCCGGTGTTGTATTCGTATGGTCTCACTATCCGAAGAGAGAACAGACCCCTAATCTGATCACAAGCGAAAAGACGGACGCGAAACTCGGCGTTTGGGACAAACCCGTGCCGGTGAATGTAACAAAGGTGTGATTTTTAGAAAGACGAAGGGGAGAGGGAGGAATAGATTATCTTTTCTCCCACCTCCCTCTGTCCCCCTTTCACTCTGTTTCCCAAAGCAAAGCCCTGCCCAAAAACTGAACACGATGTTCAATTGTTAACCACCTATTGACATCTTTACCTTCGTTCTAACAAGGAGTTTTCAGAATTTTCTTATGGCACAGATATTGCAGAACTAAAGTAGCCTTGATTTGCGTAGTCAGCGCTCCATACAAGGAGCGGACAGGGAAATATTGAAAGTAACAATTCTTCTTATTGTTATCGCGATAAGTATAGACTCCTGTTCTGCTTTAATATTTGCAGAATCGAAGCCGTTACTTTCAGGCGGTGAAAATTTATATATCCATTACTGCTCGCCCTGTCATGGAGTAAAAGGCGACGGGAACGGTTTCAACGCGAAGAATCTCGATCCTCGTCCGGCTGTGCATACGGATGCAAATTTCATGAGCAGGAGGACGGATAAGGATTTGTACGATGCGCTTGCTACAGGCGGTAAAGGCATCGGCAAATCCACTCTGATGCCGCCGTGGGGAGATACGTTTGATAAAGCACAGATTAAATCGCTGGTTAAGTATTTGAGGGAATTGTGCAGATGTCAGGGGGAATAATACGCCCTCAATAAATGAGGGCGCTACTTAAACGGAGCGTCGGGGTTTATCCCCAACGTATAAAACAATTCAAAATAAACCAAAGGAGGAACTATGCTCGAAGCAAAAAAAGAAGTACACGAAGATGAAAGCATGACGCGCAGAAAGATATTGAAGGCTGCATGTTGTGCAGGCGCGGTTGCAGCGGTTTCGTTAACGGCCTTGAAAGGCAAAGCCGATGCCGCTTCAGAAACTTACCCGCAGGTGAAAGTCGGAAACATCAAAAATCTGACCGCGGGGAAAACATTAAAATTCGATTACCCTCTCGCCGGGAGAAAGAACGTCCTTGTGAACATGGGATGCAGTGTTGAGGGTGGAGAAGGCCCTGACAAGAGCATCGTTGCATATAGTATGTTCTGTACCCATCTTGGCTGCGGCGTTGAGCTGGACAAGGAGAGCGGAATGCTCGTTTGCGAGTGTCATCAGTCCGTATATGACCCGAAGCAAAGCGGCAAGGTCGTTGAAGGACCGGCTCCGTCTCATCTGCCCATGATTTCACTTGAGATTGACAAAAACGGGGACATTTACGCTGTCGGAGCTGCAGGGTTGATCTACGGACTGAGAAACAATCTTTTAGACGGTGAGGAGGTAAGGTAATGAGCAAAGAATTTTCAAGAAGAGACCTGTTAAAAATTTCAGCGGCAACAGCGGCGGGGACCTGCGTTATGAGCAACGGCGTTCCTGCCTTTGCAGCCGATAAATTCCCGGGGGCCAAGGCGACTGAATTCGTGGAGCTTCCTCCTGCAAACGCAGAGACTTATGACACGGCATGCCGCTACTGTCACGTAATGTGCGGGTATAAAGTTCATATCTGGCCTAAAGGCACGGGGCGCAAACCGGAGAAAGAGAAATTTTACCCCGTTGAAAAAATGAGGGGCGACTGGCCCAACCCGGTTTTCACCGTTGAAGCAAAAAAGGGCGGCAAAGACGTAAACATAATGATAGTGCCTGATAATAAGGACGTTGCAAGCGGGTCGAATTATTCCATTCGCGGCGCCTTCAACGCACAGAGTTTGTATTCAGAGAAGCTCCCGACAAAGATCCGCCTCAAGAAACCCATGATCCGCAAAGGCGGCAAGGCCGGATCGCTTGTCGAAGTCTCATGGGATGAAGCCCTCCAATTTTGCGCAGCCAATTTCAAGAGGATTATTGAAAAACACGGTCCCGATTCAGTCGGCGCGGTGTACGGAGACTGGGGATATATGCAGAACACCTACGTGTTTCTGAAATGGCTCTTCACCGGCATCAAATCCAGCACGCTTGCGGGAAACGGATATCTCTTCTGGGGCGATGAAAGCGCGGGACTTGCGGACGTTGTCGGCGGAGGCACAAGGTCGTTTACCGTGGAAGATTTCACAAAGACCAAATGCCTCTTCTGCGCTGGCAAAAACCTGAAGGACACAGGCTCATCATGGTATTACAATGCGCTGACCACGGGAGGCATGAGCAAGGGCGACATTAAATTGATCTTTATTGATCCCCGTAAAACACAGATGGCGGACGATGCCGTAAAAAGCGGCGGGCTGTTCCTGCAGATCAATCCCGGAACGGATGCGATCCTCGGCGCATCAATAATGCATGTGCTTGTGAAGAACGATCTGTACGACAAGGATTTCGTTCAGAAATACACGACAGGATTCGACACGCTCAAGGGAACCGTACTTAACAGCAGGTTCGCTCCTGAAAACGCCGAGAAGGTTACCGGCATTCCGGCAGCAAAGATAAAGGCGGCAGCGGACATACTTGCAAAATACAAAGGGCAGACAATGGTGCTCTTTGAAAAGGGCGTCATGCATCAGGTGACAGGCTATGAGAATGAAGTCGCATACAGCGCAATGGGCATTATCCTCGGCAATGCAGGAAAGCCGGGCGCATGCACGTCCAGGGCCGGAGGCCATCCGAGAGGAACATGGGCCGATCCACCCGCTCCTAACGGGGACAGCTCGATGAGGAGCATCTGCGAAAAGATCGACAAAGGAGAGATAAAGGCGCTGTGGTCGTACATCAGCAATATCTACATCCAACTGCCGAACCTGAGCAAATACAAACCGCAAATCGATAAGATGTTCCTTGTCGTGAATGAAATTTACCCGACCGACACCACAGCATTGGCAGACGTAGTATTCCCCGCGGCGACCTGGGGAGAATGGAATACCATTCAGGCGAGCGAAGACCGCAGGCTCCACATCCAGCAGGGCTTTATGGATCCGCCGGGCGATGCAAAACCCGACTGGTGGATTGTCGCTCAACTGGCAAAGACAATGGGTCTGAGCGGATATGATTACAAGAACGAACAGGAGATTTACGATGAAGTTAGGGTACAGACAAAGGGCGATTTCACCAGCGACATCGCGGAGATCTCATGGAATGATTTAATAAAGTCAGGCACAAACGGCATCCAGTTCCCGTACAAAAACGGCAGAAGCATTTCACGTCTCTACTCGCCTGAAATAGAGCAGGCCATGGGAAGAAGGTTTAAACACAAGGACGGCAAGGCGCATCTTGAACCGGTGAAGTCACTGGCAAATCTCGACCCTTACAATCATCCGTTGAGAGACAAGGTTACAGGCGACTATCCTCTCTGGATGGTCATGCACCGCGCAAATGAAATATGGAACACTGGTTACAACTTCTACAACAACGGCCTGAACGTGCCTCTGACCCCGAACATTTATGAAAGAGTCTCCGAGCAGACCGTGAGCATCAATCCGAAAGACGCACGCTCCCTCGGAGTAAAGAGCGGCGATTGGGTATCGATCAATTCAAGAAGCGGCAGCATGAAGGCAGTGGTTAAGGTGCACGAGCTGACCGCGCCGGGAGTTGTAGACGTCATGTCGCTCTATCCGAAGACCGAGTCCACACCCACCATGGTCACCAGCGAAAAGGCGGATCCGAAGCTGGCTGAGTGGGACAGGATGGTCCCGGTGAATATTGTGAAGGTGTAAAGTTATCAGAAAATCTCCCCTAACCCCTCTTTGCCAAAGAGGGGCATAAAATCTCCCCCTTTGAAAAAGGGGGATGTAGGGGGATTTTTCAATTGATATTATGCATACAGATGTTCATAAAACTGAAATTACCAGACGCTCGCTCCTCAGCCTTCTCGGCTGGGGGGCTTTTTTTACAACGCTTGCGATATCCGTGCCCGCATCAATAAGGTTTCTATTCCCGCGTGTGCTTTTTGAAAAGCCTTCAACCTTTAAGATCGGCGCGCCGGATGATTTCAGGATAAACGGGAACTCGGAGCATCAGGTCTATGAGACCTGGAAGGCGGAGCATTCCGTCTGGCTTGTGAAAGAGAAAAACCGTATTTACGCCGTGCATGCTAAATGCACTCACCTCGGCTGCACTCCTAACTGGTTCCCTGATGAAGGCGTATTCAAATGCCCGTGTCACGGCAGCCAGTTTAATCGCAGCGGCGTAAACTTCGCAGGCCCTGCGCCGAGACCGCTCGACCGTTTGAAAATCTCTATCGGCAAAGACGGAATGCTCGTCGTGGACAAAAGCAGGGTGTATACGTTTAACGAATTCGATAAGCAAGGGACGTATGTGGAGGTGTGAAAGAAAGGGACAAAGTAGCAAAGGGGCAAAGGCACTAAGGCACACAGGAGCAAGGCTCGAAGACAGAAAAGTAAACTTTGTGCCTCTGTGCCTTTGAACCTTTGTGCCTAAGACGCAGCTTAGAAGAAAAAATGAAACCCAATAAGAATATTTGGCAAAGCATAAGATTTTCCCCTCTCTTCAAATCCATCTTCCGGCACGGTTACGATGATACGAAGCAGAATAAAATCCTCCAGATAAGGTCGAACGTATTCCTTCATCTCCACCCGGTGAAAGTCCCTGCGCATGCCATGAAGATACGGTTTACGTGGTGCATGGGAGGTATAACGTTTTTTCTGTTTTTAGTGGAGACAATCACCGGAATACTTCTGATGTTTTACTACCGTCCGGTCCCGGAGTATGCGTATCAGGATATGAAGTATCTGGAATTCGACGTCCCGTTCGGGATCCTTCTCAGAAACATTCACCGCTGGGCTGCGCATCTGATGGTGGGTACAGTGATGCTTCACATGCTGCGGGTGTTTCTGACCGGCTCATACAAGCCGCCGAGGGAGTTTAACTGGGTCGTCGGCGTAATGCTTCTGATCTTCACTTTTTTGTTAAGCTTCACCGGCTATCTCCTGCCCTGGGACCAACTGGCATACTGGGCTATAACCGTCGGGACCAATATGATAAGGGCCACGCCGTTTATCGGACACGAGGGACCGTTTGCATTACTCGATAAATACAATGACGTCAGGTTCATGATCCTCGGGGGAACGGAGATAGGGGCAAATGCCTTATTAAGATTTTACGTTCTGCACATTGTCGTGCTGCCGGCCGCCGCAATTATTTTCATGGCGGTCCATTTCTGGAGAATAAGAAAAGACGGAGGGATTTCGGGACCGTTGTGAAGACAGGCACAAAGTGACAAAGGCACAGAGGCGCAAAGTTTATTTTTGCCACTCTTTGTGCCTTTGCCCCTCTGCTCCTTAGTGCCTTTATACAAAACCATGTACCACTCTAAAAGCAAAAAACATCTCGTCTGGCCTGATCTGGCGTTTATGGAATTTTTAACTGCGGTAGCGCTGACGATTATTTTGATCGCATGGGCGCTGCTCGCAAATGCGCCTTTGCTGGAGATAGCTTCTCCTGCGAGATCGGAAAATCCTTCAAAGGCCCCGTGGTATTTCGTGGGCTTACAGGAGCTGTTGGTCTATTTCGACCCCTGGATTGCCGGCGTAATGATACCTTCCATCATTGTTTTCTGCTTGATGATGATTCCATACGTTGATTGCAATTCAAAAGGAAGCGGCGAATATTCTTTCTCGCTCAGAAAGTTCGCCGTGATTAATTTCATCTTCGGATTCCTCATGTGGTTGACGCTGCTCTTCGTCGGCTTCTTTCTCAGAGGGCCGAGCTGGCAGTTGTATTTACCGTGGGAATCGTGGGAAAAGGTTAAAGATATCGAAGAGAATCTGTGGAGTTTAAATCCGGCGGTCGGTTTGATAAGCTTACTGGCTTATCTTGCTTTGTTCATAATTCTTCCGGCGGTGATAAAGAAAGATTTCTACAAAAGACGCGGCATCGCCCGGTACGCAATCGTCATGCTCTCGTTAGCGCTGATGTATTTTGTTCCGATGAAGATATTATTAAGACTCGTCTTCAATATCAAATACGTGCTGGTGACGCCGTGGTTTAATGTATGAAATTAACCCGCAATCAACTCATTCTCAACGCCGTCTTCTGCCTGACGCTTTTAATAGTCATCATATGGGCGCTCTATGCCGAATACAACCGCCCGTGGAAAAAGTATCGGAAAGAGGCTGTTCAGGATGAGAGCCTGAAAATCCGACAAGTCTGGCTCCGGGATTCCGGCGAAGCAGACCGCTGCATTACATGTCACGGGGTGATCGACAACCCTGATTTCAACAACAATCCGCAGCCTCACAGAACCCATTCGGGCAATTATCTGAAGCATCACAAAGTTGAAAGGTTCGGATGCGTCTTGTGTCATGACGGGCAGGGAGTCGCATTGACCGTTAAGGCCGCACACGGCTATGTAGAAAACTGGACCAAGCCGCTTCTTAAAGGGTCCTTCGCCCAATCATCATGCGGCAAATGCCATCCGTTAAATCAGGCTCTCCCGCTTAATGTGGAATTAAACGGGGCCTCAAAGTTTATTGAGGGGTGGAGGCTGTTTAATGAATACAACTGCATCGGATGCCATAAGCTTCGGGGAAATGAGATACCCGGCCGGATCGCACCGTCATTAACTTTGGCAGGGAATAAGGTTAACAGAGATTGGCTTGTGCGATGGCTGAGGAATCCGAAGGCTTATCTGCCGAATGCAAAGATGCCGCGCTTCAATTTGAGCGATGAGGAGATCGGGTATATGGCGGATTATCTGATGGGAGGAGCAGGCTCTTCGAATAATTTTAAAAATCCCCCTGCATCCCCCTTTTTCAAAGGGGGAAATTCTCCTCTATTAAGAGGGGTTAGGGGTGTGTCCCCCTCTTTGGAAAAGGGGGGTGAGGGGGGATTTTTAGATGAAGGTCAAACCCTCGTCGCCTCACTCGGCTGTTTGGGCTGTCATTCGATAAACGGCGCCGGGAACAGCTTCGCACCTGATTTAACGAATATAGGAAGCAAGGTAAATGCAGACTGGCTGGTACGGTTTTTAAAAAACCCGAAGGCGTATGATCCCAAAACCGCTATGCCGGATATGAAAACATCCGGGGAAGATATACAGAGTATCGCTGCGTATTTGATGAGTCTGAAGAAAGAGAAAAAGGAGAAAAATCCCCCCTTCCCCCCCCTTGCTAAAGGGGGGAACACACCCCTTAATACCCTCTTGATAGAGGGGAAAAGTCCCCCTTTGAAAAAGGGGGATGTAGGGGGATTTAACATCGACAAGGGCAAAAAGCTCGTCAGAGACAAAGGCTGCACGGGTTGCCATGAAACAGAAGATCTTCCAGCCGGATACGATGCGCCTCCGCTTGATGGGCTCGGGAGCAAGAGAGTTGATGAAATCGCATTCGGCAACATAACGGACGTTGAGAAAACTCTTTCAACTTGGCTGATGCTCAAGGTGAGAGACCCGCAGCGCTTTGCTACGGAGAAAATAATTGCTCGTATGCCTGATTACGGTTTCAGCGAAGAAAAGTCGGAGGCGCTGGTTACTTTCCTGTTAAGCGTGCGGAATGAACCCGTTCCTCCACAATACGTAAAGACCTTAATTGATCCCGACAAAGCCGGGGCGAGGGGGAAAAGCGTTTTGGAAAAACATAACTGCCTCGGCTGTCACAAGCTCGGTGATCCGGGCGGAAATATTGCTCCTGATCTTTCCGGTGAAATGAAAAAGAGCAGACCCGAATGGCTTTTTGCCTTTCTGAAAAGTCCTTTTAAAATCCGTCCCGAACAGATCCTCAAGGCAAAGATGCCCGACTTTAATTTATCCGATAAAGACGTTAATGTCGTCGTCGAATACTTAGCCTTTGTCTCGGGAGAGCCTTATCCGTATAACTTTGAAGTCAAAAAAGAAATAACGCCTGAAGACGCTCAGGACGGCGAAAAGCTTTATAAAGAGATATTTGCCTGCGCCGCCTGCCATCGCGTCGATGGAAAAGGCGGAGAAGTAGGTCCCGAGCATACGGATACGGCAAGCCGTTTAAACAGGAAGTGGATCGAACAGTGGCTTAAAGACCCGCAAGCAATACAGCCCGAGGTCCGGATGCCGAGGTTTAAATTCAAAGATTGGGAGTATGAGGCGTTGATGAATTATTTAATGACGCTGGGCAAGTACAGATTTGTGAAGGTGAAGCAGGCAGATTAGCGGCTCTTCTGCGCTTCTGCACTTTTGCTCTAGGGAGCTTTTGTGCTTCCTCCCTTCCAAGTATCGGCTCTTTTGTACTAAACTATGCGATACGATCAATACCACGTAAAGCGAGGATGATAATGAAAGAATATGTGATTATACCTTTTCAGGTGAAGGAAGACAGGCTTGATGAAGCGAAGCAGGCCATTAATGAGCTTATCTCCAAGGTGAGGGAGAAAGAGCCCGGAACGCTGCTCTACCAATCACTTCAGTTAAAAAAAGACCCGACAAGCTTTATTCATTTTATAATATTTGCCGACCATAACGCTCACATAGAGCACCGCAGCGCCATATATGTAATAGACTTCGTAAGAAAACTGTATGATCTTTGCCCGAATGAGCCTTTCCCGTTGTTTCTTGATAACTTTGATTCATGCGGTATCGCCGTTGAAGCAATGGAGCGGAAGTAGAGGCGAGGCATTAATGAATTATATCAAAATTGAAAGCAAGACCGCGCTCCGGTCATACCTGCAGAAGTTTGAAGATAAAGGGCTTCATATTATCGCCCTGGATATAGAAGCGGAGTCCAACCTGCACGCTTACGGGGAAAAATTATGCTTAACGCAGATCTTCGACGGGGTGAACAATATAATCATCGATCCCTTCAAGATAGATACTTATACTCTCAAACTTCTTTTTGAAAATGCGAACGTCCTGAAAGTAATGTATGATGCGGGGAGCGACTTATCTTTACTTAAAAACACTGCCGATATAGAGATAAAATCGATACTGGACCTAAGACCGGCTGCTGAGCTTCTTAATTACGACAAGAAGGACCTTCATTCGGTAATTGCCTTTGAGCTCGGTATATTCTTAAAAAAGAAAAGGAGATATCAGACACATAATTGGACCAGCAGACCTTTATCCGAACAGGCCGTTGATTATGCCCTCAATGACGTAACGCATCTGCTTACGTTGAAAGACGTCATCCTGGCAAAACTGTACGCAAAGAAATTATTTGAGCCTTTTCTCCTGAAGAACTTACAGATCCAGAACAAAGATTACACCAGGGACCCGGAAGACAAATACAGGAAGATAGACGGATACGGCAGACTCCGGGATGACAAGAAGGCCGTTTTCCGCAAGGTTTTTGATATTAGAGAAAAGTACGCGAAACGGTGCAACATGCCGCCTCATAATCTTATTCATAAGGCTGATATAATCACTATAGCAACAGATCCGAAATTCCTCGGGAATATCCGGTTTTCAAAAAGGGTCGGCACGGATTTAATCCAGGACATATTGCACGAGCTGAGAACGGCGGTTGAAACAGTTTAAGCGATGTAATCTAAGGAACTATGAAAAAAGCATTGCACAATAAACCGAACGTCTCGCCGTATATCACACCAGCGGGGCAAAAGCAGTTAAGTGATGAGCTTTCATACCTCTGGAAGGTAAAACGTCCCCGGGTTACCCGGGCAGTTGCCGAGGCTGCGGCCATGGGGGACCGGTCCGAGAACGCGGAATATATTTACGGGAAAAAACAGTTATCGTGAGCATCCCGAACGGCACATCTGCTTTTTTTGTGCTATCCGTCAATTATTGACTTTCCCGGTTCCCTGGGAATATCCGGTTTTCAAAAGGGTCGGTACCCCGTTCTGTTCCACGCCGTAAGAAGGACAAGTAATGTTATCAAAATAAAAGTGCAGGAGCAGGAAACAGCCTTCAAGCACAAATGATTTTCCTTCAGGCTATTTATTTCTTTTCCAGCTTTGCCAGCTTCTTCTCTTTAGCCCAACTTCCGCTCATCCTTCTGGCAATGAAGAGTTTTGTTTTTTATATCCAATCCGATTTTATAATAACGGCTTACACGCGGATATCTCTCCCTTATCCTTCCTCAGTCTCGTCCTGACTTTTTCCAGAACCTTCATGGTCTCTTCATCCGGGTTGTTCAATAACTCATATTGCCCAGCTAATGAGTCCTCGATCTTATGGGCAAGCTTAAGCCATTGCTTTGCCGGCCTGGGGCTGAGCTCCCCCAAAGAACAGATGGCCTTTTGCCTTGGCCCTTTGGGTGTTTGTACTGATTCGACGAGCACGTTGTTGACGTAAGTTTTGTTGCCGTACTTTCGAATGCTTTTGCGGATATGCTTATTTTGTCAAATTATAGAGCCTCTTGCAAAAGTCTTAAATTTTTTCACAAGCCATACTGACCAAAGGTCTTTTTAAGTGTCTTTTAAGAGGCACTCTTACTAAAACGCTCTATATCCGCCAAAGGCAGACTATTTTGTAAT
>JACRHB010000024.1 GCA_016217725.1 Nitrospirota bacterium | reverse complement strand
TGGATGCACGAAAAATCTATGATATTCTGAAAATCCGGAGATATTGCACCCCGTACATAATAAAGAAAATGTAGTGCCCACAAGAAAATTAAAATCCTTATATCTTAAGGAGTTTGTCAAATTCATATATGAAGTCGGGAGCATTTCTTTCAATTTAACAAATGCCCTCATGATGGCGATATTCACATGGATCGCCTGTTCGCTGTTCAATACACTCGATAGCATCGCAACGCCTTGTTCCGTGAAAGCATAAGGCATATATCTGCGCGCTCCTTTGCCGGTTTTTTAGATCACAATTTGTGATATCAAAGCTGCAACCTCTTGATAGTTCAACTGAAACATGAAATCGGCAGGGAATCGTCCAATATTTCTTTTGACAGCTTGAATAAGCGTTCTCGTCTCAACACCATAAAGCTCCGCAAGGGCAGCATCAAGCATAACCTTCTGTCCCCTAATGAGTAAAATCTTTCTTTCAATTACTTCTACCGGCACTATTGTCTGCATTTGTCCCCCCTGATCTAAAAAATTAATGACGTATTTTATCTCTTAACAATTCTTTTGCCAAGACATTCTTTTTGAATATCATACTTCTTCTCAAGCGCCTCTATTGGGCGGTTAAGCCGGGATTATTATTTTTACCGCAGTGCCCCTGCCCGGCGTGCTCTCAACCCGCAGCTCCCAGCCGTGAGCCTTTACAAGATGTTTGACTATCGCAAGTCCGAGCCCTGTGCCTCCGAGCTCCCGCGAGCGCGACCTGTCCACCCTGTAGAACCTTTCGCCGAGGCGGGGGATATGATGATGAGGTATGCCGACGCCGGTGTCGGAAACGGAGATTTCGATGAAATCTCCTGGTGACGAGTGACGGGTGACGGGTGACGGGTCAGCGTCTTTTTCTTTACTTTTCACTTTTAACTTTTCACTTTTAACTTGTACAGTCACTTCCCCTCTCTCCGTAAACTTGATCCCGTTGTCAACGAGGTTGAGGAGTATCTGAATCAGGCGGTTTCTGTCCGCTATTATTTCATGAAGGTCGGACGGGACGTCTTTTATAAGCTGAAGTCCTTTTGCAGCGGCTTTATTTTTCAGCGTTGTGAAGACCGTGTCCGTTACATCGTCCAGATCAACAGCGGTCTTTTTAATTTTTATGTCGCCGAGCTCTATTCTTGAAAGAGTCAATAAGTCCTCGACGAGCGAATTCAGGCGCTCGCTGTGGTTCTTTATCGTAAGAAGGAATTTGACGGCGTTTTCCCTGTCGTCGAGCGCCCCTTCAAGAAGCGTTTCCGCAAAGCCTTTGATAGCGGTGACGGGCGTTTTTATTTCATGCGATACGTTCGCCACAAAATCTTTTCTTACGTCTTCAAGCTTCTTGAGCCGCGTCACGTCATGAAACGACAGCACGATGCCGGATATCTTTTCGCTTTCAGGAGGATAATTAAAAGGCACTGCTGTGGCGAGCAGATAAATTTCCTTCGGATGTGCAATCATTATCTCCTGCGATACGGTTTCCTTTTTATTGACTGTTTCAGCCAGGACGTCCATAAGCTCCACATTCCTCAGCGTCTCCATCAAGGTCCTGCCTTCAAGGTCATAATCAATGCCGAAGAACCTTTTGACCGCGGGATTGCAGAGGAAAATCCTTCCTTCAACGTCGGTCAGCATGAGTCCGTCGGACATGTTCTTGAGGATCTCCTCCATCTTATGCTGTTCCTTTTGACTGAATTCCAGCCTTATCTTCAGCTCCTGCGCCATGTCATTGATGTTTTTTGCAAGCTCCCCGAGCTCTCCTTTTTCTTTGAGAAACAACCGTGACCTGAAATCCCCTGATTTAATCTCTGCCGAGAATCTTGTTATCTCCTCAATCGAGCGCGTTATCCTTCCGGTTTGGAAAAGTCCGATCAGGATCGCTGCCAGCAAGGCAATGAGCGACGCTGCGGCTATGCGCATCCTTATATCCGAGATCGCCGTTTCCAGATCATGAAGCGGCACGGACAACCGCAGAAAGCCCCTTTCGGGATTGCCGCCGAGAGCAATTGCAAAATAAAAGAATTTCTTGTGAAGCGTGCTGCTCATCCTTATGGAGCTTCCGGTCTTGTTTATTAACGCTTCCTTGATTTCGGGTCTGTCGGAATGGTTATCCATCTTCTCCGAAACTTCGTCGGAATCCCCGATTACACGGCCTGTGCCGTCGATGATTGTGACCCTTGCGCCGGTTTTTTCTTTGTATTTTCCGCAGAAATCGTCAAGGTTTGATCCGGGGAGCCGCGGAATCTCCTCTTCAATCAGGCGTGACTGGATCAAAAGGCTCTCCTCAAGCCGTGAAATGTAATTGCTCCTGACGACGCGGGAAAGATATATTTCAAGGGCAATGAACAGAACGGCTGTGATTATCAGGTAAGAGAAAAGGACTTTTCTGAAAAGGACACGTTTCATTGGGTTAGAATTGATTAAAAAAACACACCCCTTAATCCCCTCTTGATAGAGGGGAAGAAAGTCCCCCTTTGGCAACGGGGGATTTTATAAATTTATTTTCATTTGAGCGCTGTTAGCTCAATTGCCGTCAAAATAATACCCGACCCCGCGCATTGTCTTGATGTAACGGGGATGGTCCGGGTCTTCCTCAATCTGCGCCCGAAGCCTTCTTATGTGCACATCAACCGTCCTCGGCTCCACAAAGGCCTCGTTGCGCCACACGGCGTCAAGTATCCTGTCGCGGTCAAATATCTTTCCCTTCCTCTCCGCAAGAAATAGCAGCAGTTTGAATTCGGTAGCGCTTAATTTTATCGGCTTCCCTTTGCGGGTAACCAGGTATGTTTCTTTGTTTATAACGAGGTCTCCCGATTCTATTATTTTTTCCGGAGCCGGTTTTCCCGACGTCCTTCTGAGAACGGCCTTGACACGCGCCGCAAGCTCCCTCGGGCTGAAAGGCTTTGTGACGTAATCGTCAGCCCCCATCTCCAGCCCGAGAATCCTGTCGACCTCTTCGCCCTTTGCCGTCAGCATGATAATGGGCAGTGATGCGGTATCAGGATTGCTTCTGATGATCCTGCAGATTTCCAGGCCCGACAAAGCCGGAAGCATGAGGTCGAGGATCATGAGATCGTATTTCCCGGATTTTATTTTCTCTAATGCTTCCTCGCCGTCGCCGGCGGAGTCAATATGGCAGCCTTCCTTTGTTAAATTATATGAAACAAGATCCGTGATGTCTTTTTCGTCTTCAACGATCAGTATCTTCGCCTGCATTGCATTTCCCGAGACGATGAGGGTGAACTCATACAAATCCAGTGTAACATAAGAAGGTCGGAATAGGGAGCGGTCGGAGGGCTCCTCAGGCGAGAGCTTCCACTTTAAACGTAAATACAGGGTCGGCGGTTGAGACAGGTTGGCCTTACTTTATCAGCAGGTTTTTTTCACCAAGCTTTATAATGACGGGAGAAAAATCCTTGATCTCGTCCTCGGGGTAATACCCGTAGGAGAAGATTATGATAATATCCCCTACGGCGCCTTTTCTTGCGGTAGGTCCGTTAAGGCAGATAACGCCGGAATTCTTTTTGCCCGGGATTACATAGGTCTCAAACCTCTCGCCGTTGTTCAGGTTGCTGATCATGACCTGCTCATAGGGCTTTATCCCGGCGGCCTTGATCAGCGCTTCATCGATGGTGATGCTCCCTTCGTAGGCGATATTCGATTCCGTGACGGTGGCGCGGTGTATTTTAGCTCTTAACATGCAGCGTAACATAATTATCTCCTGTCTCTAAGTCTTAAATCTCAACCTTGCCTTTTCCAAAAAATCCTTTGCCGCTTTAATGGCTTCTGCCGCTTCATCGGCTGTGAAAGGGACATCCGGGTAATAATCCGCTTCTTCTCTCATTTTCATAAGCCTCCCAAGAGATTTGCCGGCGGTCAAATCGAATTCCTTTGTCTTTATATAATAAAGACCGAACATCCTTTCCACGCCCTCATGTGTTTTCGGTGCAACCCCTTTCAAAAGCAAAAGAGCCTTTGCAGCATGATATGTCGCGTAATAGGCTGATACAACACTCTTAAAAAAGAACCCGTTTCCCTGCAAGGACTTTGCTGCGTTCAATTCTTCGCCTGCTCTGTCAATTTCGCCTTTGGCAAGGAGCGCGCCGTCTTCTTTATCTATTCTCTCGACCATAAAATATTCCCCTCTTGGTGAACTCGCTTTATAAAGGGTGTAGCTTTTGTATCAAAGTCCGCTTTAGTTATAAAAACAGCGGATATGACCACGTCATGCTCCACTTCAAGCTCATATATCTTATCGTAAACTTCGGTCTTCAACGTCCTATGGACGGGGTAGTCCGTGACAAAAAGGATGTCAATATCGGATTCCTCGACAAAATCCCCTCTCGCTTTTGAGCCGTAAAGCACGATCTTGTTTATCATCGCATACATCGCGGGAAGCCCCCGGATGATGCCCTTCAAGGCCTCTTGCTCGTTATAATTGAGATTGGGTTGTTTAGAGATAGCCTCCTTCATGCCAGATTATAACATAGGGAAAGAGAGCGATGTAAGCCGGTTATTGACATGCATATCTGATTGTAATATTATTCAGATTGTGAATGATAATTATTCAACACGTGAATTTATTTATAAAAAGAGATTGATAACGCCCCAGATCAAATCTGCGGTCGAAGCTTTTCCGATAGTTGTTATCTCGGGGGCAAGACAGGTAGGGAAAAGCACTCTCCTGCAAAATGAGTTCACAGATTTCAAATACATAAGCCTTGATGATTTCTCTATCCTGCAGCAGGCAAAGACCGATCCTGCGTCATTGTGGGTCGATACGGACAGGATAATAATTGATGAAGCTCAAAAGTCGCCGGAGCTTATCAGCGCCATAAAATTGGTTGTTGACAGATCGCATAGAAGAAAACACTTTATCCTGTCGGGTTCTTCAAATATGCTGCTTATGAAAAGAATAAGCGAAACCCTTGCCGGAAGGGCGGTGTATTTTGAGATGCTTCCGATGACTTATAGTGAAATGGAAAACAAAACGGATGCGCCGCTAAGGTTTTTTGACCTCTGGGAAGAGGCCTTCAAGGCAGCGGAATTACAGGCAACCCCTATTAATACCGCCGCTCTTATATTGAAAGGCTTTATGCCGCCGCTCATACATCTTGCCGACAGGCGGGACATCCTCCTCTGGTGGGAAGGATACGTAAAGACATATCTTGAGAGAGACGTAAGAGAACTGACACAGGTTGAATCGCTCATAGATTTCAAAAAGGTGCTGGATTCCCTTGCCGTCAGGACCGGCAACGTCCTTAACCAGACTGAAGTCTCAAGGGATTCAGGGGTCAGCCAGCCTACGGTACACAGGTATGTAAAATTGCTTGAGGTGTCCAACATAATCAACAGGATCCCTTCTTATTATCGAAACAGGACCAAGAGGATAACCAAATCGCCGAAGTTGTTTTTTATTGACGCCGGACTGAGCGTTTATCTTGCAGGCTATTATGATGAGGATTCGCTGCTGCATTCCAGAGAGAGGGGCAGCTTCTTTGAGACTATGGTGTATATGCATCTAAAGGCTGCATCAGAGCTTATGGTTCCAAAGGCAAAGATATTTTACTGGCGGACGACAACGGGCAAGGAAGTTGACTTTGTCTTAGAGCACGGTAAACGACTACTGGCATTCGAGGTAAAGCTTACACAAAACCCTACATTCAACGACGCAAAAAACCTGCTGGCATTTATTGAAGAATACCCGCAGACAACAAGAGGGATATTATTGCATTCAGGGAACGTTGTGAAATGGCTGCATTCAAAAATCCTCTCAGCGCCGTGGTGGTGGGTGTGGGAATAAGAGGGTGACAAAATTCGATTTGCGCAACAGTCCCGGCATTCGGCTTCAATATCTGCACGTATGCGCAAATAAAAAATCATTATAACAACTATAAGGATGTTGATCGGCATTAATTTAAAAATTAGGCTCTTTCTCATAATGAGTGGGTAAAGATGAGCTTTTCTAATTAAAGAAGAAAGGCGAGTTAAGAATTCCCCTCTAAAAAGAGGGGTGCAGGGGTGTGTATTAAGAGGGCTTTAGAAGACATTAAAGACAGTGTTTAATAGAATAAAAATAAACACACCCCTTAATCCCCTCTTATTAGAGGGGAAGAAAAGACAGTCAATCAAAATCGGAGAATTTAC
>JACRHB010000208.1 GCA_016217725.1 Nitrospirota bacterium | reverse complement strand
TGTACTGCTTGGGTACATGGTATCCACCCCCCAGCCCCTGAGAGGCTAAGTTATTTCGATGAGGAGATTTGGAACGAGATTCAGGATCGATGGTTATCTGGCAAGAAAGCTTTACAGCTCTCAGGGGAGTTTGAGGAGAATGATTCTCCCTCCCTCCTCCCCGGGGAGGAGGGAGCCGATTTTGACGAAATTCAGGCCCTTGAATCGGAAGATATTGTTGAATCTTCTTCGCAAAGCGACCAGGAAACTGACCCAACTGATTGGATTTTTAATTCCAAAACCCCGCAACTGGGACACGAATCGCGAGGTCCTTACAATGACCGATGGTTTCTCATGCGCGATTTCTTCTCCGATTTGGCGGATTACTGGATCGAACTTCCGGCTTCCAACACGCAGGATTTTTGGATGAATACGAGAAAAATGACTCTTTTAGGCAAAGCCATCGAAAAAAATGCCGCCTATTTTCGCGTTAAATCGTTTTTCTGGGATGAGGTAAGGTAGATGGCTGGACTTTTTTTATTTAAAATGCGGGGCCTCACTAACTTCCGGCTGTGCTTGAACACAACCAATAACTTCGGAGGCCCCGCCAGACATGCAGATCCCATATTACTCGATCATCAAAGACATGAAAACTAAATTCGATTTCCGTTATCACTTAGTCCAGTACGCCAAATCTCACTCAGTCTCTCAGGCTGCTCGTGAATTCTCTACCACTCGAAAAACCGTCCGCAAATGGATTTCGCGCTTCGAAAAACTCGCCCTTCGCGGCCTTAATGACCGATCCAAAGCCCCTCATCACATCCCTCATAAAACCAAGGAATTAGATGAGAATAGGATCCACCTCGCCAGAGAAAAATATCCTCAATGGGGCCCCAAACGCCTCAGAGATCTTGCCAAACTCCCTTATGGCTCCTCCGCCATTTACCGCGTCCTCAAAGCCAGAGGCCTCTGTCACAAGAAAAAGAAATATCAGAAAAAAAGAGATTTAAGAGAATGGAAGAAAAAACATTTCTCCGTCTTTGGGAAAATCCAAATCGATGTCAAATATCTCAAAGATATTCCCGAATTTTTTCCATCGATGATTCGTCTCAATCTCCCACGCTTCGAATATACTGGCCGCTGCATTATCTCCGGCGCCACTTTTGTCGCTTATGCCAACGCCAACAATTCCACCCACGCCGCCATCTTTGCCCAATATCTTTTCCAGCATCTCCGGTACTACAACGTCGATACCTCAACCATTCAATGCCAGTACGACAACGGCTCTGAATTTATTGGGCATCCTTCCAAAAAAGAATTATCTCTCTTCCAAAAACAGGTCGATTCTTTCCGTCTCCTTCATTCTCGCATTCCTCCCGCTCGTCCTACTTTCAACTCCGATGTCGAAAGTTTTCATCGCATCGTTGAACAGGAACTTTATTCCTGCGAGTCCTTTGAAAACCAATCACAATTCTTCGCCAAGGCTTACTCTTACTCACTCTTCTACAATTACGTCCGGCCTAATTCCGGAAAAGAGAATCTTGCTCCCTGGCAGATTGTCAAAAAAGCATTTCCTGATATCGATCCTAATGTGCTAAATTTGCAGCCTATCTTCCTCGATGCTCTTGTCACTCATTTCATCGAGGGTGGATACCATCTACCCAAATTTCCCATTGGACAAAAAAATTTTGGGCAAAAAAATCAATTCTTCTCCAAGCGAAACTCCCTTGGAGGCGGCATGGCCATATCATGCCGCCTCCAAGGTTATGCAGTTTACCCGGCTGATTTGTCAGTTAATAATCCTCCGGGGTAAGAAACGTGAAACCATTCGCAATATCCCAGATCACCCAGATTTTTCCTTCCTCAATTACGCGAAGGCGCATATCCGCAGTGTCTTCGGAATCTGGTTTTGCCAGAAGCTCAAGACCTTTTTCAACAAGCTCCTTTCTTTTCATCTCATCCTCGTATCCCTGGGAGAAAAGATTCCGGGTGAAAACCACACGGTTTTTCCCCACATATCCCGTAAGAATCAGAAAACCGTCGTCAATGGCTTCATCCTGCGTGTATGACGAGATCAAATCTCCAAACAATGAATCCTTGCCGGTATGATTTTGTTTATCTTGCATAAATCCCCCTTTATTGTTTTACAACCAAATGTTGCGCGTCATTTGAAACATAATCCAATTCATGGATTTCAATTTCGCCGGTCTCGGGATCCTTGACCTGCAAAATGAAACGGCCCTTATGTACATCCATATATTCAAGCTGCCTTTGATTGAATCTGGTTTTTACTGAACTTTCGAGATTCAATGGATACCATTTCTAGTCGATCATATAGGGGTAACCTTGGAGGGCATAATGAGACCTCATGGCAATCCCCAAACACTGGAAAAACGTCGGCGTCTGGCCGTCCGGCTTTTAAAGCAAGGCCGCCCGTACCGCGCCGTAGCCCTGGAAGTGGGCGCATCTCTAAGCTCCGTAGTGCGTTGGCATCAAGCCTACCGGAAGAAAGGGCGCGCGGGATTAAATCCCAAGCCGCATATGGGACGGCCCCCGCTTCTCTCAAACGGGCAGAAAAAAACCTTGGTGCGTATGCTGGTGAAAGGCCCCTTGGAAGCTGGCTACTCGACGGATCTTTGGACCTTGAAGCGTATCGGTCAGATCGTGCGCAAGAATTTCCGAGTGAATTATTGCATCTCAAATCTTTGGAGTCTGATGGATCAATTGGGCTGGAGCTGTCAGAAGCCGCAGAAGAGGGCCAAAGAGCGCCGGGAACAAGCCATTCGTTACTGGAAACAGCACGTTTGGCCTCATATAAAAAAAGGCCAATCGGCTTGGAGCCCGCTTGGTCTTCCTGGATGAGAGTGGATTCTCGCTCATTCCCAATCTCCAAAGAACCTGGTCGGTTAAAGGAAAAACACCAACGCTCGTGGTTGCCGGACGCTGGACTAAAATCTCGGCTATCTCCGCCATCACGGTCTCGCCCAAGAGAAAACGCCTTGGACTCTACGCGCGTTTTTACGCCAACAAGGACATCCGGGCTAAACAAGTCGGGCAGTTTCTCCGACACCTTTGCCGTCACCTCAAAGGTCCGATCGTCCTTCTCTGGGACAGAAGCCCGCTCCACCGAGCCAAGCTCATCGAACGATTCCTTGGAAGCTATCCTCGAATCCAAGCCTTTCACTTCCCGGGATATGCACCTGAGCTTAATCCCGATGAATTTGTCTGGGCAAACCTCAAACGAAATTTGGCCAACAGCGTTCCCAGAGACCTTAAGCACCTTCGACAGCTCCTTGACCGCCCCCTGGGAAGACTTCGGCATTCCCAGAGACTCTTACGGTCGTGTATTCACGCATCCGACTTATCTTGGCCGCGATGAGTATCCATTTATTAACGAAAGATCAGTAACTGCTCCAAAATCTTTATCAGGTTTGCCATTTTTGATCTCCTTCGGTTAAGGGCTTTCCGTTCAAAGCCCTCGAATAGAAAAGCCCGCCGGGTTTAATGATTGTTTCCTTGAAATATTGATGATTTAAAAAATGCTGAATGCGGGTCTCGAAACAGAGGGAAATGAGTTAAAGCAGGTTCTGCTCGTTAAAGCTGAAGTATTGATTGTCTCCTACGATGATGTGATCCAGGATTTTGATGCCGACGGGAGAGCAGACGGACTGAAGCTTCCGGGTGATTTCCTGATCCTCACGGCTGGGTTGAACACGCCCCGAGGGATGACAATGTACCAGAATGGCCCCCGTAGTTCGATGCCGCTTAAAGGCGGCCTTCAGCACCTCACGGGGGTAGACGGCCGTCTCATCCACTGTTCCCTCGAACAAATCCTCTTCCCCGATGATCGAGTTGGCTTTATCCAGGAAAAGAACTTTGAACACTTCCCTGCTTCGATCCCGCAGAGTCGAATACAAATAATCCATTATGGATTTTGGATCGCGGCAATAAGTCTTGCCGACCACCTCTTCTTTCAGTTGCCGTCTGGAAATCTCGACGGCTGAAAGAAGAGAAGCGATTTTGGCGTTTCCAAGACCCCGGATCTCCCGAAGCTCATGCCAGTTTGCTGATAAAAGCCCTCGAAATCCTCCAAAACGGGCTAAGAGTTCACGGGCAAGTGAAAGCGCGTCCTTCCCTTTCACGCCCGTTCCAAGCAGAATGGCAAGAAGTTCAGCGTCCGAAAGCGCGCCTGTTCCGTTTTCTCTGAGCCGCTCGCGCGGCTTCTCGGAATCGGGCCATGATTTGATTCCGCTATGTTGACCTTTGTTCATCTTATCCGGATCATAGGACTGGATTGCTGTACTCATTTCAATTTCCTCCCTTGGATTAGTTTCATCGCTTTTGGCCTCGTATGTTTGGTAAATGCAGGGCGGGAATTCATAAGATCCCGCCCGTGCATGTTTTTCATGATTCAGCGGATAATCACTTCCCATCCGTAAAGCCTGAAACCTTCGATAAATTTGAGATAAACACCCAGATTCTCGAGGTTAATAATGACTTTTTTCATTTCATTCACCTCCCTCATAGAACCGGTAAGGACGAATCCTTCTCATGGCCTCATGACAGAGCCTGCGGAGTTCATCCACCGTGAGCTTCACCCACCGCTCTTTTTCCTTCTCCGAGAGAGTCTCGAGCCACTCTTGGTAATAGCTCCGGTCATCTACTTCCAGAACGTTCCCTAAAAACATGGTTTTTCTCCTTTCCTTGGAAACAAAAAGGGCGGAAAGAAACGGTTTTTGACCGATCCCTTCCGCCCTCGCTTTTATGAATTGATGCCTGATTGTTTAGGCCGTCACGGGCTCTTTCGCGCAAGCCTTTTCAATTCCTGACAAAAGCTCCCCGAGGAACCTGACATCGAGCGTCAACCCCTTTTTTGTGGGTTTGAACGTTTCCTCTCCTTTCGGTTTGAAGAACACCCTGAGATCCACATAGGTTTTCCCCTTGTAGTTTCTTAAGGATATTCTTCCTTCTTCCGATTCGCTTTTTTGAAATGTATGAACAATTGTTTCTTCCATGATTAGTTCCTCCTGTTTTGATTGATTGATAAATAAAATTCGAAATTACGCCGTTTCTTTCGTTTGCCTGTAAACCACCTCCTTTCAGACTCCTAAAAAGAAAAGGCGCAAAGCGGGAATTCACGGCGAAATGAATTCTCACCTTGCGCCTTTTGTTTCTGTTAAGGGATACCCTGCGCTACCTTTGAGACTTATTCGTGCGGGTTCTTTTCAACGTCATCCAATATCACGAAAGCGCCTTCGAATTCCGGCGCTTTGGTTATTTTTTGTTCAGGCTCAACTTTATGCTCCGGATTTCCTGCGGTTTTCTCCTCTTTCTTTTCCTTGCCGCCTTGTCTCTCATTGGGCGATTTCTTTTCTTCCTTTTTGTTTTCCGGCGCTTTTCTGGCTTTATTCTCGAGAGGATAAACCACTCCCGGATGATTGAAATAATCCAGTTTCAGATAATCCGTGTGAAAAGTCGGATTCTTCCAGATCAGAACCGCCTCGCCTCTTTGAAGCCCCCGGATCAAATCGGGCTCCACCCGGAAGGTCTGCCCCTCCCGGATGGATCCCACACCCGTAAGACCTTTCCCAAGCGGTTTTTCCTCAGTCTGATAGGTGGGAATGAGGGTTCTTCGGGTGCCGCCGATTTTGGTGAGTTTTTCAACCGACTGCGGGTCATCCTGTCTTAAGATGATTTTGATGTTGGTATTTTCGATAATCTGCTGCTGGAAGGAAAAATCCCTGTGGAAAACAAGATCCCCGGGCGATTGGTGAAGAAGCGTAATGGCCATCCGGGAGGCCCGGATTTTGTTCAGGAGATCGACGAAATTCGTGTCAAGAAAGCTCGAGGCGTCATCAATAAACACCGGAAAGAAATGCCTCTGGTGTTCTCGGGTCCTGGTTTGAATGCGGCTTGATACCGACCGGATATCCTGAAGGATCATCCTTCCGAGTCTTTTGGCCGTATCCTGATAACCCTGGAGATCGAGCTGAAAGTAAACGATTTTGTTATTCAGGTAGACGTCATAAAGATCGATCTCGGGTTTTGAGACCTCAAGGAGACTTGAGAATTCGCTTTTTGCATTGAGAAAAAGATCGGCCATAAGGCCTGAGAGAAACTTCTGATTTTCCCTGAACTGATTCACCATCACCACCATATCGTCATGCAGTTCCGCTCGGCCGATAACCGAATCCGAAAGCCTTTCCAGGGAATCCAAGTTGGTAAGATGCTCATAAAGCTCGCTAAAGCGGATCGCTTCCCTCTTGTCATCATCTTTCGCCTCATTCTTGAGAACCAGAGCTTTAAGAAGCGTGAGCGAGGCTTTCTCCGCCATTTTCCGGTAAAATTCCTCACCCCACAGGGTGCTTCCGATGATTTTGTCTTTGAGTTCTGTGGCGTTTCCCCAGTAAAGCGGGTTATAGGTGTTGGATTTCTCCGGATGGGAGAGCGAGAAGAAAAGGAATTTGTCAGGACGGGCTTTCTTCCTGATGATGTAGTAAATCCGGTCAAGAAGCTCCAGGTCGCCTTTGCCGTCGATCACAATGGCGCCTTTGCCTGCGGCGATATCGTGGGCAAGAAGCGTAAGAAGCACGGATTCGGTTTTTCCCGTTCCCGTGGATCCAACCACCTCGGTGTGCATGAGGCGCTGTTCATTGGTCAGATATACGGCCCGGCCGGTATGGAAACTCTGCCCGATATAGGAGCGGGCCGCGTTGGAGCGGAATCTTGCCTCTCTCATCACCTCCGGGTCCGGCTCTTTTCTCCGGTCTTTTCTTTCGAAAAGCCGTTTGCGGCTTTCCTCATTCCAATGAGCCCATAAGAGAAAGGCGGGGAAAAAAACGCCGAGATAGAGGCCAAAATAAATCCCTGAGACAATGATAAATTTTACGGAAGGACTCGCATTACCCGCCCTCAGGAAATTCCAGGTGAAGGGTAGAATCCACCAGGACGAAACGAAGAGCACAAGACTCAGGATGACACACTGGCTCGCAATGAGCCGCTTGATCTGGCGGTTTTCGCTTGCGTAAATAATCCCGAGTACTTTACCCGCAAGGGCCAGGGGAAGCGTCGTAAAAATAAGGCTGGCAAATTTCCATACCAGTCCCCCGCCTGATCGAGACTCTTTCAATCACGTTTTCCCCGCAATCTTCGTAAGCTTACAATGTCCCGCTTTATTCTCCATAATCGCCTTGGCTCCGTTTCTGAGTAAATCGTCATAAAGCATAAACCAGACGCGTTCCACGGGGTATTCCAAATCAATCAGCCAGTCCCTGGGTTCCTTCCTTAAAATCATGAAAAGAAGGTCAAATTCTTTTTGCTTGCCGAAATAGTCGAAAAATTCAGCATACTTGTTTATCGCCTTCTCACAATTTTCATATTCTATGGCTGCCTGGTAACGATAAAGACCCAGGACCCCGTCCGGTATCCAGTGGAAACGATGTTCGATTTCCTTCAAAACCCGTTCGCATCTCCAATGAGAACGGCCCAATTCCCTGAACGAAAGCCGGATATTGGTCAGGCGAAGATTGTGATCAATATAAAACCCAAGATTGGAATTGGGTCTGAAAAGCCTAAGACCCAGATCAAGACCCCTCTTCTTGAGCTCTTCATGGGACTTTTCGGTCAGGAAATACACAATCAGCTTTTTCTTCCGGGAATTAACCGGATTCAGATACCCGCTTTCAACGAGTTTTGAAACACGCTGATAACACGTATGCGAAACATCCGAAGTGTCTTTCCAGAAAGCCCTCTTGATCTGATTGTAAGCCAGATACCGCTCCTCATGAATCATCCGGAATAACTCAATATCCCTGTCCGTCAGCTGAATCGCGGCATCCTCAGCGCTCTCCCGGCCGGCCCCGGGAGTATCTGACTCAATCTCATTCAACACCATTGGACAGAATCCTCCTCTTAAGCCTTTTCCGGCCGAATACCCGCCTTCTCTCCGGAGAAAAGGAAAGCCCAAGTGACTTCCCCTTTCTCCGTACGCTTACCCCGTCACCGCGCAAGACTTGAAAGAGACCGGACAAACTCATCCAGCGATCTCAGGAAATACCCCGATTCCCGGATGGCCTGGCCAGCCTCAATCCTTGGCCTCACCTGAGGCCTCACTTGACCAAGAGACGGCACAAACCGCCCTGGCGCAGGATAAAACCCGCCTCGACGAGGCCCTTCCTGCTTCACGATACCCGAAAGCTTTTCCGCAAAAACATCCCGAATCTGATTCAGGGCCGACAAGGTGGAGAGTGCTAAAAAAAGCACGATTCCCAAGCCAAATCCCCGTGAAATCAAATTCCCTGTTCCTCTGAAAAAACCCCCCGATACTGCCTGATGCCTTCTCATCCCTGAAAATACCTGCTCCCCTCTTGCAACCTCCATGTTTACCTCCTGGCTTTAACGCCTCTATTAGCCCCAATGTTTTTCCATTGGTCTTTGGTTTTTAAAAAATATATCCCTCTATAATATATAGGCATCCCGGGAACCATTGAGATCACTTAACTATAAGTTAAACCTAGAGATAAAATTTTTACGCTCGGCCTGAAAATCGCGAAAACTTGGAAAATTGAAATGGGGAGAAAAAAAACTAATCAGGCAGAAAAAACACAAAAAATCAGAAGCACTCAAACGCAAAAAGCTACCTCAATCAAAGAATCAGGGTCCACCCGGCTGACCACGGTACCTCACGAATTTTAAGAAGAGGGACCGTGGTCAGCCGGGTGGTGGAGGCAAATTCTGTGGTGGAGGCAGCTTTTTGCGGCAGAACGCGGACGGTTTCATTAGACGGATATTTTCTCAGGTTTCACACAACCAAGGGCAACTCCTTGAAAACGCCAAAGATCATAAAACCAGTACCGCACTTGAACCAGCTTACATTTAGGACATTTCAACCGGGTTCCGTGAATTTCTCTCTCAAATTCCTCATCACATGTCTCGCACCAAAACTCGAGATACAGCCTGTCCCGGCGGTCGTAATTCTGAACCGGGGCAATCAGAATCCCCGATGAACCGCATTTCACACAAGCGATTTCGCTCAAACAATCCACCCAATAGTCCTCTGAGTGCTCCTGGATAATATGCCGGCACCCCGGATAACGGCAGCGAACCGCCCGGAAGCCTTCTTCCATATTATTCTTTGATTTATGATCACTCTCCCAATTTTTATCCAAAAAATTCTCCTCAATACCGGATTCCCCGGGACAGTATTTTTAATGTACTTTCACCGGGCATGAAAACAACCTTGGAATAGGCGAGTTCAAACCCTGTTGGAAAAAGACACACCCATTCTGTATGAACTCCATAAGAGTCATGAACCCCAGCCATTTTCCCCTATCTTCGGGATTGGCGGTTCAAGATTTGGGCCTTGCAAACGGGCCCCGCCCCGCTCCCGGGCGCCCACTCATACCGCCGACGGAACTTATTGAATGGATTTCCTTAACAGCAATAGAGCCTGTAACCGAGTTGGTTCTCAAGTGCTTCAATCCTCTTGAGATACAACCTAACCCATCGATAAACCGCCCTAGGGTTTCTGATGGATCTCACGATCAAGCACTTTATTTTCTTCTTCCTCGCCACGGTGCTTCTCCTTCCTTTTTCATTTTCTATATACATTCTCTGATTATTCTCAAATTTGCCCTGAGGCCTTTTTGTAAAAATCGTTTTCAGGTGTTATATTTCAATTTCAGTTTCCAAGAGGTGTTGTATGTCATGGCTAAAATCCTTGTCGTCGACGACGATCCCAAAATTCTCGAAATCGTTGAGGAAATCCTCACAACTGCCGGGCACGATGTAAGCGCCGCGGATGCTCCCGAAAAAGCCTTTGGACTCTTGAGAGAAAATCCCGGCCGCTTCGATGTCATTTTGCTCGACTGGAAACTCCGCTGCCCCATCGACGGAGACACGGTCCTCAAAATCATCCGCCATAACTTCCCCTCTTTCACGACTCCGATTGTCTTTGTTACCGCTCATTCGGGCATTGCCTCCAAATATTTAATGCGGCTCGGCGCTTTCGACGTTCTGACTAAACCCCTAACCGCTCCCGAACTCGTTCACGCCGTCGAACACGCTCTTGGGAAATCGCCTGAGGATCCCGATAAAAAAGTTCCGGCCGAGCTAAGCCCCGAGGAATTCAAGCAACATGATCTGGCGAAACAAATAGTCGATGCAATCACTACGACCGGCTCCATCAAGGAAGCCGCTCTGAAACTCAATGTTTCGCGTCAAAAAATTTACCGCTGGCTTGATGCGACCGGCCTTCGCCGGTTTTTCATTGAGAAGGAACCTCGCACTGAACCGAACATCTGAATTGAAAGATAACGATGATTTTGAAAATTGCAAGCGCAGGGGTTTGAAACGGAATTTTGAGTGTCCGTTTTTCGGACACTTTTCACGGAAAGTGCCCGGAATTGGGGCCCAAAACTCCTGAAAACCGGACACTTTGGGCTAAAAGTGTCCACTTTTCCGGACACGAACTTTTTTTGAAAAAATCAGGAATTTACCGGTTTTTTAAGCGGCCTTCGGAGGTATTGAGTGAAATGCAGGTTCTTGGGAATTTCTTGTTTTTGGCTGTTTCGTGCTACTTCACCGGAGTCCTTTGCCTTTTTCTCGCCCTGCTTGTTCTCAAGGCAAATCCCGGATCAAAAGGCTGCCGGCTTGCTTTCGCACTGAATCTTTTTGTTTCCCTCTGGGCATTTGCTTTCGGTTCAATGCTCCTGTCAAAAAATGAGGCGTGGGGTCTTCTGATCGCGAAGATCCTTACGGTTGCCATCTATTTCATCAATGCTTCTTTCTTTCATCTTGTCATGTTCATCACCCATAAAGAAAAATCGTTTAGAAAATGCCTGATCGCAAATTACGCCCTTGCATGCTGCCTTGCCCTCATCACCCTTCTCACCCGGCTCATCATCCAGGGCTCACCGCCCAAACTGGACTTTCCCTCCTACCTCGAGGGTGGCCCCCTTTATTTCATTTCTCCCGTCTATCTTTTCCTGGTTGTGTCTTTAAGCATCTTCTCACTCATCGGGGGAATCCGCCGTGCCAAGGGCTATCAAAAAACAAGGCTCGCCCTCTTCCTTGCCTCTTCAAGTCTGGGATATCTTGCGGGAATCCCGACTTATCTCATGGCCTACAACATCCCCATAAAGCCTCTGGCGCTTCCTTTCGTCTCGCTTTTTCCGATTATTCTTTCTTACGCCATCATCAAACACCGGTTTCTCGACATCCGAAAGCTTGTCAAAAACACTTTGCTTTTTTCGCTCCTTTTCATTCTGCTGCTTTGCTTTGCTTCGGGGATTCTTTTTATCACCAGAGAAATCATGAGCCGATGGGTCGGGCTCGACAATGGTCTTGCCCAGGCCATAGCGATTGCCCTGGCCCTCGCCCTTTACTCGCCTCTTAAGGAAGGCCTTTCGCGCATCACAAGGCAGATTCTTTACTTGCATGCCGAAAATCCAGAGACGATATTCGGGAAGCTTTCTGAGAATATGCTTCATTACCTGGACACGAAGACACTTGCCCAGGAGGCGACAAAACGTGTCCGGGATACCCTGGCCCTTCACCGCATCAGTCTTTATCTAAGAAACAAACGAAACCCCTATGTCTTCGAGCCCAAAGCGTGTATCGGCAGGATCCGGAAAAAAACCTTGTCGCATACCAATCCTCTCATCCAGTATTTGGAAAGGACGAAAGAATTTCTTGCGGCGCCTCACGGGCAAAAAGAACGTCCGGGTTTTTTCAGGAAAAAACCCCTCTTCGCGCTCCGGAATATAAAGGAAATCAAAAATGAAGCCATCCGCCAGCTCGCTATTCTCGGGGGAGTGGGGTGTTTTCCTGTCTTTATCAATCAAAGTTTACGGGGCGTGCTGATCATAGGCCAGAAAAAATCAGACGCATCCTTCCGGGAAGATGAGTTTGAAATCCTCAAGAGCTTTACCCGGCACTTCGAGCTTGCCCTCGGGAATGCAGAATACGCAGAAGGACTTCGCCGCTCGCATGAAGAACTTTCCCGAAACGAAAGGGACGCTTTTGCGGGCGCTCTCATCGCCGGCGTAGAACATGAAGCGAAAAATCCGGTCTCCATCATGACTCTCTCACTCACCAATCTAAAAACAAATGCCTCTCTTCTTTCCGGATCAAAGGATGAGGCTGAGCGGCGGATTCAAAAGACGATGCTGGATGTCCTTGAGGCCTCGGCCAGGATAAAAGGGATCATTGAGCATCTCTCGACCCTTGCCGACAAAAAACCTCTCCGGATTGAGGCAAATGTCCAGCCTCACCGGATTGCCATGCGGGCGATTCAAGACCTCGCCCAAAACGGGAACGGAAATGGTCATAAAGTGAGGATGGAATCCAGAATCCCGGAGAATCTCAGGCTTGCCTGTGATTCAAACGCCCTTTTTGAGATCCTGATCAACCTCATCCGGAACGGCCAGGAAGCCTGTCCGAAAAACGGAAGCGTCATCCTTTCGGCCCAGGAACATGAAACCGAAGTGATTCTCCGGATCAAAGATACGGGTTCAGGAATTCCGTCGGCACATTTTGACCATATTTTTGAACCTTTCTACACAACCAAAAACTCAAGACAAAACGGGAAACCCTCCGGTTCCGGCATGGGCCTTTTTATCGTAAAGGAAAACATGGAAAGCATGGGAGCCAAAATCGAGGTAAGGTCAAGATTGGGAAAGGGAACCGTCTTCCGGCTCCGTTTCCCCTCCCTGGCTCCCGCTTTTGAAGGAGCGTCTCAATGAACCCCGCTTCCAATCCTTATGCCGTCACGGGATTTCTCACCACGGGCATCATTCTGGCGATCGGACTCTACGTTTACCTGAAACAAAGAAAATCGCCCATTCATTGGGCTTTTCTCCTTTTTACGCTTTCCGTTTCCGAATGGAGCTTCTTCAGTGCCCTCCACACGATGACGGAAAATTCCGCCACTTCGCTTCTTTTTTCAAAGATCTGCCATGCGGGGGCTTTGCTTACCCCGGTTTTCTTCTACTATTTCACTCAAAAAATCATAGGAAGAAACTTCAAAACTTCTCTAAGAATCGGATTCCTCATTTCATGCCTGCTCATCCTTGTCAACTTCACAAGCCCTCTTTTTCTTTCGGGGACGAGGACGGACGTTGGAGTCCCGAATTTCGCAAAAGCAAGCCCCTTCTATTGGATCATTATTCTTTTCTTCTCGATTTATGTGAGTTTGAGCTTCTTCCGGCTTGTCAAAGAAATCCGGATTTCCCAGGGGACAAGAAAAAAGCATATTGCCTGCTTCTTTTATGCTTCTTTAGCCGGATTTCTCATCGGATTCTTCAATTTCTTCCCCCTTTATGGATGGACGATTCCGCCTTACCCCTATTCTCCGATATGCGGAGCTGTCTATTCGGGGATCGTGGCTTACGCCATCCTCATGCATAAGCTCTTCGACATCGAACTCATCATCAAAAGGGGACTCGTCTTCGGCGCCTTGTTCGGTGCCGTCTACGCCGCCGTATCGGCATTGATTTTCCTTGCCGGCTATTTCTCCACCCCTTCGCTTTCTCCGCTTCTATTCGGTCTTTCGATCGCCCTTGCCATGGCCGTCTATGAACCCTTGAGAAAACTTTTAACCGGCCTTACCCACCGGTTTCTCTTCCAGAAGAAAACGGCCTATGTCCGGCTGATCCGCGATCTTACAGACCGGCTCTCCGAAATCCGGGATAGCCGCATTATTTCCTCGGAAATCACCGGTTTTCTTTCAAAACAAATGTCTCTCGATTGGGTCGCGCTTTACCTGAAGGACGATGATGAGCGCTTCAAATTGTGCTCATGGGCGGGTAACGAATCTTACGCAAGCCGGATTGAATTAAATGCCATCGTGCCCCTCGCTCAAATCCGGCCATCTCCTCTCATCTTAAGCCCTTTTGACATAGAGGAAGATATCGAATCGGGGCTTAAGGCAAAACTTCGCGCTCAAAAAATTGAAGCCGTTGTGCCCATATTTGTCGAAGAATCTCTCAACGGAATTCTTCTCCTCGGAAAAAAGAAATCGGATGATGCCCTGAGCCGCCAGGATGAAGCGCTTCTCAAGACTTTGGCGGAAGAGTCTTCCATGCTTTTTATTTCGATAAAACTTCTCAAAGACCTGAACCGGGCCAACCTCGAACTCGGACAGCGAAAGAAAATGTCCTCGCTCACTCAGCTCTCAAGAGGAGTCCATCACGAAGTCAGAAACCCCCTTCATACCGTGAGTCTCACCGCAAGCACCATCCTTGAAAATATCCGCCTGGGAAAATACCGCATGCTCGAGCGCAAAGAACTGGCTCTCAAAATCAATACCCGGATCGAATCCATGCTCGAAGAGATCAACCGGATCAAAGACTCTCTCAGCCGGTTCGCGGAATTTGCCCGGCCGGATAAGGAGCCTGAGTTTATCCCCCTTTCTCTTAAAAACGAGCTCGAAGAATTCTTTCACCTTATGCGGGAGGGGCAAAAGCTGGATTCGATCGAGGTTCATAACTCCGTTCCGGAAAACCTTTCCGTCCTCGCAACAAAGGCAGGACTTCAGGAAATATTCTTTAACCTGTTCAATAACGCCTATGAAGCCATGGAAGGCCGCGGAGAGCTCTTTCTTGAGGCAAACGAACATGAAGGCTTCACAGAACTCACCTTCAAAGACTCGGGTCCCGGAATTCCTGAGGAGATTCTGCCGGGCATTTTCGAGGAGTATTTCACCACAAAAACAAATTCGGAGTCCACAGGCATCGGCCTTTCGATCGTCAAACACCGCGCTGAACTTTTCGGGGGTTCCGTTACGGCCTCAAGCCCGCCGGGAAGCGGTGCCCTGTTTCATATAAAACTCAAGATCGCCGAGGGGGTAAAAACTCAAGCATGAGAAAGATTCTTATTGTCGATGATGAAATCAAAATCTGCGAAGCCTTCCGGGAAATGTTTGAAAAGGAGTACGTTGTCCTTACAGCCTGCGACGGCAAGGAAGCCCTGAGGCTGATTCGGGACGAATCACCTGAACTCATTGTCCTCGACTGGAGACTCAAAAGCACGGTGGAAGGAAAGGACGTCTTGATTTTTGCAAAACGAAACTACCCTCAAATTCCCGTCTACGTGGTCACGGCAAGCGTTCATTCACGGGAGGAAATCAAGTCCCTCGGAGCGGATCTCCTATTGTTCAAACCGTGTGAGGAGATAAGAGAAATCATTTTGGAAGCTCTATCAGAGCATTAAAGGCGATAGATCCCTTTCTTCTATTAAAACAAATCGAATAAGCGAGATTTATGCTTTAGCAGTTTGTGACGCGGGGGCTATTGATACTTCCCCAGACTCTGGACTCTCTTCGGGTGAAAGCGCGGGCACTTCAGCCGTTGAAACGATTTTCTGAGCAACATTGATCTGAGAAGGCTCTTCATGCTGCAACGGCAGAGACACGCTAGCGTTAGGCGAACCCTGCTTCAACTTTCCCCCACTTGCCGAAGAAGGAGGAGGAGCTACCGGCTCACTTTGATGTTCAGCGCGTAAGAAATCAAATAAATTTTGATCTCGAAAAAGTTCCAACAACACATTCGATGCAGCTTCATTAATGAGTGCCGTATTTTTATCTGCAGTGGGAACAACTATTGTCTGTATTTCTTTGCTGCTTACTCTATATTTTTTTTCATAAATTTCTTTTGCATTATGAGCGATAACCCCGAGCGTTGCCTTCGCACTCGAATTAAACGTCACCAAACTAGGAGTGCTGACATACTGGATCAAGCGAATCTCCACCCGTAATGATCTGGATTCATTTTCAGCCGAAGAAATGGGTTTGAATCCCATCTTTTGCAAACCCTCTAAAATCCTGGGCTTAAATATTTGAACCATATCCTGATTCGATGTGATCGGAGCTGCTTGCCCATAAGCGCTTGCCCTTCGGCCCAAAGTCACATCCTCTCTTTCATCCACGACCTCAACGGCCACCTTTTTTCCTTGTCCGATAGTAGACTCTTTTACTTCGAGGGTGGGGTTCAACTCTGCGGTCTGAGTCATATAAGCACAACCGCCCGCGAAAAAAATCGGCATCAATAACAAAACGAAATATTTTTTTATCATATATTTTATTTCCCTTTCTATTTCTCAGCGTTTTGAGTTATAGGTGCCAGCGGTTTAACCGGAACAGAAGAAGTATCCTGGTTCGGAACTTTTTGAAAAGTTTTCAATTGAGTCTCAACTATTTTTTCGGCGGGTGTAGGTTTCGATAAAATTTCTGACTGAACCGGCAACGTGACAATGTCCTGTTTCTGAACTTGAACAGTCTTGTTCGGAAGAATTTCACTCGCAGGAGTAATTCTGACATCGGCCGTTCCGGGATTTTTTCGCGGCGCGAACTGAAATGTCTTGGGTGCCGAACGCTCAACCACGGAATCCGCTGATTTATTCGATTCAGGAGCCATTGTCACTTGCGGCTGATTCGAACTAAGACCCGGCACTTTGCCCTTCAGAACCCGAACCGCTTTCACATGATCTTCGTTATCGTAAACCACTCGAACCGCGATCTCCTGCCCATTCAACAAAAGCTCGGCTGGAGTCCCAACCGCCTCCCAAATTCCGAGGGTAAAGACATCCGCGGCTCCATGAAAAAGTGCCCGTGCCGCTTTTGTTGGCTCTTGATATCCTTGTTTGAATTGATAAATCTCCACCCTCTCTCCTCCAAACATTTCTGAGGAAATCGGTTGGCCCAACTCAGCGAGAACCCGATCTCGACTCACATTATTCTGGAGCACAGATAAGTTTTTCTTCGTAGGCTGACGTGCAGCTAATATCACTGAACATCCCGAAAAAGCAACAAGGATGATCAGAAAAAGAGTGGCGAATGCAAAATATGCTGGTTTATAAAATGTCATATGCGTCGAATAACCTTTTGCAAGTATTATCTCATTTTTCAAATGTTCGGGGTATAAATTAGTGTTTTCAAAAAACAAACTGACAATCCAATAGATAAATATTTCTTCACATTCTTAATTTCTATCATTGTTTTATTGTTACTGAGATTTCAACATTCAATGGCCACCAAATTGCGTCGATATAATAGGGGTAACCTTGGAGGATATGATGAGACCTCATGGCACCCCGCAAACATTGGAAAAAAGACGGCGTCTAGCGGTCCGCCTGTTAAAACAAGGCCGCACTTATCGCTCGGTAGCCCAGGAAGTAGGGGCTTCGACAAGTTCCGTGGTCCGTTGGCAACAAGCCTACCGCAAGAAAGGACGCTCCGGATTGAACTCCAAACCTCATATGGGTCGGCCGCCGCTTCTCTCGGAGCGGCAGAAGAAAACCTTGGTGCGCGTCTTGGTGAAAGGGCCCTTGGAAGCCGGTTACTCGACGGATCTGTGGACCTTGAAGCGAATTGGCCAAGTCGTTCGCAAGAACTTCCGGGTGAACTATTGTACCGGCAACTTGTGGAATCTGATGAATGGCTTGGGGTGGAGTTGCCAAAAGCCGCAAAAGAGGGCCAAAGAGCGCCGGGAAGAAGCGATTCGCTACTGGAAACGTCGCGTTTGGCCTCATATAAAAAAAGGCCAATCGGCTTGGAGCCCGCTTGGTCTTCCTGGATGAGAGCGGATTTTCGCTTATCCCCAATCTTCAAAGAACCTGGTCGGTTAAAGGGAAAACGCCAACCCTCGTGGTCGCCGGACGCTGGACCAAAATCTCGGCCATCTCCGCCATCACGGTCTCGCCCAAGAGAAAACGTCTTGGACTCTACGCGCGCTTTCATGCCAACAAGGATATTCGGGCCAGACAGGTCGGCCAGTTTCTCCGACACCTTTGCCGTCACCTCAAAGGCCCGATCGTCCTTCTTTGGGACAGAAGCCCGCTCCACCGAGCCAAACTCATCGAACGATTCCTTGGAAGCTATCCTCGAATCCAAGCCTTTCACTTCCCAGGATATGCCCCTGAGCTTAACCCCGATGAATTTGTCTGGGCCAACCTCAAGCGCGGCCTTGCCAACAGCGTTCCTAAAGACCTTAAACATCTTCGACAGCTCCTTGACCGGCCTCTTGGAAGACTCCGGCATTCTCAGAGACTCCTACGGTCGTGCATTCACGCATCCGAATTATCTTGGCCACGATGAGTATCCTTTTATTAATGAAAGCTCAGTAGATATTTCGATATGCTTTCGTCCCTTCGGATTTCTGTGCGGCGATTTCTTCTAAATGCGCGATGGCTTCGGAAATTTTTTTCTCACTCAATCTGGTAGTAATATTGTTTTCACTCGGGATCTTCTTGAGCATGTTCCGCAGAATTGGCAATGCTTCAGGATTGCCAAGTTCTGCTAAATAATCTGCCGACGCATTCCGCCATCCATCTTCTCTTTTCGCATATTCCACCAAATAGGGATAAACGGCGGGCTGTTTAAGGTTGACCAAAAGTCCTAAAACTTGTCGATAATCCTTCGATTCCTTATCCAATGTCTCCAATTCGTTCGTATATACCTGGACAGCTCTCTTTTCATCTAAGGACCAAAGTAAACTCCTAGCACGAGCCCTTATTTCCTCGTTCTTATTTATCAAATCCTTTGCAACTCGGTCAAACAATTTTGGATTTCCACTGTTAGCCAAAATCACTTTAGCTGTTTCAGCTTTATTCATGTCACCGTGATGCAACAAAGCTAATAATTGCCTATCTGTTTTATTTGCCAAAGCCTGATCCAAATGTTCACTCCTTTTCGGATCTACAAAGGCCATCCATTGACCAAGAAACTCTTCCGCCGGATTTAAATTCCACAACCACCAGAAGAAAATTATGGGCAGTACAATTGATAATGCAAAATAAATATATTCTTTCTTGATCCTGAGTTTATTGGTCATTGTCGTTTCCGCTGTTTTGGTCAAGTTGATTCGCCATATCTGTTAATACCTTTGATATTAATTCGTTTGTCTGTACCGTTCCATTAACATTAATATTATATCGATGCGGTGTTAACACCCCATTAAACATCGAGCCGTGGTCTAAGATATCCTTAATCTTTCCTCCACTTTGTTTAGCCGTTTCATCCCTCTCCAAAAACACGTACTGATACGCCTGAGCGCCGCCCGCACTGTAATCACGCCAAGCACCGGTAAACGTGTCATCCGCCAGTGTCAGTCCATCCTTGATTATATCTGCAAATTGAAACACTGGCAGTCCCAACGGATTTGTTTGGATTTTTGCCGCATCCACAACCGGCGTATGCGGCAGGTCCCCTGATGAACCCATCACAATCACCTGCTCCGGCTTCAGCCCTGCTGCCTGTATTTGATCAATAAAAGCCTCTCGGTTCATCCGGGGACTGGCAAACACAAAGATTGTATTCGCTTTTTCCTGATCTGTCATGTACGGAAGTGCATTCAATAAGGCCTCCGTTCCCGCACTGTGCCCGTAGGCTATCTTCTTCGTTGTCGGCCCAAACGCTTCCCGTAACTGGATGAGTTCGGTTTCCGTCAACCCACTGGAATTCACTCCCGGTGTAAACATAAAATTCGTCTCTGACTGCCTCAACGTCTCCGCGATCTTCAGACCTGCTTCTTGCGTCGCATTCCACCAGCGGCGGTTGGCAAAAAAATCGGCGCTTCCCCTCGAAATCGATCTTGCCCCCGTGATCACATCCAGCGCTACGGTAAGTGGCCGATGAATCAAATCGGCGGGCCCATTCATAAACCAATTCAGATGCATATCCATCTGTCCCACTCCCGAGGCATACGTCGATACCTTTGATGGCTCTTGCACAAGCGCGGTGTAATCCAATGTCCATTCCGCTACTTTCTTTCCGGTCTGTGACTGAAATTGTAAATAGCTCCCTAGCAAATCCTTTGCCTGTTGGCTCATGCCAGTTCGAAATACAACACTGGCTAGGCCACCTCCAACATCCAAATACTCCGCACCCAAATCAATTGCTTCGCGGATAAATCCCAGCATCTCAGGACTGTAACTGATATTCTCCACGAATCCCTTCGCGCTCAAATCATAAAATTCCCCGGCCTGGATCCACACAGCCGTATCTGCTCCTCCACTTGCCAAGGTATAATTTTCAGCCCAAACATGTTCCTTCACCTGCTGTTGCTTCAACTGATTCTCTTCAATCACCCATTTAGCCAAACCGGTCTCCACCTCTCCCGAAACAAAATTTCCGTATCGATCTTGAGCGGTGGGGCGAATGCGTAGGAAATCGCTATCAAGACGGATGTCGTCGAAAGGCCGGGCGTTCAGGAGTTCTTCTTCAGATTGAGAAAATAATATCTCGGTCGTTTTTCCACCCTCTGAACGAGTCAGCACTTTGATTCCATCCGGTGTTTCATCCAGAGTGGTAATTTTAATTTTCCGGAGCAGGTCTTCTTCACTTGTGACATCTTCAAAATTAATTGATTTGATCTTCTTGGCTTCTTCAATCAAGAGTTCTTTCTTGATCAAATCCAGTTTCACTTTTAATTCCCCTATATTCATCTCGTAAATCTTTGTTCCAATCTCATAAAGCTTCTGGCCGATATAACTGCCAATATCACCCGCTGTATTCACCATGGTCTCAATCGCCTGCTGGCTTAATGTACTGCCTAAAATACCGGAAAGGGTTCCGGGTAGATCGCTCGTCGTCGCCAGCTGATAGAGGGCGCTCGTATTTAAAGCAAGCTTTCCGGTAATTTGGACTGTGCTTCGAAGAAAGGCGTCCGCAAAAGTGGCGGTGTTTATAGAAGCACCAAACTGTCCGCTTAAAAGAACGTCGAGAAAACTTGAGCCGATCAGACCCCCTGCCCCTTCGACAATCGGCGGTGCGTCAATTGCATCATACAACTTCGTGATACCGATTTTGGCGCCGGCAGAAGCAAGACCTCGGCCGAATTCTTGCGAGAGATGAGAGAAAATATCCTGGGATTTTGCTCCTGTGACCAAATCTGTTGCCAGAGATCCAAGTCCATATCCAAGAGGGCCGGCAATGAGGGTAGAAACGGTTGGACTTAGCCCTATCTCCGTACCTAAATAGGTGATTCCATTTGTGAACAAAGAGGGCATGATTTTAGAAATTCCATCAAAAATGTTGGTTGATTTAGGGTCTATCAAATTTTCTGATACAAGACCCGTTATCATGTTTAAGCTTTCGGCAAGGGGCGGCGGTAAATCCAGGTGCAGGGCAAGCTCATTACTTCCGGCAAGCAGAAGATTTTTCAGACTGCCTCCCAGAAAATTTTCAGGGCTTGTGAGACCTCCGGTTGCAATTGCGGTACCGAGACGTGCGAGCGTGGGATCAAGGCCGAGATCGTCAAGAGTTTTAGCGGTAGCGTTACCAATCGCAATGTTGACGAGATTGCTTCTAAGTGATTTTACCGTGTCCAAGCTGATAATCGAATTGGGACTTCCACTTCCAAGCACTTTTCCAAACAATCCTCCGAATTTTCCCCCGAGCCATTCCACACCTTTCACGACCCCCTGGCCGATCACTGAGAAAGTGTTCTTTCCGAATTCAATCAGGTTCGAGAGTAAATTGCCTTTCAAATTCGGAAGTGCATTAAAAGCGAAGTCCTTGATGCCCGTGAGAAGATTCCCGAATCCCTTGGCCAGATTGCCGATTGTGCTGGCAACGGTCGTAATTCCGTTCCAGATTTTTCCTCCGATTGACTTGATGCCGTCCCAAATGTTGGCCAGGCCCGCCTGGAAACCTCCCTGGAAAATATTCGCGATGCCCAGAGTGGCGGTGGAAGCCAGGCCAATAATTCCAGAAATTTGGCTAACCGTCCCTAATACATTTGCCAGTCCATATTCTCCAAGAAAACCCGCCGTAAGTTGACCGGCAAAACTGCCGAGTGACACGGCGGAGGCATAAGTTCCTATTGCGGCCACGGCATTACCCAAAGCCTGTGAGCCGAAAAGTGCTGGTACGCTTGAGAACATACTCCCCAATCCCGCCGTAAATCCGCCCACCAGCCCCGCAATTCCTCCGATCAGGGCTCCTTTCCAAATGCTTCCTCCCTGAATCGCTGAAATAACTGTTCCGGTTACCGCTCCGATGATCACACCAATAACCATCGCGAAAATCAGATCATCAATGCCGAAAAAGCTTCCCTTGATAGCCTGAGTTTCACGTTCAGTCAGACGATCTGATTGTTGATATTCTTCCGCTGAAAGAATGACTCCTGAATAAATGGCCCGGAATTCTTCGAGATTCATCGTAATCTCGGAGCCGTTTTCGCCGATAGACCGATCAAAGTAAGTGACTTTTCCATCTGCGATTGATTTAACCAGCACATAATGATTTTCATTAATCCAGGCGATGAATTCTCCCTGAGGAAGGGCGTCGAAAGCAGCTTTGTAAGATCCCGTTTCAAGTCCATGCAATCCCGCAACTTTATCGAGGGCGTTCAATGAAAGCATCAGCTCGCCTTCGGTCGTGGGGTTGATAACTCCGGAAATGATATCCTCAACAATCACCTCCGCGGCCAATTGTTCTTCCGGCACATCGATTCCATTCGATTTCAAAAGTTCCCGAAGCGGGCCAAAAGCAGATTCACCCATATGCATATTGCGCGTCCGGAGCCACTCCAGAATATTTGTGATTTCTTCCGCGCCAAGATCATGCTCACGCGACTTAAGCAGGGTCTCAACCAGCGAAATAATCCGTTCGTTTCGCTCAAGTTTCAAACGGCGTTCGTCGGAATTGGTGAGTTGATTACGAATTGCGACAATGTCAAAGACACTGGATCCCGGCTCGGAGGCCGGGATGACAGACTCAATCTCAAGCACGCTCGGGTCCCGGCCCACAAGCTCCCGGTATGTCTCAATCAAAACCGGCATTACCTCTGACAAGAGAATCGCCCGGCGAAGCTCCGCTTCCCGGTTAACCAGGCCGTCGAGACCCGCCTGCGCCTCTGCCTCCACTTTCAGCCTTTGCTCCTCAATCTGCGAACGTACCGAGTTTCTCGCTTCCTCCGATTCCCGCCTTACCTGACTCAATTGCCCTTGAAGCTCACCGATCGCCTGCGCCACTCCCGGCACTTCCACAGTCACTTTCTTTTTCGATAAACCCAAAAAGCCGCTCCGCACCGTGATGGTTTGATACCGCTGAGCCTGTAGTCGTGAGATCTCCTGCTGAATAATCGCGACTATGCGGGCCTCTTCTTCATCAATTTGACGGATCATCCATTCTTCCTGCTCGGGAAGTATCGAAACGAGCGCGTTCCGTTTCTTCATGATTGATTCGCGTTCCTTCTCAATCGCTTCGGGAATTTCCTCATCTGTTCCGTGATAAGTGATTTTAGCGATCTTGCCTTCCTCAGTGTAATCATAAGTGATGAGATCGCGGCCGCCGGCATCTCTGACAAATCGAATACGGCCTGATTCGTAAGTTACGGTGCTGCCATCTGCCCGAAGAATATTTAAAGGCTCGCCTGAGGCATCGAGTTCTGTAACCAGCGCCGTTTTCGCATCCAAGGGACTTGATGCAAGAGCCGACTCAAACTTACGCCAGCCTACTAACGCCTCAAGCGGAAGCTGAATCCTGAGCGCATCCCCAATCAAGTCATTGGTGACCGTTTGAATCTCAACCGGAAGAGGACGGCTCGTAATGGCTGACGGTCTAACTCCGAGAATGTTATATTGCGGTTCACGGCCCACTTGAATCTTCTCGCCGCTCGGGAGTCCTACGTAATAAAACGGGATATCGTGCATCCACACCATCGTACCGCCCGATTTGAGGAATTTCTCAACGAGAGGTTCGCCGCCTGATTCCAGGTCACCGAGCCAGCTGGTAATATGATAGGCATCGAAGGTGCTCACCTGGTCTAGCCCCAAAATCGTATCCGGCGCAATGTCCTGGGCCATGATTACGGCAGCCTGAGGATTGATTCTCATCAGTTCCGCCAATTGATCCGCGTCGATAACACGAACGCCTTTCCCGACAAGCGCGCTTTTCAGGCGAATGGACCCCACCTCCGATATCCAGTTCGAAGGGTATCGGCCGTCGAAATAAACGTAAACCTCGGAGCGGTCGGCAACCAGATCAAGCAGCGAATCGGCAAAGTCATTCACCCACTCATCGGACTCACGCGCGATATCAAAATCCACCGTCGGCCGAACCCGGTAAAATCCGCTTCCGGGATCCGAATCGACAAAATTCTTCCGGTATGCCGTAGCTTTCCCGTCAGCGAGTGAAGCTAAAGGTGTCATCCCGTCTGAAAGTTCATCCGCACGAATAGAATTTTCACCCGCCAAACTGGCTGGCAGCCCAACGGCCCCAGCCGCAAGTTGATTCGCATCGACGGCCAAAACTCCCTCGGTTTTTGTGTGGCTGGTAACTGACCCGGAAGCCTGAATTCCAGTGCCTGGGGCCGCGCCCTCACGTCCAATGAAAGTCCATCCTTGCACTTGCGGGAATGAAAGCCCGAACCGTTCAAAACTTTTCTCAAGCAGGAAACGCTCCATTTCCGTGAAACCCGCAAGAGAACCCGATAATCCGCCAAAAAGGAAACTTCCGCGAGGTGCCATTCTGAGGAAAAGCGCGATCCGGATCGCTTCATCCTCTTTTGAAATATCAAAATTCGCTTGATCCAGAACTTTCCCGGTTCCGGGCTCCACCAGCACAAATACCAGGCCTTTGGACGGTGCAATCAAGGGTTTTCCGCCCAGCGTCATTTCAATACCTGTTTCTGTGGCGCTGATATCCAGAATTTCCTGAACCGGAATCCGCTCGCCGTTGATTGTCTTGGGTTCGGCATAAGTCACTTTGGCCCGTCCAAACTCTCCTTCGCTGACGAAAAGATTACGGCCGTCCGGAGCCGTGATTTGCTTTAACTTTCCATCCTGGGAATATTTCAGCGTGTTCTCACCCCGCTTGACTACAAGAAGATCTCCGTCCCAGCCCAGAACCTGTTAATCCGGAGATTCAAACGGTTTTCGAGTTCCGGAAGGATAAATGACTTC
>JACRHB010000210.1 GCA_016217725.1 Nitrospirota bacterium | reverse complement strand
GAGATACACTTATTACAGAGACGCGGACGGAGATGGCGAAGGTGACCCGGACAATTACATATATAGCTGCTCGGATACGGCGCCTGTAGGATATGTGGCTAACAGTGATGATTGTGATGACACTCCGTAGGGTATGAAAATTATAACTGTTGAATGGTATTATCTAAATTGAGCGATTCTTTAGTCATGTCGTCATTCCTGCGAAAGCAGGAATCCAGAAAACAGATGGTCTGGATTCCCGCTCAAAGGACTGCGGGAATGACAAACTATTTCTACCTGATAGGTGATAAGGAGATTTCTTGTATAACATTTGTTTTCAATGCCTCATGAGCATTTTGCAACAAAAATCGCTCAATTTAGGTAACAGATGATTATTCCAGGGAACATCTTGCTTAATCAAGATGCATGGAGTTCTGCGCAGAGGAAGCATTCTCTGAGTCCTGTCCGATTTATGTGGTGTTTACAGCAAAGACACTATAGAGCCTCCATAGTAAATACAACCATCAGCGGCAACAAAGAGAATGTTGAGTGCTGAATAAAAGGAAATAAAAAAAATGATGAATTTTAAATTTTAACCTTAATTCAACATTCAACATTCAGCATTCAAAATTATTTTAAGGTATATTATTATTTCCCTGTAATGAAACTGCGGATTTATGCAACAGCCTTTCTTCTTATAATCTTTTATTTTGCTTCACCTTCCGGTTCGGCTGTTATTGAAGGCATTGTGCTTTCTGAAGACGGGCCGCTTGAAGACTCAACGGTGCATGCTTACAGTAAGTTCCGGGATATTAAAAACGGCAGTCCCGAGCACGTTTCAGGACCGGGAGATAAGAAAGGACTCTATAAAATGAATCTCCCTTCAGGGACATATTATCTGACCGCTTCAGGAAGGCGCGATGGGAAGAATTTCTTTTCCTATCACGGCGCAAATCCGATCAGGATCGAAGGACATGACCTGTGGGTCCCTATTATGGCAGTGCCCGAGACAACCGCAGTTATAAATGAATCATTATCTGCAAAACTTACGGGCAAGGTAACGTTTAAAGGCGCTCCGGTCAAAGGGGCTCAGGTTTCAATTTATCCGCTGCCCGGTTTAACTCCAAACTCCGAGCTCCAAACTCCAAACTCTAATTTCAGGGGCATGGGATTTCTTACAAGCACGACTGATGAAAACGGGACGTTCGTAATGAGCCCTGAGGCAGGGGAATACGTCATTATCGCCCGAAACAGAAACAGTCATAAAGGGATGAGACCGCTTGAAAAAGGAGACCTGTTCTGCTATTTTGCAGGCAACCCCGTGGCGACAGCGGATTCAAAAGAGACACGGATCGAAATCCCGTGTTATCCGAAAGACGACCTGAAGGCCTTTCTCAATGAAAAAGCATATCCGATGATCCTTGTTAAAAAATCCGGCGGAGACAGCGTGAGATTCAGGGAAAACAAGCTTGAACAAACAGCGGACGTTCTCAAGATACAGGGAAGGGTGACCGCCCTGCCCGGCGGCCCTGCGAAGGGTCTTTACGTAATGGCATATGGAGGAAAACCTGCGGACATGTTTCAGATGCATTATGTAAGGACCATGCCGGACTATATGGTCAGGACCGACGACAATGGACATTATTCAATCGAGACGTCGGGAAAAGGGACATACTACATCGTTGCCCGCGAGCTCATCGGCGAAGCGCCGGTGAAAGGTGAATACTACGGCCTTTATGAAGGCAACGCAAATCATTTTGTAACGGTGGATGAGAATTCGCTTAAAGACGTGAATATTGTAGTGAGCAGGGTGATGTGGGAGTATGGAAGGAAGTCAGAAGTCAGAAGTCAGAAGTCAGAAGTGAAGAAGATACACAACTATTTTTATACAGGCGATGTGGTTATCGATAAAGACACTGCATGGGATGGAGAGATAATAATTGACGGGATCGTTCATGTTGCACGCGGGGTTACTCTTATGATCAATCCGGGCACGACAATTAAATTCAAAAAGATCGACAGAAACGGCGACGGGGTGGGGGACGCTATGTTAAAGGTCGGCGGGAGATTGGTTGCCGAAGGCGCTCCTGATAAGATGATCAGATTTACCTCCGGAGAAGAAAGGCCTGAAAGGATGGACTGGTCATACCTCCTGTTTTTTGTTTCAGGGGATGAAAGCATCATCAGGCACTGCATGTTTGAATATGCGTTTACAGGAGTGCAGGCGCATTTTTCAAAGGCTGTGATAAGCGATTCGGCGTTTACAAACAATCGCGAAGGGATCAGATTCGGCAGGGCGGAGCTTCACATTGAACATAATGACCTCTTTGAAAACGGCTGCGGCATCAGGCATACGAGGGTCGAAGAGCCGGTTGTGATAAGATACAACAATATCAAAAATAACGGTGTCGGCATTTTCCTAGTGCCGTCGAACCAGAATGTGAACGATTTTTCCGTCACATTTGATAAAAAGGGGACCTTCCCGCCAAAACAATTTATTGTCACGCACAATAATATTTCGTATAATACTGAATATAATTACAGGCTGGGCGAAAGACAGGGCTATGACATATTGCTGAAAGACAACTGGTGGGGAGCTGCAAAAGAAATGGAAATACTTGATACGATATACGACGAAAAGACGGACAATTCTCTGGGCGGTGTAATTTATAAACCATATTTCACTTCACCTGTAAAAAATGCAGGTATGAGAAAGGAGGCGCGATAATGAAGAAAGCCGCTTTGCTGTTTTTCATTATCATATTTTCTTCCGTAATCACCCTTCTCGCTGAAGAGGCTGGAAAGGGATGGATCTCAGGACAATTGAAGACAAAAAACGGGGACCCCATGTCCGGAGGCATGGTGGTCTTTTTTAATGACGAAGAGGGACCTCCTCCCTCACCGGACAGATATACGAGGGTGCCGGATGAGATAGGAGAGCTCGACGGGGAAGGGAAATTCCGCCTCGAGCTTCCGGCCGGTAAGTATTATCTGGGGGCGATAAAGAGGGTTTCCGGTGAAAAGATCGGGCCGCCTCTTGACGGAGATTATTTCTTCATCAGCCGGGACAAGGGGGGAAAGCCCCTCGCGTACCTCATCGAAAAAGACAGGAATATAAGCATCGGCGTTATCTCGGAGGCCGTGCCGTTCAAGAGGACTATACCCGAAGGGGTTACCGGCATATCCGGAACAATTGTCGACTTGAGCGGTGATCCGGTTGAGGGCGCAATAGTATTTGCATACATTACCGAGACAATGACGGGGATTCCGCCTTTTACCTCTTACAGGACCGGGCAGGACGGCAAGTATATCATCACTGTTGACAAGGGCGGACAATATTTCCTGAGGGTAAGAGACGTGTACGGGGGCGGCCCCCCTGTGCCCGGAGCGATCATGGGCGGCTACGGTGAAGAAAGGCCCGCGGCCGTGACGGTCAAAACAGGAGAGGTCGCCGGGGGTCTGAATATAAAGGTGATAAGACACCTTGAAATGGGCCCCAGAGGGCAGCACGGCGGAACAGGCGTTGATAAGAGTGCTCAGGAAGAAATGAAGAAGAAGACAAAAGAAGAAATGGAAAAGAAGAAATAAACGCGGAAGGAGGTGCAGTGTGAAAAAGATAAAATATGTTGCGCCCGGGATAGTCGGGAGCGCAGTTGTTCATCCGTGTTGATACGAATGAAGGTCTGAAGGATCAAAATCCATTGCCAGGTTATGAAAATTTATGCTTGATTTTCAAACCTGGCTATTTTTTCCAAATTTCTCTTTTTGACACCTGTTGACTTAAAATATCACTATGAAATTTTTTAAAACGGCGATCCCGCTTCTCATCCTCTTTATTATCTTTCCGCATCCCGTCTCAGGGAAAACCATCGTAAAAGACACTGTCTGGAAAGGCGAGCTGACCCTTTCGGAAGACATCATCGTGCCTGAAGGCGTTACGCTCACCATTCTGTCCGGCACAACGATAAACGTGACGCCTTCCGACAGGACCAAGAGCGAGGCGGAATACATTTCATACATGACTGAAATTACGATCAGGGGCAGGCTTGAAATCGAGGGGACAAAGAAAGCGCCTGTTGTATTTCAGGTGAAGGGAGATAAGCCTGACAGATGGGCCGGGATAATCATTGATGGGGGATCGGCGTATATAAGATCGTGCAGGATCCACGGCGCTGAGACAGGTGTCTACGTGCTGAAAGGCTCTCTTGAGATTTCGGATTCCGTGTTGAAGCGCAACCGGTATGCGATCATTGCGCAGGGAAAGCAGGCGCTTGTGAATATGAACAACATACAGATAACAAAAAACGATTACGGCGTCTTTTCACTTGCAGGCGCAAAGGTCAGGCTCAAAGGCGGCATTATCGCGCATAACATGAAAAAGGATTTATATTTATTTGATGAAACCAAAGGCCTGACCCTGAAGCCTGCCCCTGATAAATCGGGAACGCAGAACATGATCGCGAAACACCTTGCTTCCTGTAGTAAATCAACCTCTGAGATCATGAGGGAATACACGACGCAGGATAAAGAGCTCAGCAAGATATACGGCGATGAGGTTTTGCAGGGTGATACGGTCTGGCGCGGCAGGGTATTGATCGAGGGGCTGCTGCGGGTGCCTGAAAATTCCAGATTGATAATTACCCCCGGCGCTGTAGTTGAATTTAGGAGAAAAGACACGGACGGCGACGGCATCGGTGAGAACGGGATATTGATGCAGGGCGTTTTGATTGCGAAAGGTACAAAAGAAGAGCCGATCCTCTTCAGGTCTGCCGAGAGACAAAGAAGGCCAGGGGACTGGGATTCGATCAACATCATGAACAGCGACGGGGCGCAGAACCTTGTAGAGTTCTGTCAGATAGAAGACGCATACAGGGGACTGCATTTTCATTTTTCAAATGTCATGGTAAACGCATCCGTCCTGAGAAACAATTACCTCGGGATACAGTTTCAGGAATCGGCGGTTGAAATAAAGGGCAGCCGCATCTACGGAAACAGGAGCGGGATCAAGGGGAGGGATTCAAGGGTCGGCTTTACAGGCAATTATGTCTTCGGCAACATCAACGGGGTTAATTTTTTCCGTACAAATCTTAACGCAAGGAACAACACGTTTTTGAACAACATGCTTGACGGATTTAAGATCAGGGAAGGCATGACCGAGGCCGAGGGGAATCTTATCGCGTGCGGCAGATCAGGACTGATGGTCAACGATGCGTTTCACGGCAGGTTCGACAACAATGTCATTGTCAATAACTTTGAATCCGGCATGTCGCTCAGGGGGGGCGACAATATAGAGGTCAGCGGGAATTTTATTCAGGGCAACGGATTTAACGGCCTCAATCTGCAAGATGCCGGAGCAGTGATTAAAGACAATTTCATTTCCGGAAACGGTGAAAGGGGCATAGGCATACAAGCGTTTACCGGAGCGATAACCGGAAACAACATCTCCGGAAACGGTCTTTATGCTGTTGAAAACGAAAGCGGCAGCGACATTCCCGCTCCGTCAAATTGGTGGGGAGGTAAAGATGCGGCCACGGTAATTTACGATAAAGACGATGAAACGCAAAGAGGCAGGATATCATATTCTCCGATAAAGGAAGAGACTTTTGTGTTCATATGGCCGGTCGAAGACATTTATGCCGATATAACATGGCATGGAGATATTCTATTAAAGAACCGGGTCAATGTTTTTGACGCCGCGCTTGATATTGCCCCTGCCGCGAGGGTTTCATTCTCGAAAGGCGCCGGATTAAAGGTTTCGGGGGGGGAAATACTTGCGAGAGGGAAAGTAGATGAGAGGATAGTTTTTACTTTGGCGGAAAGCGGGAAAAACACACCCCTTGATCCCCTCTTGATAGAGGGGAAAAATCCCCCTTTGGAAAAGGTGGATGCAGGGAGATTTGAAGATGCTTCGTGGGACGAGATACTCCTTGAGCATGCGGACGGAAGCGAATTCTCGTTCTGCGATTTTGAATATGCGACATGGGCAATTCACAGCCATTTTACCAATCTGAAAATCTCAAACAGCCGTTTCATACATAACGAGGGCGGTATAAGATTCAGGAGCGGGCCTGTTGAGATCAGCCGTTCGCTATTTAAAGAAAATAAAGTCGGGATCAGGTCATACTTCGGAAATGCCTTGATAAAAGAAAATGTTATATTAGATAACGAAGTCGGCATATTTGTGAGAGAAAAGGGGAGCGGTTTAACCATCAGGAGGAACAATATCTACTCGAACAGGGCTTACAATATAAGAGCAGGGGATTTTAATGCGGAAGATATTGATGCGCGGGAAAACTGGTGGGGTGAAAACGACCCGGCTGAGACAATATTTGACGGAAGACATGAACCGGGAATCGGAAAGGTTATTTACGAGCCGTATTTGAAGGAGCAGGTCGAATTGAAAGGAAAGGGAAAACACACCCCTTGATCCCCTCTTGATAGAGGGGAAAGTCCCATCACCCCTTGCGGGAGAGGGTTAGGAGTATTCAAACGTTGATGATAATTTTGCTAAACAATATCCTGAAAATTGCCGTTATTATAATTGCAGCGTTTCTGCTGCCCGGCATTCAGGAAGCCCCTGCCGTTGAGACGACGGTCTTCAAAGGACAGGTTTTTGACGTTGAAGGCAAGGCCGTTAACGGAGCGGAGATGTTTATTTATAATTCTGTCGATACAAGAAGACCCGCGGATTTCATATCAGCGCGTACGGATGAGGACGGACATTTTAGTATGACGCTGCCTCCCGGGAAATATTGGGCGGTGGCGAGATTGAGGAAGGGCGAGAAATACGGGCCCCTTATGGTCGGGGACAAACATTCAGGGGAGCCTGTTGAGATCAAGCTTGGAGACAACGAAGGGCTTGAGTTGAATTTTACAGTGGCTGATATCAGGGACGCAGCGCGGCTTATGAAAAAAACACGGGAAGATTATATGAAAGTGACCGGACGGATCATCGACAAAAATGGCGTTCCGGTGAAGATGTATTATGTGATTGCCGATAGAAAAGGAGGGGACACACCCCTTAATCCCCTCTTGATAGAGGGGAAAAGTTCCCCTTTGGAAAAGGGGGATGCAGGGGGATTTGAAGGTAAATTCCCCGACTTCATTTCTGCATGGACTGATGATGAAGGACGTTATACGATTTATCTGCCGAAAGGGAAATATTTCATAGGGTATGCCGACAAATTTCCTTCGCAGGGTTATAACGTTTATAATGAGTTAACAGTAGAATCCGATAAGGACAATATTGATATTGTGATTAAAGGCAAGTTGCAGAGATGAAGAAAATAATTCTCGGTCTGTTAATAACATTTCTTCTTTCTACCGGCCCTTCACACGCCTGCGTCGGGAAGGGCCTCAATATAGGCGTTCTGGATTCGGTCAATGAAAATCTTCTTGCCGAACTGGTGTCTGTGCTGATAAACGAAAGGACAGGCACAACCGTCAATATCAAGGTTTACGGTGATTCAAGGGAGATTTATAATGCAGTGAAGAAGGATGATCTCGGCATTATTATTGAAAATACCGAGCGTGCAATGAAGATGCTGAACATACCGGACAACGGAGACAAGGCAAAAGCATACGATGTTTCAAAAGAGGAATTCAGAAACAGATTGAACCTCATCTGGCTGAAGCCGTTCGGCGCTTTAAACAAAGAAGACGGCAACGGGACATATTACTATGCTCCTGTAATAACCGAATACGTGCTGATTAATTTTCCCGCGCTTCCGAGGCTGATCAACAAGCTTTCGAATATTACATCAGATAAAAATCTTCAGGACTTGCTCAAATCGGCGCAATCCGACGAGAAAGTCAGGAAAGCGGCAAAGGAAATTTTAAAGAAAAAGAAACTTGTATAAGGTGCCGAGATTGCCGGACAAGGGATATGGATGGATTTATAATTTTCTTTCATCGAAAGAATTAACAATAATACTTATTACAGGTCTCTGTCCGGTATTAATAGTCACAACTTTTTTCGAAGCGGCAGCTCCTTTTGTATGGCATATTATCAGGACGCTGCTTGCAATGATCGTAGTTAATCTTTTCCTTTGTACACTGCAAAGGATAAAAACCCTATCAAAACCCGTTCTGATTTTACATGTCGGCATAATCGTCACTTTCATGGGAGGAGGAATCAGCTCTTTCGGCTATATCGCTACAGTCAACATATACGAAGGAAGCACCGTTGACCGGGTTTACAGATGGGATGTGAAAAAGGACGTTTCTCTCGGAATGGATATTACAGTCAAGAAGCTCCACGAGGAATATTATCCGGCGCCTTTGAAAGTCGGCGTGCTGAGAGGCGGTGAAAAGCTCGGGCTGTTTACACTGAAGACCGGCGAGAGCTTTAATCTTGAGAATAACCGGATACAGGCAGACTCTCTTGATATAAAATCGCAAAGCCTGAGACTGAGCATCTTTAACGGAGACAAGTACATCGGATATGCCGACACGTCAGGCGTGATGGAATTGCCTGCGGATTTCCCTTTCGAGTTTAAACTTGTGGCATATAAGAATCCTGCGATCAAAAGGACCTGGCTGGATTTGGTTCTTTCAAAAAACGGTGAAGTAGTTGCTGAAGGCAGGACGGAAGTGAACAGTCCTCTTGAATGGCGGGGGCTGAAATATTTTCACACTGCGACAAACAGGGATCCATACAGAAATCCCTTTGTCGGCATCCAGATAACAAGGGATCCGGGTACGCCTGTTGTTTATGCGGGATTCTGCATAGTTGGGATCGGGGGAACGATATATTTATTCAGGAAAATACGCGCATGACGGGAGAGGAAATTCTCAATGAGATTTATTAAACTGTTGTTGTTTATTAATCTGATTATCATTTTTGTCTCATGCCGGCAATCGCCTTCCGTTAAAGATGAAAAGACCTACAGGATCGGCTACATGATCTGCAACAGCGAAGAGGAGACACTGCACAGGTTCAGGCCTCTAACAGCATATCTCGCTAAAAAGCTCGGTGTAAAAGCAGAGGCGGCGGCGATTGACACGACCAACTTTACAAAGGAAATTGATAACCTGGATTTTACCCATACGAATTCGCTTCTCTACATAATTTTAAACCGCTATCACGGTGTAAGGGCCTTGACGGCGGATAAGCAGGGTTCACTCGGCTCAAAATCAAACGGGGCGATTGTCACAAGAAAAGACAGCGGGATAAATACGATAAAGGATTTGAAAGGAAAGAGCATGGTCTTCGGTCCTATGCTTGCGCCGACCGGATACTTGCAGCAATATGACCTGATGATTCAAAGCGGTGTAGATCCTGAAGACGACCTGTCGTTTTACACGATACCGACAGGCACGTACAAACATGAAAAGGTAATATACGGCGTTCTCTACGGCATGTATGACGCGGGCGCGTTTCAGATGCTCGATTTCGAGAGGATGATTGAAGAGGGCAGGATCAACCGCGATGACTTCAAAATAATCGCCGAGGGGGAACCGATCCCGTACTGCACCTTCGGCTCGTCACAGAAGATTGACGCTGTGCTCGCAAATACATTGAAGAAGGCCTTGCTCGAATTAAAAAAGGAAGACACGGTGGAAATAGACGGAGAGACGGTGAAGGTGCTTGCAAGGGCAAGGCTTGACGGTTTTGAAGACGTGAAGGACGAGGATTATAACATTGTAAGAGACATTGCCAGGCGCGCCAATATGCCGCCGTATCAGAAGTACTGAGACACAATTTACCATTTAAACATCAATTAGATTAAACAGCTTGTT
>JACRHB010000209.1 GCA_016217725.1 Nitrospirota bacterium | reverse complement strand
TTACAAACGCTGTCCAGGCGATGTCGCCGGGCGACAAATTAACTATTGCGACAAGACCTGCCGGGGAAGACACCGTGGAGATAGACATAAGCGATACAGGCAAAGGCATACCCCCGGAATTCATGTCACATTTATTTGACCCCTTTTTTACCACAAAGGGAGTGGGGGGGACAGGTCTCGGGCTTTCGGTAAGTTACGGCATAATTAAAAATCATAATGGCAACATCAGTGTGAAAAGCGAGGTAGGGACCGGCTCAACCTTTACTATTGAGTTGCCTGTTCACAAAGGAGAGAAGAAAAAATATGAAGCAGTTGCAAATTATGGTAATTGACGACGAGAAGATTGTAGGCGATATGGCGAAAATGTCCCTCGAGCAGGAGGGCTACCTTGTAGAGACGTTTCTGAATGCAGAGCCTGCGCTGGCGAGATTGAAAGAGCGGCAATTCGACATAATCGTGACCGATTACAAGATGAAAGGGATAGACGGCATGGAAGTGCTGAGAACGGTAAAGCAGCTTTATCCCGGGACAAAGGTCATAATGATCACCGCGTTCGCCAATCTCGACACGGCTATCGAGGCGCTGAGGGGAGAGGTGCATGACTTTTTCCCGAAGCCCGTCAAGATAAAAGAATTGAAGACCTCGATAGGGCGCGCATTGAGCGAAAACAAATAATGAAAGACCTGACCGGCTTATTGAAATCCGTTTTGAAATCTCCCTTGAAGCGATCAGCGGGGCACCTGCCCTTTGATGCCGTCTTCGGTCTTTTCAGAGAGGTGCTCGGCAACAATAACAGGTCGCTTGAAATAATTACGGATATGGGAGACAAGCTCGGGGGCGATTACATCTTTGATATCAATTATATCAAGGGCGCATACGCGGAGCTTATCTCCGCAGTCGGCAGGTCGATAAACAGCTTTAACGCCCTCACGCAGAACAGGTATTCAGGCATCCATGACGCCTTCAGGCGCATCGACGGTCAATTGAGATCGCTTATTGACGAATCGCCTTCTCCGTCCGGCAAACTGGTTATTCCCTATGAAGACATCACCCCGGATATGGAACGCGAGGTCGGCGGCAAGAACGCACATCTTGCCGATCTACAAAACCATCTCAGGATCAATGTGCCTGACGCGTTTGTCATTTCAACCGCCGCATTTGACGAATTCATAAAATTCAACGGGCTGAATGAAAAACTGAGAAGCAACTCTCTCCCGAAACCGTCTTTAGCCGGACTGCAAAGCCTGCTTATAAACGGCGGTATGCCTCCGTCTATTGTCTCGGCTGTAGACAATGCAGTTATTAAATTGACTGAAAAACATGGAAGAGGCTTTACGCTTGCCGTAAGAAGCAGCGCGCAGGAAGAAGACGGCGATTTCAGCTTTGCAGGGCAATTTGAGACTGTATTGAATGTTCCGCCTCGTACAAACTCCATTACTGAGGCATATAAGAAAGTCGTTGCCAGTTTGTACTCGCCGCGTGCAATCGCCTATCAAAGTCAGCTTGGTTACGAGCCGGCACAGTTAAAGATGGCGGTCGGATGCATGGTTATGATTGACGCGGCGGTCAGCGGCGTGATGTATTCCACCAATCCGTATGGAGACAGGGACACTCTATTGCTGAACGCCTCATGGGGGCTCGGCGAAGCGATTGTTGACGGGCGGACAGACGCCGACTTCTATATTGTCAGGAAGGGCGTCACTCCTGAAGCTGTGATCAGCAAAGCGGGGAAAAAAGACGTCATGATGATTAATGCGGAAGACACTGGAACAAATGAGATCAGCACCCCTGATGAGATACGGGGAAGGCTTTGTCTTACCGCCGGACAGATAGTTGAGCTTGTAAATTTGGCCGGCGCCATCGAGAAACATTTCAGCAGACCTCAGGACATTGAATGGGCAATTGGGGGAAACGGCAGAATCTTCATCCTTCAGTCAAGACCTCTTAAAATGGAAGATAATGTCCGTGATAATTTCACCGGAATAAATCAGGCAGCGCCGCCGGAGCATACGCTGATTAAAAACAACGGCATTGCCGTCCAGAAAGGCATTGCAGCGGGCAAGGTTTTTATCATAAAAAAAATGGATGAGCTGGAGAATTTCCCGAAGGGCTCTATTCTCGTATCGAAGCATGATTCGTCAAATTTTGTCCGCGTCATGCCATATGTCTCGGCGATTATAACAGATACGGGCGCCCCCACAAGTCACATGGCGTCCGTATGCAGAGAGTTCAAGGTCCCCACCATAGTCAATACTGGCAACGCCACACAGATATTGGAAGCCGGGCAGGAAGTCACCGTAAGCATTGATGACGGCGGCATAACAATATACGACGGGATACACAGCGAGCTCCTAAGACAAAAAAATGCAAATTCCCCGAATATGGTATCCATCCATGAATTCCGAAAAAAGCGTTATGTCCTCAGATATATCTCCCCTCTTAATCTCGTGGACCCCCTGCTTGAAGAATTTACAGTGGAAGGATGCAAAACTCTCCATGATGTCCTCAGGTTTATACATGAAAAGTCGGTTACAGAGCTTATCGAACGGGGAAGGGAGAGCGCCTCAAGACTGAAAGACCATACCGCGGTAAAATTAGACCTCCCGATACCCGCCGGAATTCTGGTTGTGGACACAGGCGGCGCTCTGGACCATGTCGGCAATGCAGACAAGGTGACTTTTGAGCAAGTTCAATCAATACCGCTGAAGGCTGTTATCAGAGGCATGATGCACCAGGGAGTCTGGCACTCCGGGGCTGTCTCATTAAGGGCTGGAGACTTCTTGTCGAGCATGATGAGGATGACCGATATAGTCAATGAAAGCGGTGAGTTTGTCGGCAATAACATAGCGGTCGCATCCCGCGAATATCTGCATCTCAGCCTCAGGTTCGGCTATCACTTCAACATGATCGACTGCTACTGCAGTGAAAATGCAAGAAACAATCATATCTATTTCCGCTTTGTCGGAGGCGCAACGGACATAACCAAGCGTTCAAGAAGGATCGAGCTTATCGCATCCATTCTGAAAGAATACGGTTTCAATATAAGGACACAGGGAGACCTCATAATCGCAAGACTTTCAAATATAAGTCAGGAAGAAACAGAAAACATTCTCGACCAGACAGGCAGGCTCATCGCCTATACAAGACAGCTGGACGCCATGCTGCATGATGACGGGATAGTTGAGAAATATGCAAAGAGGTTCCTCGAAGGAAAATACGAGCTATAAAAAAACTGCCTGAAGATTTATACCTGTTCAGCGGCGTTCATATTTGAAACGCAAATTCTACCAGCCTGATTTTAATTCTATTTAATTATCAATCAGTTACATATTGGCACGCCCTTTGATCTTACAAATATAAAAGCTCAAGAAAAAGGAGATACCAGGATGAGAGAAAGACTTTTATTCGTAACAAAAGGAGGTGACAACTTTGAAGAAGGGTTCTCCTACGTAGTTGAGCTGGCAAAGACGCTTAAAGCAGGCGTATCGATATTGCTGGTTTATGACAGACGGACAATGGATGCATATGAAGATTTAATGAACGCGGCAGTGTTTGCGGAGGCAGGCGAATTTAAAACGGCAAAAGAGATTTTACAGGAACAGGAGAATGAATTAAAAGCAGAGGCGGATAAAAAGCTCAGAGAATTGTCCGGGAAGTACGGGGAAATCTCAAATGATCTCAATTACCAGATATTCATCGGCGACGTGCTCTCTTCAATAAAAGAGTTTCTAAAAAACAAGCCCAACATCGACATGATCCTGATAAGCCCGAGTCTTTCAAAGAGCAAAAAAGCAATAGATTTAAAAAAGTTGATCAAAAATATCTCAAAACCTGTCGTCACTATCTCACAGCCTTTGCAGGCCGGCGCATAGGGACAGGTTCGAAAGGAGGAAATAAAAATGAAAGGTTTAAAAAGTTTGTTCGAGAAGTTTGAGAATGCGATGTCAGCGGCAGCGTTCGCGGAAGAAGGGGAATTTGATACAGCAAGAGAGATTATGAGAGAAGAAAATCGTCCCAGGAAGAAAACAACTAAAAGGATTGAAGCACATTTGACCGTCAACGCAGCAAAGTAATTAATAATTCTAAATTGAAAAATATTTATGGAGGGAATATGGCAGCGCAGAATCAAACAATCAAAAAGAAGCCTGTCGGACAGATGATATTTATGGGCGTCATCTCGATAGCGCTTTATGCAGCCCTGTTATTAAAACAGGACCTTATTAATGAATACGTTGGTCGCGGCAGTGTATATGCATTCTTACCGATAATTACGGCTTTTTTATTCTCATATGTTCATGGCACATTCACAGGAAACTTCTGGACCGTTCTGGGGATAGAGGCCGCAAAGAAGAAGGGGGTAAAATAACATGCACGATATAGCACAAGCAGCAGCTAACTTTATCAATCTTGATGTTATGACCATCGCCTACCTGTTTTTTGTCGGGTTTGTCGGAGGTCTCGTAAGCGGGTTCATAGGTTCAGGAGGCGCATTCGTGCTCACACCGGCCATGATGAGCCTGGGAGTTCCCGGTCTTGTTGCGGTGGCAAGCAACATGTGCCACAAGTTTCCCAAGGCGCTTATCGGCGCTATTAAACGCGCCAAGTACGGGCAGGTTGATGTAAAGCTCGGCATAGTCCTCGGCATCTCTGCGGAAGCCGGTGTTCTTTACGGCGCGCACATTCAGGAAGGTATCAAAAAGTCTTTTGGAGAGGCAGGGTCAAATCTGTATGTCAGCGCGGCTTTTGTGGTAATACTTGCTATC
>JACRHB010000023.1 GCA_016217725.1 Nitrospirota bacterium | reverse complement strand
CGTAAACGAAACAAATACTCGCGGCATGCACTCTCGATAGAAAACCGGGCCTCGAACTCCCGTAGCGTTGTCGGGTAGTCTTCCATATTCCCGGTATACTACATGTGCTACCAGGTGTCGTCAAGTGCATACCCCATTTCTTTTATATCCCTTCGTGTTTATTCGTGTAGATTCGTGGCAAAAAAAGATTATATAGGTAAAAATGTACGCAATTGCCTTCTTTTTGTCAATCAGGCCTGCGGAATAATCGTCGGAGAGGCCGGAGTTTGTCGTTAAATTAAGGACGTCGTCACTTTTACCTGAACGCCTGCGCACCCTTTCAATAAGTGCCTTAACATGGTAAAATATAAAAACTTTATTTCCCGTTCTTCTAAAATTTAAGAATCATCAAGGAGAATTTGATGACCAAGACAGTGAAAAAAGCCGTATTCCCCGCTGCCGGGCTGGGGACCAGGTTTTTGCCTGCGACAAAGGCTTCACCGAAAGAGATGCTGCCCATAGTCGACAAGCCGATGATCCAATACGCGGTTGAAGAAGCGGAAAAGTGCAATATCAGGGAATTCATCATGATAACGGGAAAATCCAAAAGGGCCATTGAAGACCACTTCGACTATGCATGGGAGCTTGAGGAGAACCTTAGAAGCAAAGGGAAGGAATCCATGCTCAAGGAAATACGGCGGTTGGCGCAGCATCAATTTGCCTATATAAGGCAGGGCCTGCCGCTCGGACTCGGGCATGCAATCCTGTGTTCGGAGCCTTTTGTAAACAACGAACCCTTTGCAGTAATCCTGAGTGATGATATAATTGACCCGGATGACGATCTGTTAGGTGAAATGATAAAAATATACGATAAATATAAAGCAACGGTCCTCGCCCTTCAAAGGGTCCCGAGGGAGGATATACATCGTTACGGAGTGATTGCCGGCATGGAGGTCAAGAAGAACATTTTCAGGATAACGGATATGGTCGAGAAACCTAAGACCTCTTCCGCACCTTCGGACCTTGCGATTATAGGCAGATACATTCTCACGCCGGACATCTTCGACTTTCTTAAAAAAACGTCTCCTGGAAAGGGCGGCGAGATCCAGTTGACCGATGCCTTGAAGGCGCTTTTGCTGAAAAATGAGGTTTACGGCTACCTTTTCGAAGGGAAGCGATACGACGCCGGCGATAAGGTCGGCTATCTAAAGGCAACCATCGAGCTTGCATTAAAAAACCCGTCAGTCAAGGACGAATTTAAAGAATATCTTTTATCCTCATTCTCTACAATAATCAACAAGGAGAAATAATGACCGAAATCAATACAAAAGATGACCGCGAGATAGAGATCCCGACGTCACTGCCGATCCTGCCTGTCAGGGACATCGTAATTTTCCCCTATATGATACTTCCCCTGTTTGTAGGAAGAGACATGTCGATCAAGGCCATTGAACACGCTGTCGGGGAGAATAAAATGATAATGCTGGTCTCCCAGAAGGACATCAATATCGAGACTCCCTCTAAGGAAGACCTCTACGATATAGGCACCGTCGGCACGCTGTTGAGAATGCTGAAGCTTCCCGACGGGCGCCTCAAGATACTGGTGCAGGGCCTTGCTAAGGCGCGTATCCTTGATTACAGCCAGACGGAGCCTTTTTACGTTGGAGAGATTGAGCGGATTATTGAGCAGAAGCACGTAGGCATGACCCTCGAAGTGGAAGCGCTTATGCGCAGCGTAAAAGAGCTCGTAGACAAGTCGCTGGCGCTCGGCAAGTCCTTTCTTCCCGACATAATAGTCCTTATTGAAAATATAGATGAGCCCGGGAGGCTCGCGGACCTGGTCGCCTCAAACCTCGGGTTAAAAGCGGACCAGGCGCAGGCGCTGCTTGAGCAGGAAGACCCGATACAAAGGCTCAAAAAGATCAGCGAGATACTCAACAGGGAAGTGGAGCTTTTACTTGTACAGCAGAAGATACAGTCCGAAGTCAAGGGCGAGATTGATAAAACACAGCGCGAATACTTCCTGAGAGAGCAGTTGAAGGCCATTCAGAAGGAGCTCGGGGACATAGATGAGAAGACTGAAGAGATAATGGAGCTGCGCAAGAAGATTGAAAAGGCCAGGATGCCTGAAAAGGTCGAGAAGGAGGCCATAAAACAGATAAACCGTCTCGAAAAGATGCACCCGGACAGCGCCGAGGCCGGAACGATCAGGACTTATGCCGATTGGCTTATAGAACTACCGTGGTCCAGGAGCACAAAAGACAACCTCGACTTGAAAAAGGCGAAGAAGGTGCTCGATGAAGACCATTACGACCTTGAAAAGGTAAAGGAGCGCATACTCGAATATCTCGGCGTGAGAAAGCTTAAGGAGAAGATGAAGGGGCCCATCCTGTGCTTTGTAGGCCCTCCCGGCGTTGGAAAGACGTCCCTCGGAAAATCCATTGCACGCTCGCTCGGAAGGGAATTCTTCAGGATGTCGTTAGGCGGGATGAGGGACGAAGCCGAGATAAGAGGCCACAGGAGGACGTATGTCGGAGCCATGCCGGGCAGGATCGTCCAGGGAATAAAAACCTCGGGGAAGAACAATCCCGTTTTCATGCTCGATGAGGTCGACAAGATCGGCATGGATTTCAGGGGAGACCCCGCATCTGCGTTACTGGAAGTATTGGATCCCGAGCAGAATAATACTTTTGCAGATCATTATCTGGGCGTGCCCTTCGACCTGAGCAACGTTATGTTCATAACGACCGCAAACCTCATAGACCCGATACCTTCTCCGCTGAGGGACCGGATGGAGATAATCACCCTGTCCGGCTATACCGCCGAGGAAAAGATAGGCATAGCAAAGAACTACCTCATTCCGAAGCAGTTAAAGGAGCACGGCATTTCGGATAAAACGATAAAGATACACGACAGCGCCCTCCTGCATATCATCACAAACTATACAAGCGAAGCCGGCGTAAGAAATCTCGAGCGCCAGATCGCAAACCTGTGCAGGAAGGTAGCGAGAAAGATAGCCGAGGGGAAAGTTAAAAAATACGCGATCTCATCAAGGAACCTGTCAAAATACCTCGGCGTGCCGAAATTCCTTCCTGAAGAAGAGATCAAGAAGGATGAGATCGGGGTTTCAACGGGGCTTGCGTGGACCGAAGCCGGCGGAGACATAATCTACATTGAGGCTACGATAATGAAGGGTAAAGGCAGCCTGACGCTTACCGGACAGCTCGGCGACGTAATGAAGGAGTCGGCGCATGCCGCATTAAGCTACGTGCGCTCAAGGGCCAAGACCCTCGGCATCAACAATAATCTTTTCTCACAGAACGACATCCACATCCACGTGCCTGCCGGCGCGATCCCGAAAGACGGACCCTCCGCAGGCATAACTATGGCGACCGCCATTGCCTCGATCTTTACGGGCAAGCCCGTCCGTAAAAGCGTCGCCATGACGGGCGAAGTGACCCTGCGGGGTAAAGTGCTTGCGATCGGGGGGTTAAAAGAAAAAAGCCTTGCCGCCAAAAGGATGGGTATTAAAACGGTCATAATCCCCAAGAGAAATGAAAAAGACCTTGAAGATATTCCCAAGTACGTGAAAAAGGACATGCGGTTTTTGCCCGTGGAGACTATGGATGAAGTCCTGAAGAACGCCCTGATTACGAGCAAGAAGGGGAAAGGACATTAAATTAGACCATGTCATGCTGAACTTGTTTCAGCATCTGATAGATAGAGACCCTGAAACAAGTTCAGGGTGACAAAAAGGCATTCTCAATAGCCTGCTTGCACATCCCTTTTGAATCCTCATAAAATAAAACCATGCAGCTTTCAAAACTCGGCGAATTCGGTCTCATAAAAAGGCTTCGGGCTAAATGCAGGAAGGTCCCGCCTGAAATCCTCACGGGCCTCGGCGACGACGCCGCCGCCATAAAGGCTGGAGCCGAGAAGATTCTTGTCACCACGGACATGCTGCTTGAGGGAATACACTTCGACCTCTCATTTACGACCTTTCAACAGTTAGGGCGAAAATTCTTGGCGGTAAACATAAGCGATATCTTCGCGATGGGCGGGAGGCCGAAATATTTCTTTATAAGCCTCGGCATTCCGGGAAATTACGAACCAAAAAACATTGATGAGCTTTATTCGGGGATTTTAAAGGCTGCGGATGAATTCGGCGTTACAATCGCAGGCGGCGACACCTGCGCGTCAAAACGCGGACTTGTATTGAGCGGGACGCTTATCGGGAAGGCCGATAAAATCATAACCCGCTCCGGCGCAAAAGAAGGGGACGGAATTTTTGTAACGGATACCCTGGGCGATTCGGCGATGGGGCTGAGGCTTCTGAAAAAATTTCAAATTTCAAATTTCAAATTTCAAATTTCAAATTTCGGATTTAAATTCCGCAGTCAGCAATCCGCAATCCGCAATTCGATAATTGCCCTGATCAAAAAGCATCTGGAGCCGGAGCCTAAGCCTGTAAAAAATACCTCTAAAATCACGTCCATGATTGACATAAGCGACGGGCTTCTTATAGATTTAAGTCATATCTGCGATGAAAGCGGAACAGGCGCCGTTATCTTCAAAGACAGGATACCTTTGTCTAAAGAGCTTATAAGAATTGCCGAAATATTAAAAATGGATCCGGTTGATTTTGCCTTGAGAGGCGGAGAAGATTACGCCCTGCTTTTTACGGCCCCGCCCGATATAAAGACAGACGCTTATAGAATCGGCGAGATCACCGGGAAAGGCCGCTTCATAATAGACGAAAAGGGCGGAAAGACACAATTTAAAGCGGAAGGGTATGAACACTTTAGAAAAAGTTGTTAGTTGTTAGTTGTTAGTTGTTAGTTGTTAGACTAAAAACTAACAACTAACAACTAATTTGATATTTGAAATTTATTTAGACCATGTCGTATTTCAGAGATAAACTTAAAGGCATATTATTGGTAAAGGACACGCCGCACCGGATCGCCATGGCTTTTGCCGTCGGGGTGTTTATGGGCAT
>JACRHB010000027.1 GCA_016217725.1 Nitrospirota bacterium | reverse complement strand
TGATACGTTATGAGGTAACTACAAACAGATACTATCTTTCAGTAGATGCTATCCATCAATCGATTCGTCTCCAACAGCATCGATGGAAGCCAAAAAAGATTCGTTCATTATGTCGTGTTACTTAATGCCGTTAGTATAGTCTAAAAACTGAAAACTGACAACTAACAACTTTTGCGAAGGAGAACATTAATGAAAAGAACGAAGCTGTTCGGCACCGACGGGATAAGAGGCAAGGCCAATCACTATCCGATGACCGGGGAGATGGCCTTCCTGGTGGGGAGGGCGGCCGCTTATGTACTCAAAAAGAAGCACGGCCGCAACAAAATCCTCATCGGCAAAGACACCAGGCTTTCCGGCTACATGCTGGAGAGCGCCCTTACCTCGGGCATTTGCTCCATGGGCATGAACGTGGTCCTTATAGGTCCCATGCCCACGCCGGGCATCGCGTTTGTCACACGGAGCTTGAGAGTTGATGCAGGCATCGTCATATCCGCCTCGCATAACCCCTATGACGACAACGGTATAAAGTTCTTTTCTTCCGACGGGTTCAAACTGCCCGACAGCACCGAGGAAGAGATAGAGCGGGCGATGTTCTCCAAAACGCTTGAGAAGATCAGGCCTGAAGGGGCGGAAATAGGCAAAGCCAGGAGGATTGACGACGCAACGGGCAGATATATCGAATATGTAAAATCGACTTTTCCGAAAGGCAGGACGCTTGAGGGACTGAAAATAGTGGTAGACTGCAGCAACGGCTCGGCATACAAGATTACGCCAACGGTGCTTAACGAGCTCGGCGCGGATGTCATATCCATTAACGACAAACCGGACGGAATAAACATAAACGCAAATTGCGGGGCGACGCATCCCGAGGCCATGCAAAGGGCGGTTCTTGAATACAATGCGGATATAGGGATCGCACATGACGGTGATGCGGACCGGACGATATTCTGTGATGAAAAAGGTGAAATAGTGGACGGCGACAAGATAATGGCGATATGCGCTCTCGATATGAAAAAAGACGGGAACCTGAAATCCGAGACGGTGGTCGCTACTGTCATGAGCAATATAGGATTCGAGATATTCTTAAAAAAATCCGGAATAAAAGTCGTAAGAACAAAAGTGGGCGACAGATACGTTGTCGAGGAGATGGTCAAAAGAAATTGTAATCTCGGCGGAGAACAATCAGGGCACATAATCTTTTTGGACCACAACACAACCGGAGACGGACCGATTACGGCGCTTCAGGTATTATCCGTGATCTCCAGAAGGGGGAAGAGCCTTTCCGAGCTTGCATCCTACATACCTATCTATCCTCAGGTACTCGTAAACGTGCAGGTTAAAAAATCCAAAAACATTGAAGAATTCCCTGCGGTCACGGCAGCGATTAAAAAGGCCGAGAAAAGGATAGACAGCGGCAGGATACTTGTCAGACCTTCCGGAACGGAGCCGAAGATCAGGATAATGATCGAGGGCGACAACATGGATAATATCTCGACGATAGCCGAGGATATTGCCGGAGTTATAAGAAAGCACATGTCTTAAATTGCCTGCCGGACATGGAAGTCTGTTCCAGAATTTCTATAATCGACAAAAGGTTTATTACTTTTTTGCTTCAGGGCAATTCGTTATCTCTTTTTATCTGAACTCTATCCTCCAAACTCTAAACTCTTTTTCAAAGGTGTCGTATAGAAATTCTTCCACAGCCTTCCATGTCTGTAACCATTGGAATGGAATTTGCCATGAATAATGTGGATCAGGTCGGCCTTTTAAATATCTCGGCATTATGTTAAGATTAACTTGTTCGCGGGGTGGAGCAGTCCGGTAGCTCGTCGGGCTCATAACCCGAAGGTCACAGGTTCAAATCCTGTCCCCGCTACCAATACAAATCAAGGACTTACGGTTTTCCGTGAGTCCTTGATTTGTTTCTGGAGTTACAGCTTGTCAGCCTATCCTCTGATATTAGTACTTCATCTCGTCGTCGCCGTCTATCGGTATAAGTTACCGGCTTGTCAGTATACGACACTTATCACTGAACTCTTTGTCAGTACAATTTCAAAAACTCCTCCACCGTCAGCCCTGCAGTAATTTAGATCGCCCCCTCATATCCATATAAAACATAATGTCTTTTTTGTGTTTCATTTTCCCTTTTTGTGTGTGTAGCGGTTTCTTTTAAAGGCTTTAATATCCCCGACGTCAATCACTATGCTCTTGCCGATCCTGCGCGATTGAAGGATGCCCTCGGCGACCCATCTCCTGACTGTTATTTCCGCCACTTCAAGATATTCAGATGTCTCTTTAATGGTAAATGAGGCCTGACTTATGTCCTCGAATACTTCCTCATGTGTATAAAGGTCTTTCTCAAAGCCCTGTCTTGCTATGACGGTAAACAGGCGTTCCCGTTCCTTCACCGGCATTTCGACAATCTCCTTGTATACTTTCTTTGCGGTTATCATAGTTACTCAACCTCCTTTAGATACCGTTTAAGATCACGGTAAAAGTTCTCATGAACGCCGATCATGTAAACCACTATCATGTTATACTGCAACTTGTAAGCAACAAGGTATTGTCTTTTCTGGAATACAAACTTATGAACCCTGAAGCCCGCCAAATCCCCTTTTTTTAGCTCTCCGGCTTCAGGGTCATTGACGATCTTCTCTGTTTCATCCTCTATGACCAGTTGAAAGGGCCTTGTCTGCTTTTTTACAAACTTCTTGAAGGGCGCTTTATAAAGAATGTCCATGATCAACTTAATGATAAATTATTTTATCAATAGTGTCAATGGAAAAATTGAGAACGGCACAGATCCGCAATGTCCTGGAGTACTGAACCTGCTCGACATATATTCACTCGACCGGGCTATCCCGCTGTTCCCGAAAGGAATGAGCGGGCTTTTTTAATTAAGACCTAAATTAAGCGATTCTTTCTTGTCATTCCGGCTTGTCCGGAATCATCTTAAAGAAAGATGCTGGACAAGCCAGCACGACAGATGCAGGAAGGATTCCCGACAAGCGGGAATGACGCTATATCTTACTTTAAGCGAAATGCATGCTTTAGGAATATCCGGTGATATCTGATGCTTGACAGAGCCATCGCCCCGCCGAAGCCTATATAGATGACTGACAGATAAGATTTCGGCAAAGAGGAGCGTCTCAGGATCGCTCCCATTCCTATCATAATTACGATGATCAAATAACTCTTCCAGGGCTGAAATCCGAAGATGCACACCTTGCCCTCTTTTGCGAGGATGCGCTCAATGTTTTTATTTACCAGTTTAAGAAAACCGAAATGATGGATCATAAGGGCAAGAATAATTCCCGCAGAACCTAACCATACCCTATTACGCATGGTTGTTTGTGATAACCAGTGAACGGCCAGATAGCAGAGTATTATCCCGAGAATGCTCCACACAATCCCTGAAAGCATGATGAGGATCCTTTTATCAACAGCCGGGTCGAATTTTTTTAACATAAACGCTATGAAAATATCTTGAACAAAAGCAACGTCACCGTCGAGCCGAGCAGCGCGCCGAGGACTACCTCCCAGGGTCTATGAATGCCCGTGCTGACCCTGCTCTGCGCAATCAGAAAAGCCATAAGCAAAGCGAGCATCGAAGGCATGAAGCTCTCGGTGATGAACGTGACGGCGACCCACATTGAGAATGCAACTGCGGCATGCCCGCTCGGCATCCCGCCCCGCAGCGGCGCACCCTTTCCGAAAAATGATTTCAACAGCACCACGAGTATAAGCACCACGATGAGGGACACGAGCACGATGTCGGATTCAGTATGCTTTGCTATGGTCAGGCCGCTGTAAAAGAAATTTTTTACCGGCTCGAAAAGAATGATATATCCTATAACGGCTGCCCCCAGCGCCGTTATGAGCACCGCCCCTGCGGCCATATCCTTCACCCGTTTTGCTCTTTCATCGTATTCCTGGAATAAAATATCGGTAATCACCTCGACTGCGGAATTGAGCATCTCCACGGAGAGCACGATAATGGCCAGCGTTATCAGGATAACAAATTCAGACCAGCTTATGCCGAGTGTGAAACTGATCATAAGCACCAGTATCGCCGCAAAAAAATGATAACGCATGTGCCGCTGCGTCTTTGCGGCGTGAAGGACGCCTTCAATGGCATGATTGGTGCTTTTAATCCATTTCCTTAACGGCATCGAATAGCTCCCGTTCTTTTTTTCTCATTATCCTGGCCCTGTACCCTGATTCTTCATGGTCGTATCCTGAAAGATGCATTATACCGTGAATCAGGAGGCGATAAAGCTCGTCATAAAATCCCCACTCATACGTCTTTGCCTGTGCCTCCGCCCTGGGAACGTTTATTACAACGTCGCCCAGAAGGAAGTGAGAAGTAGGAAGCAGGAAGCAGGAAGTGAAAAATTCTTTTGTTAATTTTTTATCTTTCTTAAACTTCTGACTTCTGACTTCTGACTTCCCACTTGTCTGTGAGAAGGAAAGCACGTCCGTGCTCTTGTTTTTGCCTCTATAAAAGAGATTAAGATGCTGCATCCTTTTGTCTCCGACAAAAAGGATGCTCAGCTCAGCCGTAGGGTATTTTAGAGCGGTGAGGATCTTGCGGGCTGCTTTTGTAATTTTGATATTATTTAAAGGTTTGTGCCTTTGCCGGTTTTGTATAAGTATTTTCATTCTCCGATTCAAACTCAAATCCGGGGTACTGAACGCGTTTGTGATACATGCTGCTCAGGAGATATACAAAGTGAGTCTTGATTTCCCTTATGTCTTTAAAGGTCAATTCGCAGTTGTCCAACTGCCCGTCTATGAAGCAGTGATTGATGATCCTGTCGACAAGGAGTGAGACCCTTGCCGGAGAGGTATCCGAGAGCACCCTTGAAGCGGCCTCAACCGCATCCGCCATGAGCACAAGGGCTGCAACCCGGCTCTGGGGCTTCGGTCCCGGGTATCTGAAATCTTCCTCCGTCACCGGCGTCAGGGCGTCGTGCTGCTCCCTGGCCCTCTGGAAAAAGAACGTCTGGATGGACGTGCCGTGGTGCTGCTGGATGATGTCGATCACCGATTGCGGCAGTTTATGTTTTTTTGCAAGCTCGACCCCCTCTTTCACGTGGGAAAGCAAGATCAGGCTGCTCATCCTCGGGGTGAGCTTGTCGTGCTTGCTTACGGAGGCCACCTGGTTTTCTACAAAATATTCCGGCATCTTGATCTTGCCGATGTCATGGTAATAAGCGCTGACCCTTGCCAGCAGCGGATTGACCCCTACCGCCTCTGCGGCGGCCTCGGCCAGGTTCCCCACTATGATGCTGTGATGGTACGTGCCGGGGGCTTCCACAAGAAGCTCGCGCATAAGCGGCTGGTTGAGGTCCAGGAGCTCAAGAAGGCTGATGTCCGTCGTCAGCTTGAATAAATATTCGCATATGGGAAGCAGCGCGGATACCAGCGTGGCTACCAGGATCCCGTTTGAAAAAGCGGAAGAGGCGATTATCAAGCTGTCGGTTGCAGAGAATTGCTCTCTGAAAAGGAAGATGATCAACCCCGCTGCAACGCTGACCAAACTTATATAAGACCCGGCCCTCCAGATCGCCGAGCGCTTTTTGCATCTTATCACGCCAAAGGCCCCGGTAAGACCGGTTGCAAATATAAAGACCGAATACAGCGGGTTGTTGAGCCATAACCCCCCGATAAGACTCGTTATGACAGTAAAAACTATTGCGGTATGTATATCGATCAGAAGCGCGGCAAGCACGGAGCCTGTCGCAAGAGGGATCGCGTAAACCGTGAGGAAAGGATCGACGCCTAATAAGTTGTTGAACCCCTGAAGGAAATAGAATAATGTGCGTCCGATTATAAAATTGCCGGATAAAAGGCTTCCGATAAGGATCAGGAGCTTGAAATCATTTTTTATCTGAGGCTTATATCTGATGAAGTCTTTATAGAGTATAAGCAACAGTAGGGCGATGACGAGACCGTAGCCTACTATGGCCCCGGCTGTGAATTCGTTGCCTGCTACCAGAGAAACGTTCAGCACCGTGGTAAAAGCGATAAGCAGCGCCACCTTTAGCAGGACGTTTTTATCGACAGGGAGTTTTTTCTTTTCGGGAAGCTTATCCGTTTTCATTGCAATAAAGTTTTCAGCCACGAATTTACACGAATTATCACGAATAAAATCAGGACCAAATTCATTTTTTCCCCTTCGTGTTTATTCGTGTTCATTCGTGGCTACTAATGTTGTTCTCTTAAGTTCATTGTTTATCAATACGGCTTTTTTCAAATTTATCATAAGCCTTTATGATCTCCTGAACAAGCCTGTGCCTTACGACGTCTTTTTCGGAAAAGTAGATGAAGCAGACCCCTTTTATATCCTTCAGTATTTTTTCGGCCTCTATAAGTCCCGACGCCTTTCCATACGGCAGATCGATCTGTGTAATATCGCCCGTGATGACGGTCTTTGAATTGAAACCGAGGCGCGTAAGGTACATCTTCATCTGCTCTGAGGTGGTATTCTGCGCCTCGTCAAGGATGATGAAGGAATCATTCAGCGTCCTGCCCCTCATAAAGGCGAGGGGGGCTATCTCAATAATCCCTTTTTCTATCAGACTGTGTGCCTTTTCAGCTTCCATCATGTCGAAGAGGGCGTCATAAAGGGGTCTCAGGTAGGGATTGACTTTTTCAAATAGATCCCCGGGCAGGAATCCGAGCTTCTCGCCTGCTTCAACCGCGGGTCTTGCAAGAATTATCCTGCTCACCTGCTTGTTGATCAGGGCATTTATAGCCATCGCCATAGCAAGGTACGTCTTCCCGGTTCCGGCAGGACCTATGCCTATCACCATGTCGTGCTGCCTTATCGCATCGATATATTTCTTCTGCGTCTCGGACCTCGGCACGATAAATTTCTTTTTCGATGAGACCGGGATATTGCTCAGAAAGAACTCCTTCAGCGAGGGGGCGGCGGTTTCCTGCGGGGGGGCTGCGGATTCTGCGGGATCGGAAAGTTCTTTCACGTCGGCGTCATCAAGGGCCTTCAATGCGAACTTTATATCTTCGGGGCTTATGCTGTAGCCGTTGGTATTGATTAAATAAAACTCCTTGATAAACCTTTCAGCCTTGCCGACGGCTTTTTCATCGCCGTAAAGAAACACCTTATTACCCCTGATCGAGGCCTTGATGCCAAGGGCCTCTTCCATGAGTCTGAGGGTGTTGTCAAGCCTTCCATATATGGATGAAAGGTCTTGCTCCTCGCCGAGGTCTAATTCAAGCTTAACCGTGTTATTTTCTCCTTGTGATTGGTGCTGTATTATTCTAAATAAAAAGCTTTTTAGCCACGAAGTTTCACGAATAAACAAATTCGGTATCCGTGTCCGGTTATTCTTTTTACGGACACGTTAACCGGTCACGATTCACGCCTTTGTTCTTCGTGTTTATTCGTGTTCATTCGTGGCTAATTGCCGTTCTTAAGATTATAAGCAAGTATACCACGAATTTATATTATCAGCATAGCGTCTCCGTATGAGAAAAAGCGATATTCTTTTTTCTGCGCCTCGCAATAAGCCTTTTTCAAAAGGTCAAGTCCCGCGAAAGCGGAGGTCAGCATCATCGGGGTCGATTTGGGCTGATGAAAATTCGTGATGAGGGCGTCGATGATATTGAATTTGCAGCCGGGATAAAGAAAGATTGAGGCCTTGCCGGGGCCTGATTTTATATGTGCAAGGTTATCATCTGAAAATCCCCCAACTTCCCGTTGCAATGCTTCGCAGCAACGGGAGCCCAGCCCCTTTTCCAAAGGGGGACATAATTCCCCTCTATTACACACCCCTGCACCCCTCTCGAGAGGGGAAGGGGTTAGGGGTGTGTTAGCCGCCTCCAATGCCCGTGTCGCTGTTGTCCCCACAGCTATAACCCTCCTGCCTTCGGATTTGGCAGAGTTGATCGCATGAGCCGTGTCTGCCGGGATTTCGTAGTATTCCTCATCCATCCTGTGATCGCCGATATCCGATACGGTGACGGGCTTGAAAGTTCCGTGTCCGACGTGCAGGGTGATCGTTTTAATGATTATCCCCTTATCCCTTATCTGCCTTAGAAGCTTGTCCGTGAAATGTAACCCGGCGGTCGGCGCCGCGACAGCCCCGTCTCTTTCCGCATAGACGGTTTGATATTGCGCCCTGTCGGACTGAACGGCTTCTCTCTTAATGTAAGGGGGCAGAGGCATTGCGCCGATCTTGTCTAAGACAGTTTTAATGTCGGGCGTGACAGGACTTTTCCCCTCTATCAAGAGGGGATTAAGGGGTGTGTTCCCCCTCCTAAACTCAAATTCCACTCTTGCCGGTTTTCCATTCGACCGCGATACGTATGCCGTAATCCCTTCTGCAAGCATGACCTCGCCCTGGCGCACTCCTGTTACAAGCGCGTCCCAATCATTCCCACTGCGCTCTTTCAGCAGGGTGATCTCAACTTTTCCCCCGGTCGGTTTGACCCCATAGATGCGCACGGGGATCACTTTTGTGTTGTTAAGAATGAGAACGTCACCGGATTGGAGATAGTCAATAATATCCCTGAAAATCCTGTGCTCGAACCTGCCCGAATCCCTGCGGATCACGAACAGTTTTGACGAATCACGCTCGATCAAGGGATACTGCGCTATCCGTTCCGAAGATATTTGATAGTCAAAGTCGGAGAGCTTCATATTTAAAAGTTAGAAGTGAGAAGTTGGAAGTAGGAAGTAAAAAAATGTCTTAAAGGGTTTCCGCCTTTCTTCTTTCCCTTCACGTCATTACTTAATTATATTTTTTAGAATGCAGCTCCTCGTCATTTATTATCGTTGTCCCGGGGTAAAAATGTTCAAGTATTTCCCTGTAGGTTTTCCCCTCTTTCGCCATCTCAAGGGCGCCCCACTGGCTGAGTCCTACGCCGTGGCCGTAACCCTTGCCGTCAAAAATCACTTCGGCATCAGTTGTTGTCAGAGAGAAGTTTGTGCTCGGCAGTTCTTTGTAGCCGAGAAGTTTCCTGAGCTCGGTCGCTTTGATTTGCATTTCGAAAAATCCCCCTACATCCCCCTTTTCCAAAGGGGGACTCTCAATATTCCCCCCTTTGGAAAAGGGGGGTGAGGGGGGATTTTGCTCGGCGATTGCCTTCAATGTCTTTACCCTGCCTGTCGAAGTATAAGAAGCTATAGATATGTCTTTCATCCCGTCTATCCCAAGCGCCTTGCCGATCTCTTCAAGGGTGAACCTCCGCTGCCAGTGCTCATAAGGGGCGTTTTTGCAATTGCATTCCACGGATTTCAGATAGGGGAATCCTCCCCCCCATACCTCTTCAGGCAATTCCGTCTTGCCTTCGCACGTCGAATGATAAAGCGCATTTATCGGCTTGCCTTCGTATATGAGTATCTCTCCCCTTGTCGCCTCTACTGCGCGGGTGATCAGAGGGGCGGCGTTATTCCCCTTATACGCCTGGTGGAGCACGCTGGAGGTCAGATGAAAGCTCTCCTCCTTATTCATGTTCTTGTGAAAGATCGCATAGGTCCTCGATATGACAGCCTGCGCCTTTAAGGCCTCAAGCTCCCAGTCCCTTCCAATCTCCGAGGCGACGACCCCTTCCACGTATTTTTCAAAAGGTATGTTGTTGATGACATAAAGTCCGTTTTCATCCATCATGATCTCAAGAGAGCCTGAATACGCCTGTCCGTTAAAAAAGACCTTGCCTTCCAGATCCTCAATCCGCTCCGCCTTCTCGGAGGGCAACGGATCATTTGGGGAATCCATCATCAGGATTTTTATGGTATCGTCGGCTGACGTAAATTCAAAAGAAATGGAAAATATAAATATAAGGATAAAGAACATCCTTAAAAACCGCATGGTTTACTTCCTTCCTAAAAAATAAAAAAGCAGACTCAATACGATACTGAGTATAATGCTCGTTGCAAGTGGAAAATAAAAGGTGAAATTTTTCCTCTGGATCATGATGTCTCCCGGAAGCTTCCCCAAAAAAGGGATGCCGTCCTTAAACAGGAGCAGCAAAACGCCGATAACGGCAATGACAACGCCCAAAACAATTAATGCTTTTCCTATGTGATGAATAACGTCAGGCATATGTGTTTAATTTCAAATTTCAAAATCCAAATAACAAAAGTTGTTAGTTGTCAGTTTTTAGTTTTTAGACTGACAACTGACAACTAATTTGATATTTGAGCTTTGGAATTTGTCATTTTTCCGTGTTCCCTCTCCTGTTTGCTGAAAATGCAGCCGCAATATTTTTGCCTGTAAAGGCCGAGCTCCTTTGCGAGTTTCAGCGCTTCCCTGAAATGCTGCCTGAAGTCCTTCAGATAAAAATCAACATTATATTTATCGGCAAGCCTTCTGCCCGTGTTGATAATCTGTTCAAAATCCTGATACGGGCTTATGAGCAGTGTCGTAGAGAATGCATCAAAGCCTTCTTCGTGCGCCCTTTCAGCGGTCTTTTCAAGCCTGAGCAGGTAGCAGGACTTGCACCGTTCAGGAGAGGGGGGAATAACCCCCCCGTTGCCCCCCCTTGGTAAGGGTGGGATTTCCCCTCTATCAAGAGGGGATAAAGGGGTGTGTCCCCCTCTTTGGAAAAGAGGCTGGGCTCCCGTTGCCGCGAAGCATTGCAACGGGAAGTTTGGAGATTTTATGACTTCAAAATACTCTTCCGGCTTATAGTCCGCATTGTAAATAACCTCAACCCTCCACATATCCGACAATCTTTTCAGGGAATCAAGCCTCGATTGATATTCCTCTTGCGGATGAATGTTGGGGTTGTACCAGAAGCCGGCAAAGTCATGGCCTTCTTCCCGCGATAATTTGACGGGATAGAGCGCGCAGTTGCTGCAGCATATGTGAAACAGGATTTTCATGGTTGATGAAATAATCCACAGATTTCGCAGATTGCACAGATAAAAATTAAGGAGAAACAATCATTTAAGAAAATCTGTGTTAATCTGCGTAATCTGTGGATAAAATTTAAAACAAGTCGTCACCTTTCTTCATCCCAAAATGCTCATACGCCCTTTTTGTTGCAACCCTGCCTCTCGGCGTCCTTTCGAGGAAGCCTTCCTGCAGGAGATACGGCTCATAAACGTCTTCAATCGTGTCCTTTTCTTCCCGGATCGAGGCTGCAAGCGTTTCAAGCCCGACAGGCCCGCCGCTGTATTTTTCTATTATGGCAAGGAGCAGCTTCCTGTCCATCTCGTCAAAACCCATTATGTCAACATCCATGGCGTGAAGCGCCTCTTTTGTTATTCCCAGCTCAACAACACCTGTTCCTTTTACCTGGGCAAAATCCCTCGTGCGCCTGAGCAGGCGGTTCGCTATCCTCGGGGTTCCTCTGGACCTCCCTGCAATCTCTGCGGCTGCGTCTTCCTTTATCTCCGTGTTTAAAATCCTTGCAGAGCGGAGGAGTATCTTTTCGAGGTCCTTAGGGGTGTAAAAGTCCAGCCTGTTGATTATCCCGAAACGGTCACGCAAGGGGGAAGTCAGTAAACCTGTTCTTGTCGTTGCGCCAATGAGCGTGAACCGGGGCAGGTTCAGTTTAAGCGACCTCGCGCTCGGCCCCTGCCCTATAATTATATCAAGCTGGTAATCTTCCATTGCCGGATAAAGGATTTCTTCCGCCATCCTCGGCAGCCGGTGTATTTCGTCGATGAAGAGAATGTCTTTCTCTCCAAGATTCGTCAGTATTGCGGCGAGGTCTCCCGGCCTCTCAAGAACCGGGCCTGAGGTCACTTTTATATCGGCCCCGAGCTCCAGCGAGATTATATGGGCGAGCGTGGTCTTCCCCAGCCCCGGAGGGCCGCAGAACAGGACATGGTCGAGGGCCTCGTTTCTCTGTTTTGCGGCCTGTATGTAGACCTTTAAATTTTCCTTGATCTTGTTCTGGCCGACAAATTCATCAAATACCCGGGGCCGGACGCTCAACTCGAAGTTGACGTCTTCGGGATTTGCTTCGGGTGTAATTGTTCTTTTAGGCAGGTCTTTCATATTTAAACTAAGGGGCTAAGGCACACAGGAGCAAAGGCACAAAGGGATGAAGTAAACTTTGTGCCTCTGTGCCTTTGTCCCTCTGAACCTTTCATTTATTCTCCGTTAAATATTTTAACGCCTCCCTGATTATGTCTTCAATGGCGTCGGCCCCGTTTTTGACGGAGGTCTCAACCGCTTTGTCGGCAAATGGTTTTTTATAACCGAGATTTACAAGGGCGGATACTGCGTCATCAGCGGCGCTTCTTGAATGAGAGGGAGCGCCCCCCCCTGTTTCGAGGGAAGGCAGTTTCCCTTTGAGCTCGAGAACCAGCCTCGCCGACGTCTTCTTGCCGAGGCCGGGGATGGTTGAAAGGAGCGAAACGTCCTCATTATTCACCGCCTCGATAAACCTGTGTACCGGCATGCCGGAAAGTATGCCGAGCCCGAGTTTCGGCCCTATGCCGTTAATACCAAGAAGAACCGTAAAAACCCTCCGCTCTTCTTCCGAGATAAACCCGAAAAGCTGCAAGGCGTCTTCCCTGACATGGGTATATGTATGCAGGAAGACTGCCTCGCCGGGGTTGGGAATATCTCCGAGACTGCATAACGGGATGCAAACCTGGTAGCCTATGCCGTTGACGTCAACTATTACCCCTTCAGGTTTTTTACTTAAAACGATGCCTTTGATGGATGCGATCAAGTTAGTACCCCGGTTCTGTTTTCTATAGAATATCAGAAGTCCGAACTCAAAGAAAAGCGGCGATTCAGGGCATGTGATTTATAAAATTCCTAAATATATTTATTGAAGCGTTGACAAAACCTTCCGGCTATGGTAATTTTTTTCCCACTTTGTCTGATTTAATTTCTTCTATTTCTTAAATGTAAGGTCAGGAGATTAAATGTTAGAAATCAATAAGTGGTTCTTCGCCCAGCTTGCCAATTTCCTTCTGCTTCTTATCCTGCTTAATATAATTTTATTTAAACCCCTTTTTCGCCTTTTTAAGGAAAGAGACGCCGGCATCAACGGGGCGCTGGATACGGCAAAGTCGTTGGATAAAGAAAAAGAAGGCATAATCGCACAGGTTAATGCAAAACTGGCCGAGGGAAGGACGAAGGCAAAGACTACTTTTGAAGAATTAAGCAAAGAAGGCATGGGAATGCAGAAAAAGGCGCTTGCAGAGGCACAGAATGAAGCCGCCGAGCTTAATAAAAAAGCAAAGCAAGAGCTTGAGGCTGCAATGGAAAAGGCAAGGGCTTCGCTGAAATCAGACGTAGAAAACTTCTCGAAACAGATTGTGGAAAAGCTGGTAAAAGTATGAGAAAGTCAGAAGTCAAAAGTCAAAAGTCAAAAGTCAAAAAACTTGTAACTTTTTTACTGTTCACTGTTCACTGTTCACTGTTCACTGCTCTTGCGTTTGCTGCGGAAGAAGGCGGGCATGGAGAACATGCGGGATTCACGTGGAAGGACTGGTTCTGGCCGGTTATAAATTTTGCGGTTCTTCTGTTTGTCCTTGTCTATTTTACACGCAAGCCTTTTGCTGAGTTTTTTAAAAACCGTACAGCATTAATTGAAAAGTCCCTCAAAGAAGCAACAGAGGCAAAAGAGCTGGCCCAGAAGGCCCTTAATGAAGTCCGGACGAAACTCGGAGTTGTAGATCGTGATATAGATGACATCATCGCGTCTGCGAAAAAGGCTGGAGAAAAAGAAAAAGAAGCAATTATTGCCGAGGGTGAGAAATTGAAAGAAAAGATTCTCGAACAGGCAAAGGCGAATATCGATTTTGAGCTCCAGAAGGCAAAAGACAAGATAAAATCCGAGGCTGCGATGATGGCGCTGGAGCTTGCGGAAAAGCATATAAAAGAGAAGCTCGGACCAAAGGAACAGGAAGCCTTGGTGGACGATTACATTAAAAGACTTGAGGCAAAAAATTGAACAAGAACCAGATTGCAAAAAAATACAGCAAGGCGCTTATAGGCAGTGTTGAAATCTCAAATATACCTGCCGTAATAGAAGAACTGAAGGCCTTTTCGCGGATCTTTGACGCAAACAGAAAGCTTAAGCTCCTGTTTGCCGGTCAGATATTCTCCGACGTTGAAAAAGAAAAGGCGTTAAGCGCATTGCTGCCGGGTCTCGGTACCTCGCCTCAGACCGAGAAATTCCTGAAACTCATTATCTTGCAAGGACACCTTGCGGCAATTAAAGAGATCATCGTCGCTTCAATTAATGCATATAATGAAAAACAGAAAAAGGCTGCGGCAGTGGTAATTTCCTCCGTGCCTCTTGATAAAAAGTTTGCCGACAGGCTGAAAAGCGCTCTCTCTGCAATGACGCAGAGAGATGTCGATATGGAAAGTCAGGTTGATCCGTCGCTGTTAGGCGGTTTTGTAGTAAAGGTCGGCAGCACAATCTACGACAGCAGCGTTGCCGGACAGCTCCGCATGCTTCGTGCGGAATTGATGAGATAGAAACAATAAGTTAAAAGTTAAGAGTTAAAAGTGAAGGGGTTAGGAATTTAAAACTGGAAAAAATCTTTTTAACTTTTAACTTTCAACTTTTAACTTTCAACTTAATTCGGGGGTGTTTGAATGGCAATCACAGAGCTTAAAGCTGAAGAAATAAGTGATCTGATAAAAAAGCAGATCGCTGACTTTGAAAAACGTGTTGACGTAAGCGAAGTCGGCACGGTCATCAAGGTCGGCGACGGTATCGCAAAGATCTACGGCCTGGACAAGTGCATGGCCTCCGAGCTCCTTGAGTTTCCCAATGAGGTGTTCGGAATGGCGCTTAACCTTGAGACGGATTCCGTCGGCGCGGTTCTATTCGGCGAGGATACCCTTATCAAGGAAGGCGACATTGTAAAACGCACAGGGAAGATCATGTCGGTGCCTGTCGGAGAGGCGCTGCTCGGAAGAGTGGTTAATGCTATTGGTCAGCCGATTGACGGAAAGGGACCGATTGCTTCAAAAGAAAGCAGGATAGTTGATGTCGTGGCCCCCGGTATCATCGATAGACAGCCCGTTCGTCAACCTCTGCAGACAGGACTAAAGGCAGTAGACTCGATGATCCCGATTGGGAGGGGACAGAGAGAGCTTATCATAGGCGACCGTCAGACCGGAAAGACCGCGATAGGCATTGACGCCATTATCAACCAGAAAGGCGGAGACGTTTTATGCATATATGTCGCTGTCGGGCAGAAGCGCTCCAACGTTGTCCGTGTCGCCAAAAAGCTCGAAGAAGAAGGCGCACTGGCGCATACGATCATCGTTTCCTCAACAGCGAGTGAGCCGGCGCCCTTGCAGTATATCGCTCCCTATACAGGCTGTGCAATGGGCGAATATTTCAGAGACAAGGGCAAGCACGCTTTGATTATTTACGATGACCTTAGTAAACAGGCCGCATCATACAGGCAGCTTTCACTCTTGCTCAGACGTCCTCCCGGTCGTGAGGCCTACCCCGGAGACGTTTTTTACCTTCATTCAAGGCTTCTTGAAAGGGCGGCAAAACTCTCAGATAAACTCGGAGGCGGCTCCCTTACGGCGCTCCCGATCATTGAAACACAGGCAGGCGATGTGTCCGGTTACATTCCGACAAACGTTATTTCCATTACAGACGGCCAGATATACCTTGAGCCGGAGCTTTTCTACGCCGGTGTAAGGCCTGCCGTTAACGTTGGTCTCTCAGTCAGCCGAGTCGGCGGCGCGGCCCAGACAAAGGCAATGAAGCAGGTTGCGGGGACCCTCAGACTTGACCTTGCGCAGTTCAGAGAGATGGCGGCGTTTGCCCAGTTCGGCTCCGACCTCGATAAAGCGACTCTCAAACAGATAGAGCGAGGCAAAAGAATGGTTGAGCTCCTGAAGCAGGGCCAGTATGTCCCTATGACCATGCAGGATCAGGTAATTGTTCTATTCGCCGGCACGCAGGGTTACCTCGATGACATACCGGTTGAAGCCGTTAAGAAATTCGAAGATGAGTTCGTGAAATTCATACGTGGAACAAAGGACGACATCCGCACGGAGCTTGCGGAGAAAAAAATAATTGACGATGCCCTTAAAGCAAAACTGGCCCAGGCGATAGAAGAATTCAAGAAAGGATTTCAAGCGTGAAAAAAGTTGGTGGAAATTAGTTGTTAGTTTTTACACTAACAACTAACAACTAACAACTAACAACTAACAACTAAATTATGGCTACCTTAAGAGACATTAAAAAAAGAATAAAGGCCGTTCAGAATACCCAGAAGATCACCAAAGCCATGAAGATGGTGTCTGCCGCTAAGTTGAGAAAGGTGCAGAACCGGATGCTGGATTTGAGACCTTATGCAGACAAGATGCATGACGTTCTCATGAGCCTTGCCAAAGGCGCCGACAGGGAAGCGCATCCATTGCTCGCATTCAGGCCCAGGAAGACCGTGGAAGTGGTAGTAGTTACTTCCGACAGAGGGCTTTGCGGCGCCTTTAATACAAACATCCTTAAGGCAGCGAAAAAATGTATTGACGGTTACAAAAAAGACGGATTCGAAGTGAGCATAAGCACCGTCGGCAAAAAAGCAAGGGATTACTTCAGGAGAAGAGGCGTTGCAATGCGAAATTCCCGGACAGGCATTTCAGGGAACGTACGTTTTCAGAATGCCCAGGAAATCGCCAATGACGTCAAGGATAATTTTATAAATGAAACGATTGATGAAGTGGTTGTGGTATATAATGCCTTCAAATCTATGGTGGCGCAGACAGTGACGGTGGCGCAGCTTCTTCCATTGACCCCCGTAGAAGAAGGCAAAGAAGAGTCTGCTCCTGAATCCGGGCCGGCCGATTTTATTTATGAGCCTTCGATGGAGGCGATTTTCGACAGGCTGATCCCGAGGAACGTAGATATACAGATTTACAGGGCGCTCCTTGAAAGCTCGGCTGCTGAAGAGGCTGCGAGGATGAGAGCTATGGAAAATGCAACAAAGAGCTGTAATGAAATGGTAGGCAAGCTCACGCTCCAGTTCAACAAGGCCAGACAGGCGTCCATTACGGGTGAGCTCATGGACATCGTAGGCGGTGTTGAGGCGTTGAAAGGATAATTTAATATGTCATTACAGCATGAAAATTACTGCCCTATGTCATTCCCGCAGTCTGTTGAGCGGGAATCCAGAATCTTTTCATAAAGAATTGGATTCCGGCTTAAGGACTGCCGGAATGACAGATTTAAAGGTATTTTCGTGTAACTGACAAGACAATAGATATAACTTTGATTCCAGTTTTGGAGGTAATAAAATGAATGAAGGTAAAGTTGCTCAGGTCATCGGCGCAGTTGTTGATGTTGAATTTGAAGATAAAATGCCTGAAATGTTAAATGCACTTAAGGTTGCACAGCCGGGGGATAAGGAAAAAGGCATACCCGATATCAATATAACACTTGAGGTCGCGGCCCACCTTGGTGATAACATGGTGAGAACCGTTGCAATGTCGGCAACCGACGGACTTGTAAGAGGGACCCGGGCTGTTGATACAGGACAACCGATCACAGTTCCTGTCGGAGCTAAGACGCTCGGGAGGATCATGAATGTTATCGGTGAATCTGTGGACCAGTTGGGGCCTATAGATTCAAAGGACAGGTTGCCGATTCACAGGGAATCCCCTCATTTTACCCACCAGGATACCTCGACTCAGGTATTTGAGACAGGCGTCAAGGTTTTTGACCTTCTTGTTCCGTTTGTTAAAGGCGGAAAGATGGGGATGTTCGGCGGTGCAGGCGTCGGCAAGACAGTTGTTATTATGGAGATGATCCATAATATTGCGATGGTCCACGGCGGTGTGTCCGTGTTTGCAGGCGTCGGTGAGAGAACAAGAGAAGGAAATGACCTCTATCTTGAAATGAAAGAGGGAGG
>JACRHB010000206.1 GCA_016217725.1 Nitrospirota bacterium | reverse complement strand
ATCGGGAGAATGGGTTTAGAGGGATCGATGTTGACCGGCGTAACATACAGCTCTAAATAAGGATGGACCTTCGACAGATGGAATCTGCATATGCCGTTTACCTTCTGTAAGGGAATAAGCTTGAATTCTACGTTGACCCAATCGCTCCACTCCCCTTCTCTTAGAATGAATTCTTTATCCTGGACCTGTATCAGTGCAACTGGATTTTCCGGGTCCACCTTTATAATTAAGGGCACGGCGGTCATAGGCTTTTCTTTCTTAAAGGTATTCGGAGAACCCGTCAGCTCCGTTTTAATTATATTGTTTTTCAGCTCCACCTGGAAAACTATTCCGCTTTCAGCGCTTTTTTTATTTTTTAAGTCCCTGGTCGTATAAAAGGAAAACGTGCCGTAGGTGCCTTTTATATCCGGCGTCCCCATGCCTGATATTGTTTTTGCCTTGGTCTCTTCCGGGGGAAAGTTGGCGGGGACGTGAAGAACCGTTGCGGGGATCCCGTGCTCTTCCAGTATCTTCCAGAAGGCCTTGCCTCTTCTCATAAGCGTTGTCTCCGCTTCTGAAATGGGAAATACCCACTCTCCGACGCTGAGAGATTTTTTCGCGTCGGTGGTTTTGGACGTGGAGAGATAAGGAGAATATGTCAGCGGGTCGCGGGCGATAAAATCAAAGATGCCGTGTCCTCCCGGGTTCATGCCGGTGATCAGGTCCGACCACGCCACCGGGCTTTGCGGAGGCATGGACGTGGCGAGGCTCTTGAAATCCCCTTTCTCCTTGAGGGCCTTGAAATTAGGCATTACTCCCTCCGTCATGTATTTATCGAGCATGACCGGGTCCATCCCGTCGAAACCCAAAATGAGCATCTTCTTTGCAGCCCGGGACGAGCTCTCGCTGCCGGTACATGAAGATATCAGCGCGAGGCATGCAATGAGAATAAATATCTTTTTCATAACCCTTCCATAATATTTTTCCCGTCCATATAGGCCGGCGGATTGATCCCGAACAGGTTCAGGATCGTTGCGCCCATGTCGATGATCGACGGATTGCCGGAAGCGACCTTCCTATTCGAGAAAAGCACGCCCGGCACTATCCTGGGATCGACGCAGTGGTCTGCGCTCCAGCTTTTTGTGTTGTCTTCGATTATGTCTTTAGTGACCTTGCCGATAGCGGCGTCCCACGAAACCCTGTAGCCTTCATGATATCCGAGAATGAGATCAGGGGCCTCGTCTTTATACGGGCCTTCAAACACTTCTCCTGCGTCAAAGACGTCCCGTAATACAGGCTGATTCGTCATGGGGGTTATGATTTTCACAAGCTTCTCTTTGAGCTCTTTCTTAAGCCCTGCGGCCTCGCTGTCCGGATTTACGATGCCCTTTGCTTCACGCCCTTTCATATTTAAATAAATCCCGGCCATCCCCAGGCAGTAAGCCCTTGTCTTACTCCAGTCGACGTTTTCAAACCACTTGCCGCTTTCGTCTCCCGATTTTAAAACCAGGTAACCCTCTTTGTGCAGCCAGGAATTCACATGGAAGCCCCATTTAAACGGCTTAAACCCGTGGTCGGACATCACGAATAAAACCGTATTGTCGTCGAGGCGGTCCATCGTTTTGCCGATAAGCTCATCCATGCGTATGTAGAGGTCTTCAACCACGTTCTTATATTTTTTTACGTCCGCGCCTTTTAAGGCCGGATGGTCGTCATGGAGGAAACGGATAAACATGTGCTGAAGGCGGTCGGTCACGTCAAAGACGGTGACGACCAAGCCTTTTTTGTTTTCCTTCAGCGTGTGAAAAAACATCTTTTCCCTGGTCTCCTGAATGTCATACGCCTGTTTAATAAAATCGTCCTCGTTTATGATCCTCTCGTTCAGCGCCCAGGTGTCTTCGGCAAGCCCGAGCGTGGAATAACTTCCATGCAGCTTTGCGTGATATACGGAAAATATGCCCGGGTGAGAAATGGGGAGAGCCGGTTTTTCAGGGTCTATGTTGATCGGCGTAACGTACATGGAGAAATGAGGCTCGATGGATTTGAGCAATATCCGCGCAATGCCCGCAACTTTTATTCCAAGCCCCGCGTTATACTGTAATTTAATCCAGCCGGAATACTTATTGAGCTCCAATTTTATTTTTTGACCGGAAAGGTGCAGAATCGCGCTGTCGGGGTCCTTTATTTCCACCGTGAAAGGAATTCTCATCTGTTCTTCCTTCCTCAAAATGGGATTGGAAGGGCCGGGGAAATAACTTGATATGAAGCCGTTCCTTTTCTCTACGAGAAGCCTTTCGCCTTCATACATCGTTCCCGTTTTACCAGGGTCGGAGGTATAAAACGTAAACGAGCCCTGGGTCCCTTTCAAATCCGGGATGCACATCGCCGAAAGGCACGCGCCGAAGAATTTTTCCGGAGGGAACGTTATAGGAACGCGCAATATGGAGCTGAAGATGCCGTATTCTCCTAAAACCTTCCAGAACGGCTGACTCTTGCGCAAGGGTTTGATCTCAGGTTTTCCAAGGGGTATTTTGTACTTGCCGATATTAAGGCAGCGTTTTACCGTTCCGATATGAACGGAGGACAAATCGGCTATATAATGCTTTCTGTTCGGCTTAAGGAAATCAAATATATTGTGTTTCCCGGGATTGACCGACGTTGCAAATGACGACCAGGCGACCGGCGACACTGCGGGAAACGTAGTCCCGAGCCTTGAAAAACTCCCGGTGTCTTTAAGCTTCTGAAAATGGGGCAGCTTACCTTCCGACATAAAGCGCTCTGCAATATCCGGGTCCATGCCGTCGAGTCCGACAACCACAACCTTTTCAGCCTTCGGTTTTCCATCAAGCTTTTTCCTGGTGAGCATCCATATAAATTGCCTGAACGGCCATATAAGAAGCGAGACAACGGCTATTATCAGAGAAACGAATATAACAAGGAACGACGTTACCAGCGCAAAGCCCGCCCCCGGACCGATATAGGCATGAGAATTTTCTGAGGCGCATAATAAAAGAAAAAACAAGGAAGCAAGGAAAACCAAACGTTTTCTAATGTTCATACTTATACAAGATTCCTTAAACAATCCGTTATTTCTTCCCTGGATTTTTCTTTCTGTTTAGATACTCGATGGCTTGTGAACAGAAGATATTATCTATTTCAAACTTGTCGATTATTTTCAAACTATCCGTTTTGACTTAAAATGAAGATAACCTGTTCTTATAATTTAATTATTCAATGATAACTAAAAGCCCGGAATTAACGCAAGCTTTAAGCCTTTTGGGGACACACCCATATTCCCTTATTCACACAATGGTAGAAAATATGGGAAGTGTCCCTTTCTTGTCCTTTCTTGTCAACTTACCGTCTGTGCCGCCCGTCATGTTTTTCTTTATAAATGTGCCTGCTGGATTTGTTGAGATCGTGGTGAAGTTTCCCCCTTTCTTGTTTTGTCAGCACGCCGTCGGCTTTAAAAGCTTTCTCTTCTTTTTCTATTTTTGCCTGTTCCCTCTCAAGCCTGACCGCCTCTTTCTTCGTAAGCTCTCCGCTTGCAATCCCCTGCTCAATCCTTTGCTCCTGATTCTCCTGCTTTTTATCAACAACCGGAGTATCTGTATTCCCGGCAATTGCCGGAACCGCAAAAAGAATCAGCATCAAAACTACTGTCAATTTGATAATACCTTTCATTGTCAAATCCTCCTTAACTCTTAACTCTTAACTCTTAAAACCACCTCCTTATTATCGGCATTTTTTGTTCACTCCTTAGTCATTTTCTGATTTATTAGATGCGTCACGTTAAAAAAGGTTTATATTGCAGAATTTCTCAGCAATCCCAATATTGGCATTAGGTTGAATTCTTAATAATAGGCATAAATATTGCTTTAATTAATTGTAGAAGTTTAAAAGAAAGGAGGGTTAAGAAAGTGGAGATTAACAATAAGTATGAGAAATGCTCTATCTGCAAAAAGGAGTATACGTCTCTACATGCTGAGGCGATGCCGGGAGTTGTCATCTACGTTTGTGATAATTGCCTTGAAGCCGCAAAGCATAATTTCATCTGGATATGCATGAATTGCGGAGAAGTCTACCTCAGGCCGAAGAAGCTGGTGCTGAACAGGCTTAAAGACGTTGAGCTTCAAAGAGCCTATTTGATGTGTGAAGATATGCAGATAATTCAAGGCATAGATATGTGCATATCATGTGACCCTCAAGGCATAATGAACTATATGGAAGCTAAAAAGATGGCGATGGAATGTTAACGGTTTGCTTGAATTAACCTTTACATTAATTGTCATTAATGACAATATTTGGCGTTTTGGATTTGGATTTTAAAAGGCATTTAACTTCCGTTACAGCTTTATCTTTAATAAAATGAACGTCTACATTTTATTCGTCATGCTTATCCTGAACGCGGACATGATGTTTTTGTAACCTGGTAAATGTGAAAACCGGACCTTTCTAATACAAACTAAATTAATAATGTTATATTTGCCGTTATTCCTGCGAAAGCAGGAATCCAGACGCCGTCCCGGCGACCAGATAAAGGAAATGGCTTCCCGTCTGCGCGGGAATGACAACACTAAAGTTTCCGTTTATTTGGGCAAAGGAGCGCGGGAATTATTTGTCGATCGTTCCCGCGAAAATGCCCTTTACTTCCTTCAATATCTCTCCGTGAACGGCAGGCGCGGCGACGACGATGTTTCCGGATGAAAGGTAGTCACTCCCTCCGCTGAAATCCGTTACAATGCCACCGGCCTCTTTGACAATAAGGCTTCCGGCAGCCATATCCCAGGGGCCGAGGGACAGCTCGAAAAAACCGTCGCATTTCCCGGAGGCGACATAGGCCAAGTCAAGCGCCGCGGAGCCGGCCCTTCTTATATCGCTGACTCTGTTGAAGACGTTTTTAAAAAGCTTCAGATACGGGTCGATCAAATCTCTTTTGCGGAAGGGGAACCCCGTTGCAATAAGGCTGTCGGCCATATCGGAGACTGATGAGACCTTTATCGGTCTTCCGTTCAGGAATGCGCCGCTTCCTTTTTCAGCGGTAAAAAGGTCATCTCTTAACGGGTCGTAAATCAAGCCCAATATTATTTCTCCCTTATGCTCCAGCGCTATTGATAAGGAAAAAGCGGGATATCCGTGTATGTAATTAGTCGTGCCGTCAAGGGGATCGATTATCCAGCGGTATTCCGCCGCAGTCTCTTTCAGGGATTCTTCCGCCAAGAAATGATGATGGGGGAACTTCGCCTTAATTATATTTATTATGATCTGCTCCGATTCCCTGTCGACGGACGTTACGAAATCGGACGCCTGTTTGACGCCGATATCGCCCTGAGAGATCTTCCCGATATTATCGCTGATGCATTCTCCTGCAAGTATCGCGGCCCTGAAGGCGGTGCCTAAAAATTCGCATTTAGCTTTTTTCACGGTTTT
>JACRHB010000207.1 GCA_016217725.1 Nitrospirota bacterium | reverse complement strand
ACAACAGCCTGAAGGACAAAGGATAACGACTTAATTATTCGAGGAGCTCTTTATACGTCAAAATCTCTAAGGAAAAAGACAACACCCTTGTCTTTGCGAAGATCCTAAATGCAGCAGCCTTTGAGGGCGGCTTCCAATGCCGAGAGCTCCGCTTTTATCTTTATGGGCTCTTTGGAAGTTCTTAGGGCGCTGTCGGGGTCTTTTAATCCGTGACCGGTGAGGGTGCAGACGATTGTGTCGCCTTTTTTGAAGTAATTCTGTTTCGATAATTTAATCACGCCTGCAAGAGACGCGGCGGATGCGGGCTCGCAGAAAATCCCCTCGCGTGTTGCGATGAATTTGTAGGCCTCCAAAATTTCGTCATCAGTGACGGAATCTATCTTTCCTTCGGATTCGTCTCTTGCGTTGACTGCGGATTTCCAGCTTGCGGGGTTTCCAATCCTGATGGCTGTGGCGAAAGTTTCCGGCTTTGCAACGGGATGTCCTAATACGATAGGCGCTGCGCCTGCCGCTTGAAAGCCTAACATCTTCGGGAGGGAATTGATCTTTCCGGCGGCCTGATATTCTTTATAACCCTTCCAGTATGCGGTGATGTTTCCGGCGTTTCCAACGGGAAGGGCGTGATAAACAGGGGCTGCTCCAAGCCGGTCGCAGACCTCAAAGGCCGCCGTCTTTTGTCCTTCGATCCTGAAAGGGTTAAGGGAGTTCACGAGGACGATGGGATGTTTTGCAACAACGTCTTTCACCATCTTCAACGCGTCATCGAAATTGCCGTCGATCTGAAGCACCATTGCCCCGTGTATGATCGCCTGTGCGAGCTTGCCCATTGCGATCTTACCTTCGGGAATTAATACGATGCAGGATATGTCGGCCCTTGCTGAATATGCGGATGCGGATGCGGACGTGTTGCCGGTCGAGGCGCAGATAACGGCCTTTGCCTTTTCCTCGGCAGCTTTTGAAATGGCTAACGTCATGCCGCGGTCCTTGAATGAACCGGTCGGGTTGGCTCCTTCAAATTTAAAATAAAGGCTAAGATCTTCCCTGATTATCTCGTGAGCGTGGGAGGCCTTTAATAAAGGCGTGTTTCCTTCATTAAGGGTGATAACGGGGGTTTGTTTTGTTACCGGCAGAAAATTTCCATATTGATTGATCAGGCCTTTATAGGGTTCCATCATTATTCGATTATGTCGCCTTCCACAAGCTCCACGTCGACGCCCTGCTGCCTGATGGACTCTATGCCTTTATCAATGTTTTCCTGTGAGCCTTCAAGTTCAAGTATCATCTCCCCGACGGTATCGGTCACTCGCGCACGTCTGATGTTGGGCATGATGTCGTATTTCTTGGCCATGGAAAATATCACCGGCTCTCTTATCAGATGCTGTGGAAACGTCAGTTTAACTCTCGTCTTCATTATGACTCCCCTTTTTTAGTTCAAAAGTGCAACAGTGCAGAAGTGCAAAAGTAAAATCCCTTTTACCGCTGCACTTCTTCACTCATTTGACTAGCTTGCCCCTCCCGCGATTGCAGGGACGATGGAAACCTCGTCGCCGTCCTTGACCTCCGTCTCCTCGTTCTTAAGAAATCTCACGTCTTCTTCGTTCACATAGACGTTGACAAACCTTCTCAGCTTGCCGCCCTCGGATATCCTCTCTCCGAGCCCGGGATACTTCCGGTCAAGGTTAGTGATTAATGAGATAACAGTGCCCGAATCACCTTCTACTTCCTCTTTCCCCTGTGTCAGTCTCTGAAGCGGGACGGGGATTTTTACTCTTACGGCCATTAAATGTTCCTCCTTAATTATTTAGTGTCTGTTTATAAACTACGATCATTTGTCATTCCCGCAAGCGAAGCGCGTCGGGAATCCTCTTGGGAAAAGATTCCGGACAAGCCGGAATGACAGAAAATAGCACTTTATAAACAGACTCTATTTAGTCCGCAGATGACGCAGATTCACACAGATTGTAAAAAGAGATTTTACCGGGTCTTTCAAAATCTGTGTAATCTGTGGATCATTTTTTTATTTATCATTTATCTTCTTTAACGCTTCTTCAAAAGATTTCATATTCGGCTGAATGTGATACGGCTCCCCGGTGTGTCCCATAATGGCTTCTTTGGTCTTGAGACCGTTGCCGGTAATGCAGAGCACCGTTACGTCGTCTTCTTTAATATGGCCGCCTTTTATTAATTTGATCGCAGAGGCCAGGGTTACACCGCCTGCCGTTTCTGCAAATATCCCTTCGGTTTTGGCAAGAAGCTTTATGGCGTCGATAATCTCCTGATCTGAAACGTCTTCTCCGAACCCTCCGCTTTCTTTTACAACATGCGTTGCATAGTAGCCGTCCGCCGGGTTGCCGATGGCTAATGATTTGGCGATCGTATCGGGCTTTACGGGCTTTATAACGTCAACCCCTGCTTTTATAGCCGCAACGATCGGCGAGCAGCCCGTGGCCTGTGCGGAAAATACTTTTGTATGCAGCTCATCGATCAGCCCTAGCTGTTTCATCTCCTTGAAGCTTTTCCATATCTTTGTCAGTAAGGAGCCGCTTGCGGAGGGCACGACAACCGCATCCGGAGCCTTCCATCCAAGCTGCTCGAGAATCTCATATCCCTGAGTTTTTGAGCCTTCCGCATAAAACGGACGGATGTTGATGTTCACGAAGGCCCATCGGTACTTGTTCGCCACTTCGCTGCACAGCCTGTTCACGTCGTCATAATTACCGTCAACTGCAATAAGGTTGGGATCATAAACAAGCGATGCGACTATCTTGCTCTTTTCAAGGCTCGCGGGGATAAATATAAATCTCTTGAATCCGTCAGCCGCGCCGTGTGCTGAAACCGAATGAGCGAGATTGCCGGTCGAGGCGCAGGCGACAGTGTCGAATCCGAACTCCCTCGCCTTGGAAAGCGCAACCGCGACCACCCTGTCTTTAAATGAAAGCGTCGGATGGGTGACCGTGTCGTCTTTGATATACAGTTCTTTTACGCCGATGAGCGTTGCAAGCTTGCCGGCTTTTACCAGGGGGGTAAATCCTGAATTCAGACCGCTTGTCGGCGCTCCGTCTATCGGTAATAATTCAATATACCGCCATAGATTTTGAGGTCTTGAAGTGATCTTCTCTTTTGTTAAGACCTTTCTTATTCCCTCATAATCGTAAACGACTTCAAGAGGACCAAAGCAGAATTCGCAAACGTATATCGGGTCTACGGGATATTCCCTTCCGCACTCCCTGCATTTCAGTCCATGTACAAAACCCATTTATCGCGCCTCCGTGAGAGATTTAAATACGATTAAATATGATAATGATACAAGATAAATGCGAAAAAATTCAAAACCGCTCTTGGCTGTAAGCTAAATACTATTTGTCCGTAAACTCTGCTTGTCTGTCATTCCGGCAGTCTTTAAGCCGGAATCCAGTTCCTTCTAAAAAAATCTGGATTCCCGCTCAAAAGACTGCGGGAATGACGCTTATGTATGCTTGTTTAATAACTCCTTGAACTTTTAACTCTTAACTTTCAACTTTTAACTTTTCTATATCGAGCAATACTGCTCCGGGCTGTCGGACAGCTCCTTGATCTTCGGATTTTCGCCGCATATCGGGCAGTCGCTGTTCTTCGGGATCTTAACCTTCCTGAAATTGACGCCGAGAGCGTCGTATATCAGCAGCTGACCTTTCAACGGCTTGCCTTTGCCGATAATCAGCTTTAAAACCTCAGTCGCCTGGAGCGCTCCGATAACTCCGGGCAGAACGCCGAGAACGCCTGCCTCCTGACATGAAGGAACAAGTCCCGCCGGAGGCGGCTCTTCAAAAAGACATCTGTAGCATGGGCCGTCGCCCGGCAGTATGGTCGTCACCTGGCCTTCAAAGCGAAGGATAGCGCCGCTGACAAGGGGTTTTTTCAACATTACGCACGCATCGTTGATCAAATAACGCGTGGGGAAATTGTCCGTCCCGTCAACAACGATGTCGTAGTCTTTTATCAGCTCAAGGATGTTCTTGCTGTTTATCCTTTCCTTGATCGCAATAACGTTGACGTCCGGGTTTAAGGCTTCAAACGTCTTCTTTGCGGAATCGGCCTTGTTGACACCGAGTGTTTTCACGCTGTGAGCGATCTGTCTCTGAAGGTTGCTCAGCTCGACGGCATCATTGTCCACAAGCGCAAGCGTTCCGACGCCTGCAGCGGCAAGGTAGTAGCCTACGGGACAACCGAGGCCTCCGGCGCCGACTATCAGTACCTTTGCAGCGGATATTTTCTGCTGTCCTTTGCCGCCTACCTCCGGCAGTATAATGTGCCTGCTGTATCTTTTAAGCTGTTCTTCAGTGAATTCCATCAGTCCTCGACCTCTTTTCTTATCCGGATGATCCATTCTTTAGGATTTATTTTTTCCACTTTTAAAACAGATTGGCCGTAATTGAGCATCGCCTTCGGGATGCTGTCGGCGGCCTCAGGATAATCCAGAATTATTTCGAGAATTTGTCCCACCTCCAGGCTTTCAACCGCAAGCTTGGACTTTACGAGCGTATAGGGGCAAACAACCCCCCTTATATCTAAATGTTTATCTGCCTTTACTTCACTCATTTCTAATTCCTTCCATCAAACAAAATGTCATGCTGAACTTGTTTCAGCATCTCTTTTAGATCCCGAAACAAGTTCGGGATGACAAACACGACTGCTTAATTTTCTCCTCCTTCGACTCTCAGGTAAACTGTTTTGTCCGATATGACCGGGAGCCTGTTGATCTCTTTCAAGGCCTGCGCCATGTCTTTTTCTTTTGCCTCATGCGTCATCATTACGACAGGCACCGCCTTTTCCGCCTTTCTTCCCTTCTGTATCATCGATTTGATGCTTATGTTATGGCTTCCCAGGATTCCCGAGATCCTGGATAAAACTCCGGGCTTATCAAGCGCTGAAAAGCGAAGGTAATAACAGGTGCGTATGTCCTCCATTTTCTTTATCTTTAATTCTTTATTCCGTGTTCTGAGATCCGTGCTCCGAGCTCCGTGCTCTGTGTTCTTTGTTCTGACAATATTCCTTGCAATATCGACAATATCGCTTACAACGGCGCTTCCTGTCGGCAGCTCTCCTGCTCCTCTCCCATAATAAAGCTGGGAGCCTATGGCATCGCCTTCTATATAAATTGCATTGAACACGCCGTTGACATTCGCGATAAGATGATCTTTGGGAAGCATTGTCGGATGCACCCTTACTTCGATATCCTTTCCATCCTGTTTTGCAATAGTCAGCAATTTTATCCTGTATCCGAACTCCGATGCGAACTGAATGTCCGGCGGCGTTATGTTCGTTATACCTTCAGTGTAAATCTTTTTGTAAGAAAATGGTATGCCGAAAGAGAGCGCAGCAAGTATGGTAAGCTTGTGTGCGGAATCAATGCCCTCAACATCAAAAGTGGGGTCCGCTTCCGCGTATCCGAGCGCCTGCGCCGCCTTAAGGGCGGTGGAGAAATCAACGCCCTCCCCGCTCATCTTCGTCAGGATATAATTCGACGTGCCGTTGATGATCCCGTACACGCTTTGAATATTGTTGCCGATAAGTGATTCTCTCACAATCTTTATAATGGGAATACTTCCTGCAACGGAAGCCTCAAATCCGATATCCACCCTGTTCTTACAAGCCGCCGTAAATATTTTGCGGCCTTCAACGGCAAGCAAGGCCTTGTTGGCGGTTACTACGTGCTTCCCGTTCTTGATCGCCTGAAGAATGAATTCCCTGGCCGGATGAAGTCCCCCCATCAACTCCGCGACAATGTCGATATCGGGGTCATTCAATATTTTCAGTGCATCATTTATTAAGACCCCGGCAGGAAGCTTAATGCCCCTGTCGCGCTTTGTATCAAGGTCGGCAATGTTCTTCAAGACAATGGGGAATCCGAGCCTGCTCTCAAGCTCCCGGCTTTTTCTTAAAAGGATCTTAGCGGTCCCTGAGCCGACTGTTCCAAAACCGATAATGCCGACGTTGATTGACTGTTTCTTCAAGGTTGCTCCATGACAATTAATATTTTATCCGGAAAATTATTATGCTTCAACCGGTCAGGTTTATTCAAGAAAAGAAACGGCTATTTGTTATTCAACGCCTTCTTGATCCCGCGCGCCGCCTGTCTTATCCTGTGCTCGTTCTCCACCAGCGCGAAGCGGACAAAGCCTTCGCCTGCGGGACCGAAGCCGATGCCGGGAGAAACCGCAACGCCGGCCTCTTTTATCAGGTACTTTGCAAATTCGAGCGAGTCCATTTTTCTGAACGGTTCGGGGATTTGCGCCCAGACGAACATTGTAGCCTTCGGAGGCTCTATAATCCATCCTGCATTACTCAATCCCTGGATCAGCGCGTTCCTTCTGTTTTCATATGTCTTCGCAATCTGTTCAACGCAGTCCTGCGGCCCCCTCAGGGCTATTATGCTTGCGATCTGGATCGGCTGAAACATGCCGTAATCGAGATAGCTTTTGATCTTTGTCAACGCCCCCACTATCTCAGGATTGCCTACGCAAAAGCCGACCCTCCACCCCGCCATTGAATAACTCTTTGTGAGGGAGAAAAATTCCACGCCGATATCTTTTGCGCCCTTAGCCTGAAGAAAGCTCGGCGGTTTGTAGCCGTCAAAGGCAAGATCGGCATAAGCAAAATCATGGAGCACGATGATGTTGTTCTCTTTTGCAAAATCCACCACTCGCTGAAAGAATTCAATGTCCGTACAGGCCGTAGTAGGGTTGTGCGGGAAATTTATAAGCAATATTTTCGGCTTGGGCCATGCGGTGCTGAAGGCGTCTTCCATGCTTTTAAAGAAATCCGTGTCTTTCCCGATAGGGATGCTCCTCACGTCGCCTCCTGCGAGAATAAAGCTGTATGGATGAATAGGATATGCAGGCGCCGGCGTTAAAACCAGATCGCCCGGCTCTATCATTGCATAAGCAAGATGGGACAAGCCTTCTTTGGAGCCGATAGTGACCACGGCCTCGGTCTCGTGATCGAGGTCTACGTCAAACCGTCTCTTGTACCATTCACATATAGCCAGTCTCAACTGGGTTATCCCTTTTGAGGCGGAATATCTGTGGTTTTTCGGATTCTGCGCCGCTTCAACAAGTTTATCCACAATATGCTGCGGCGTCGGCATATCGGGATTGCCCATGCCGAGATCGATTATATCTTCACCTCTTCTCCTGGCCTCCATCTTAAGCTGGTTCACAATGGCAAAGACATAAGGCGGCAGGCGTTTTATTCTCTTGAATTCAAGCATTAATAAACCTCACTGAAAATCAAATATCAAAATTACGGATAAACAAACATTATTATATTAAAACAAATTCCTTAATTTTGCATTTTTCATTTTGCATTTTTCATTGTATCAAACATCGCTCCCGCATCCATCGAGCTTCTTGTCAGTGGTGATGACGCCACCGCGCTGAAGCCCATCTTAAGACCCTTGATTCTGTAATTTTCAAAAGTCTCGGGTCTTAGGTATTCAACAACCTGTATGTTGCTCCTTCGCGGCTGCAAATATTGTCCTATGGTTAAAAAATCGCACCCTGCATCCCTCAAGTCATGCATAACCGATAAGACCTCCGCTTCGTTCTCTCCGAGTCCGACCATCAGGCCCGATTTGGTTTTAATGTCAGGATAGAGTTTCTTCGCAGTTTTTAAAATATTAACCGACGTCCCATAATCAGCCTGCGGTCTGACCGCCGGATAAAGGCGCGGCGCTGTTTCAACATTGTGGTTGAATACATCAGGCCGCGCATTCAGCACAGTCTTCAATGCTTCGATATTTCCTTTAAAGTCGGGGGGCAAACTCTCTATTTTTAAAGTATTATTCTTATTTCTAACAGCGCAGATTGTCCTGGCAAACTGTTCTGCCCCACCATCCGGAAGGTCATCCCTTGTGACGGAGGTTATAACGACGAATTTTAGAGCAAGGGCTGATGCGGCTTCGGCAACTCTCTCAGGCTCGTCCGGGTCAAGCGGCAGAGGACGTGAAGACTCGACGGCGCAGAAAGAACAATTCCTCGTGCACCTGTCCCCGAGGATCATAAAGGTCACCGTGCTCTTTGAAAAGCACTTCCCCTGATTGGGGCATCTTGCTTCTTCGCAGACGGTGGAGACCTTGTGACGTCTCAGGACTTTTTTGGTCTCGTGAGCTCCCGTTGATTTTACTTTTATCCATTCAGGATGACGCATAGAATTAAAATGGTTCTTTCTCATTTCAAATGGGTAAATTCTCCGATTTTGACTGAGTGTCTTTTCTTCCCCTCTAAAAAGAGGGGATTAAGGGGTGTGTTTATTTTCAATCTTTTTAACATTGCCTTTAATGTCTTCTAACGCCCTCTTTATACACACCCCTACACCCCTCTTTTTAGAGGGGAATTTTTAACATGCCCTTCCTCTTTTGAAAAGACAAGCTTATATTTACCCACTCATTATGAGAAAGAGCCAAAAGTATCTTCTCAGTAATCGGTTGAAACAATCCGCATGAAGGATTTTCCGAATGCGGCACAATACACAATACCGGCGCTCCGCCGAGCTTCTCTATAACTTCCGGATTGGTTCTTACCGACAAGTCCTTTTTTATTTTAGCGGAGCAATTTATTACCACGCCTATTATATCGATACCCCTGCTTCTTGCGGCTTCAATCGTGAGAAGGGTATGGTTGATCGTTCCAAGCCCGGGACGTGATACGATTACAACCGGGAGGTTTAAATCTTTAATGAGATCGATAAAGAGATACTTCTTATAGAGTGGGACCATAATCCCGCCCGCCCCTTCGACGATTGTGACGTCATATTTCTTTGATAGTTGTTTGAATGCTGAAAAAATTTTCCTCTTGCTTATTGTAACGCCTTCAAGCTCAGCGGCAATCGCCGGAGCAAACGGCTTTCTGAAGCGGTAAGGATTAATGAGGTCAAGCGGCTCATCAACTCCGGCGGCTTTAATGAGCTTTAGAGTATCTTCAGGTATCAGCTTCCCTTTTTGGAACCTGCAGCCTGTCTCTAAAGGCTTCATGGGGCAGACGTTGTACCCCTGCTCTTTCAAAGCCTTTAGAAGTCCGACCGCAACGAAAGTCTTGCCGACCCCCGTGTCAGTGCCTGTTATAAAGATGCCTTTATGCTTTCTGATTCTCACTTTTCACTTTCAACTCTTAACTTTCAACTTTTTTATATTATCCTGCCGTCCAGATTAAAAACCTGTCCGCTTATCCCCGACGTCCCTGCAAGATAACAGACAAACTCTGCGACATTATCCAGATCGGAAAAGTTTTTCAGAAGGCTGTCCCGAAGCGCAAGCTCTTTTACCTTTTCATTAGATTCAATTCCCATATCGGTCAGCATGTAGCCGGGGAGCACGGCATTGACCTTGATGTTATATTCGCATAATTCTCTTGCAGCGCTCATTGTCAATCCGATGAGTCCTGCTTTTGATGCAGAGTATGCGGACAGGCCTGTCTTTCCTTTCAGTCCCGCGAAGGATGAGATGTTGATGATATGCCCGCTTTTTTGTTCAATCATAAAAGGTGCGACTGCACGGATGAAATTAAAGGCTCCTTTCAAATTCGTATCAAGCACCTCGTTAAAATCTTTCTCTGATGTTTTTATTAATAGAGCTTCTTTTGTAATCCCTGCGTTATTTACAAGCACATCAATCCCGCCCCAATGCTTCACAACCTCTTCAATAAGTATTTTCACTTCATCAAATCTTCTGACATCGGCTTTCAATGCCATTGCTTCTTTTATCTGAGCGGCAACTGCTTCCGCTTCTTTTTGTTTATCTTTGAAATGCACGACAACCTTATGCCCTCTCTTGCCGAATGCAAGGGCAACAGCCTTTCCAAGCCCTCTTGATGAACCGGTGATTAAACAGACCATAAAAAAGATATTAATTTGATTTGATATAATAATATAATCTAAACATGAAAAAGTCATTAAGATTCGACAGACATGCGCGAAGAAGAATGAAATGGAGAAAAATCTCTGAAGATGAAGTCAACATTACCGTGAGCGATCCAGACAAAACAGAGCAATCCGTCAAGGGAAGAACGAATGTTTATAAAACCATAGGAGCAAGATATATCAAAGTAACATACAGGGAGTTTTCAGATGAAGTTCTTATTATAAGTGTTGTTGATAAAAGCTGAGGAGGAATAATGAAAATTGAATACAGTAAAGAAGCAGACGCGCTTTATGTTTATTTCAAGGAAGAATTTGTTGCAAACTCAAAAGAGATCGAGGATGGGGTTGTGATTGATTTCGATAAAGACGGCCAGCTTATCGGTATAGAAGTATTGGATGTAAGTCAAAGATTCAGCTTGTCCGATATTGTTAATGTAAATATTGAAAATCTTCCAATAGAAGCCGTGAAATAAGCTAATAATATTTCAAGCAGATTTTTTTAACACCCCAATCAGTAAATCAATATCTTCCTTCGTATGCGCCGCCGTCACTGAAAATCTTATCCTGCACTTTCCTTCCGGCACCGTGGGAGGCCGGATTGCAGGGGCGAATATTTTCCGCTTAAAAAGATATTCTCCAACCTTCAATACGCTTTTGGTGTCGCCGGTTAAGACAGGGATTATCGGGGTTTCGGAACCGAGGGTATCGTAACCGAGTTTCAGTAACCCTTCAGACAATCTCTGCCGATTTATCCATAATTTCCTTCTCCTGTCTTCCGACTCAAATTCAATTAGGTCTATAGCCTTTGCTGCTGCCGCTGCAACAGCGGGGGGGAGCGATGTGGAATAGATAAAACTCCGCGCCTTGCTGATCAGCAGATTGATTAAATCCTTTGGGCCTGCGATAAAAGCGCCGAAGCATCCGGCTGCCTTGCTCAGCGTGCCCATTTGAATGATGCGGTCGGTTTGTTTAATGCCGAAATGCTCCAGCCCCCCCCTGCCCGTCTTACCGATTACGCCTGTTCCGTGTGCATCATCAATCATCAGAAGCGCATCATATCTTTCGCACAATGAGAAAATATCCTTCAAAGGCGCAATGTCGCCGTCCATACTGAAAATGGTGTCGGTGATCATCAAGCGTCTCTTGCTTTTTAAATTTATCTTCAAAAGCGATTCAAGATGATTCACATCCCGGTGTCTGTAAATTTTGACTTTCGCCTTTGAAAGTCTGATGCCGTCGATAATGCTTGCATGATTAAGCTCGTCGCTGAAAATCAAAGCATCCTCACCGGTTATCGCCGGTATTATCCCGGTGTTCGCGGCATAACCGGTGTTGAATACGAGCGCGGCCTCTGTCTTTTTGAAGTTGGCTAACCGTTCTTCAAGTTTTACGTGAGGCGCATACGTTCCGCTCAAAAGCCTTGATGCTCCCGAGCCGAAGCCGTATTTCTTCAGCGCTGATGCAGCAGCCTTTACAATCTCAGGATGCGAAGACAGGCCGAGATAATCGTTTGAGGAAAAGTTGACGCAGGTTTTCCCGTTTATTGAAATCTTTGAACCACGGGATGATTCGATGCAGGTGAGTTTTCTGAGGAGATTCTTCTTCGAGAGTTCTTTAAGTTCTTCGCCAAGCTCCTTCATTCCGTCAGGGTCTTTGTCTTTAACTCTTAACTTTCAACTTTTAACTATTCTTAAACCCCTTCTCGCTCATCGGGCGCCCAGATGTATTTATGTATCTGGAGCTGCGCCCTCACCGGAAGATTGTCGCGCAATATCCATGATACGAGGTCTTTCGGTGACAGGATCCCGTAGGCGGGAGACATAAGGATATTGTCGAACTTTTCAAGCAGCTTGTATTTATTGATGATCCCTTTGGACCAGTCGTAATCGGACGCGTCCATAAGGACAAACTTTATCTCGTCCGTCCTTTTAAGAAAATCAAAATTCTTGGGCCTCATCCGCTCGCTCATGCCGCTCTTCGGGGTTTTGAAGTCCATTATTATCGTAAGCCTTTTGTCGAGACACCCTATGCAGATGGAGCCGTTGGTCTCTATGAGAACGTTGTACCCCTTATCAAGGAGCGTCTTTATCAATTGCGGTGTTTCCTCCTGCAGCAAGGGTTCTCCGCCCGTGAACTCCACGCACTTCACGCCGTATTCTTCAATCTTTGATATAATTTCTTCATCGGAGATCTGTCTGCCGTTGTAATAGGCGTAATTGGTGTCGCAGTAGGTGCATCTGAGATTACAGCCGGCTAATCTGACGAAGGTGCAGGGCAATCCCGCATAAGTGGACTCACCCTGAATGCTTTTGAAGATTTCGTTAATTTTCAGCATATTATGATTAATACATATCATACCATGAAAAACCTTGACAATTGCAAGGCTGCTGTAGTTATAATCTTGCAGATGATGAAAAAATATTTCCTGCCGTTTATCGTTCTTCTCCTTACAGCCTTTTTCGCCCCGCCTGTCGCCGCCGATATAATCGTGATCAACGTCGAAGGCGTTGTGAATCCGGTCATGTCGGAGTTTATATCCACAAGCATCGACGAGGCTGTAAATGAAAAAGCAGATTTGATCGTGATCAAGCTCGACACGCCCGGCGGCCTCGACACTTCAATGAGGACTATAGTCAAGAAAATCACTGCAAGCGAAGCGCCTGTCGTAGTATACGTCTCCCCAGGCGGCGCAAGGGCCGCATCCGCAGGCGTGTTTATCACGTTGTCGGCGCATATAGCCGCGATGGCGCCCGGCACAAATATCGGTGCCGCTCATCCCGTTGGCGTGGGAGAAAAAATGGACAAGACCATGTCGGAAAAGGCCGTGAACGACGCGGCAGCGTACATTAAATCGCTTGCGGAAAAGAAAGGACGCAACGCGGAATGGGCCGAGAAGGCCGTGAGAGAAAGCGTCTCCATAACCGAGAAGGAGGCGCTAAATTTAAAAGTCATAGACCTGGTCGCCCCTGATATTAAGACGTTGTTGGATGCGGTAGACCAAAGGGTGGTGGAAACATCGATAGGGAAATATACCATAAAAACCAAAGGGGTCAATATCCGCTACAGAGACATGAGCGTCAGACATAAGATACTGGACTTCATCAGCGACCCGAACGTCGCCTATCTGCTGATGCTCCTCGGCTTTTACGGCATATTCTTTGAAATGACGAACCCCGGCGCGATATTCCCCGGGGTATTCGGCGCGATCTCCTTGATACTCGCCTTCTACTCTTTCCAGACCTTGCCGGTGAATTACGCCGGTCTTCTTTTAATTATTCTCGCGATAATACTTTTTATCCTCGAGATCAAAATCATCTCACACGGAGTCCTTACCCTCGGCGGGATAATCGCGATGACCATAGGCTCCCTCATGCTCTTTGAATCCCCCCTGCCCTTCTTCAAACTTTCACTTAAAGTGATCCTCCCCGGCGTCATCATCACCGCCCTCTTTTTCTTCCTCACCATCAGACTCGCCTTGAAAGCATACATGCGCAAACCCGTAACAGGCGCCGAAGGCCTTGTCGGACTTGAGGGCAAAGCCAGGACGGACGTTCACAACGACGGCCTGGTCTTCGTCCACGGAGAGATCTGGAAGGCCTGGAGCGACGAGCCGATTAAGGCGGGGGAAAAGGTTATTGTCGAGAAGGTGGAGAATCTGAAATTGAAGGTTAGAAGGTAAGGTTAACGTTTTCTATTCTTTGTGTTTCTGCTTTTGTTTAAATATCTTTTCCAAATCATCTAATATCTCCGGCATCTCCAGAACAGCCGAAAATTCATTCACCCATGTACGTATTCTCTGTACATCCATGTTTGGATTGGCATCAATGATTGATTCTATATCTATCAAATCCCGCTGCCGATGAGCAACAGCCTTCATGATAATAAGATCCTCCGGCGTTGGGAGCGGGAGAGAGAAATCTCCAACATTTATCCATACTGCTCTCTCAATACTTTCATATTCAAAAGGCAAAGCGCCTAATGAAATATCTATATCTATGCCGGTAGGTTTATGCTTCATGAGCAGCACCCTTGCCTTTATCGCAAAGGCTAATATATCTTCGAGGCGGGGAATAAAGCCATATTTATGGCCGCTGCTGATAAAATCAGCCAAGACATCAAGATCAATAATGATAACGCTGTCGACATCCCTTGTCACCCGGGGACGGCCAAGAATAGATGCTGCAACGCCGCCTGTTATAATGCCTGGAACGCCTTCTGCCTTTAGCCAATTAACTAAATCTTGCAAGACAGCAAAAGGCAATACAGGCTGTGCCGTTTCAGACATGACAGAGCCTCTTGAGTTTTATCCAGCGTTCTCTTGTTTCGGTTTCCTCTGACCTTAAGGCTTCATCCCATCCAAAATCTTTTACCCAGCCCATAAGCGTTGACAATTGATACAGTTTTTGTATTGCAGTGGTTTCACGCAGCTCTTGCTGTTCAGCCTTGTTGACAATGTCCCAACGATTTTTGTATGCCTGCGCTTCTTCTTTTGTAATTCTACGTTTCATGGTTCTTTAATAGCGATGAAACTACTTGTTCTATTATATATATGATAATATTTTATCAGCAATGAATTTTATTTTCTGAAAATCTCCCATGATCCCTCACTTCTGCGCTTCCGCTCTCTTGCACTTGGGCTTGTGAGGGAAGTTGGTGAGAGGGGATTGTATTTAGTGAAAAATGTGCGGGAAGGGAGAAACAAGACTCAGCTGTAAATTGATTTAGTTATTAAACTCGATTATTATACCAATGCTATAATTTAATTGACACAGTAAAACAACTAATAATCTTAAGCAAGGAGGGTGATATGTTCCAGGTAGGTTTTTCAGGTTTGATATTGGCGATAGTGCTGATCGTTTATTTTCTTTCAAGCGCTATCAAGGTTCTTCGTGAATATGAAAGGGGCGTTGTCTTCAGGCTCGGCAGGATAATACCGATTAAGGGGCCCGGGCTTGTAATCATCTGGCCGATAATCGACAAGCTGGTCAAAGTCAGCCTGCGAACCATCACGATGGACGTTCCCTCGCAGGACATTATTACAAGGGACAACGTAACCGTAAAGGTAAACGCCGTCGTTTACTTCAGGGTTGTGGAGCCTATCAAGTCCATTACGGAAGTGGCGGATTTTGAATATGCTACTTCACAGATTTCACAAACGACTCTCAGAAGCGTTCTGGGACAAAGCACGCTCGACGATCTCCTCGCAAAAAGAGATGAGCTGAATGCGGAGCTTCAGAAAATCATAGACGAGCAGACAGAACCCTGGGGTGTAAAAGTTTCTACGGTTGAGGTTAAAAATGTTGACCTGCCTGTCGAAATGCAGCGCGCAATCGCCAAGCAGGCGGAGGCTGAGCGTGAAAGAAGGGCAAAAATCATTCATGCCGAAGGTGAATTTCAGGCGGCGCAAAAGCTGGCTGACGCGGCGGCGATTATCGGCTCACAGCCTACGGCTATACAGCTCAGATTTTTACAAACATTGACGGAAGTAGCCGCAGAGAAAAATTCAACAACCATTTTCCCCGTTCCGATAGATCTTATTGAACCTTTCTTCAAAAAATTGAAAAAAGAAGCGGAGTAGAAAATAGAGTTAAGAGTTAAGAGTTAAGAGTTAAGAGTTAAAATTACGTAGTCCCTAACTCTTGACTCATGACTCTTAACTCTAATTTCATGCGCTTATATCCATATACCCTATCAAAAGACTCGGCGAGCCGATGTTTCCGTAAAATTTGAGGTCCTCTCCGACGCCTTCGACCTTTTTAAACATTTCAAGAATATTCCCTGATATCACCGCTTCCTTTACCGGATAAAGAGGCTCTCCGTTCTCAATCCACAGCCCTGATATCCCTACGGAAAAGTCGCCGGATATGGGATTTGCCGTATGCACCCCCATCGCACTGAGGATCAGTATCCCCCTCGATAATGATCTAATAAGCTTACTGTCTTTATTTTTTTTCTCTTCTGACTTCTGACTCCTGACTCCTGACTCCCGTTCTTCAGCAGCCTTTATATAAAAATTCGTCACGTTGATCCCGGGAAGGGACTTGAAGCTGCCTCTGACTGCATTGCCCGTGGATTTGACGCCTGACTTTTTTGCAGTGTACGCATTATGCAAGTAGCCGTTCAATATCCCTTTCGATATTATCTTGTTAAAGGATACGGGAGATCCTTCATCATCGACGGGCATGGTGCCGGCTCCCCATTCCATCGTCCCGTCGTCGATAATGTCGATAAGCCTGCTTGTAACGCTTCCCCCGACCTTGTCGGCAAGGAAAGACCTCTTTTTCTGCACGGCTTCCGCAGACAATGAGGCGCTTAGTATTCTCAAAAAAGAAACTGCAATATCCGGACTGAGTATCACGGGAGCCTTTACGGCTGATATCCTTCTTGATCCGAGAAGCTCAAGCGCCCTTTTGGATGCGGCGCGGCCCACCGAGACCAGGTCCATATCGCTCATCCTCCTAACTGCTGCAAAATCCCACCCCATCTGGCTGTCGTCTCCTTCCCTGGCAAGGGTCGTTACATTAGCCGAATAATAAGTGCCTTCGTAAGCGACGTTTACTCCTTTTGAATTCATTACAGCGGTGCTTTCGGTCCTGGCCTCTACCGCCGCCTTTCTTACTTTTTTAATACGGTCGTCAAAGGCGAGCGCGCTCTCTTCAAGAAGCAATGCGTCTTTTATAACGTCGCCCTCTTTTACGTTCTTTATTTTTTCGTCATAGATTAAAACCGGCCCGGAAGAAGAAATGTAATCAGGAACGTCAACGCATTCATCCATGCCGGTCCATTCGGCTCCTTGCACGGCTTCTTCCATCGTCGCTTCAAGGTATTCCGGACTCGTTGTGAAAGCAAAACCGAGTTTTCGTTTCTTTATAACTCGCAACGCCATTCCAAAATCGAGAGAGGCCTCCAGGGCTTCCACGTCCCCGTCTTTCGCCTCTATGGAAATGCCTTTGGAATTTTTTATGAAAACCTCCGCCGCATCGCAGCCTCTTTGCAGAGCTTTTTTAATAACATCTTCTGCAAAAGCCGAATTCATAATGGACTCCGTTCTATTTCCAATTTAAGTAATATCACCCTCCCCTTAGTCCCCTCCCATCAAGGGAGGGGAGACACACCCCTTAATCCCCTCTTGTTAGAGGGGAGCTAGTCCCCTCTCCCCTTGCGGGAGAGGGTTAGGGTGAGGGGTTAATTTAATCAAATTAAACCAACACCTCTGGTGGTGGTCCGAGTAATATGGTTCGACCTGTGGATTCATTACCATCGATAAGACCATGAGAATTGAGAAAAGACTTTCTTCAAATTTGGTACGCTTGCTATATAACGCTCAATTT
>JACRHB010000204.1 GCA_016217725.1 Nitrospirota bacterium | reverse complement strand
TGATAAAGAGCAGCGTGAACGTCAATGAAGTGGTAAAAGACATTATAGATTTTATTGTCCCTGAGATAGAAACAGGCGAAAGAGGAAACCGTTTGATCCGAGACATCCCGGAAGCGCCTATAATAACGGTCATAGACCGCGACAAAATAAAAGAAGCGATGTTGAATCTTCTCACAAATGCCGATGACGCGACAGACCATGGAACGATTACCATAAAAACAAAGAGCGAAAATGATGAAGCGGTCATCGAAATATCGGATACAGGCAGCGGCATTAAACCGGAAAATCTCAACGATATTTTTAACCCTTTCTTTACGACAAAGTCCGGCGGCATCGGCCTCGGGCTTGCAATAACCCGCAGGATCATCGAGGAGCATAACGGCAGGATTGAAGTTGAAAGCGAATTGGGCCGCGGCACTGTCTTTAGAATTTATCTGCCGTTAGAAACAGTGAACAGTAAATAGTGAACAGCAAAATAGAATTCAGGATACGGAAATCAGTAGCCAGTGGCCAAAAAACGATTGTCTTTTTGTCTACGCTCTGTGCTCTGTGCTCTGTGTTCTGTGCTCTGTCTTTTGCACACGCATCAGATATATCCATCCACGGCTTCATTCAGGGCAACTACTCTGTTGATACCACTGAGTCAAATCCTGACGGCAGGGATTTTAAATGGGCGGAAGAAAGAATACAACTCAAGCTTGACGCGAACAAAGAGCCGTTCCGTCTGTTTCTGAAAACAGACGCTTTCTATGACCATATAGACGCCGCCTCTCATCTGGAATTAAGGGAAGGATACGCCGATTATACGTCTTCAAGCTATGATTTGAGGATCGGCAGGCAGATTATCACATGGGGGCTTGGTGATTTGATTTTTATTAACGATGTATTTCCGAAAGACTATGAGGCATTTTTTTCAGGCAGGCCGATGGAGTATCTCAAAAAAGGTATTGACGGCATCAAGATTGGCATGTATCCTTCATTTGCCTCTGCTGAGTTGATTATTGTCCCGTTCTTTGAACCGAACAAATTTCCCGATCAAAAGCGGTTCTTCGTGTATGATCCCATGCCTGCCGTAATAGAGAGGGAAGAAGAAAAACCTGCAAGCACATTCGAAAACACTGAGGTTGCTTTCAGGGTATATCGCGATGTCGCGGGCTTTGACGCTTCATTGTATTTTTATCGCGGATTCTTCAGGCAGCCTTCCATGCTCCCCGACAGCATGACATCCCCGACAAAGATCGACCTCGTTTATCCTGAGCTGTCTGTTTACGGCTCGAGTCTCCAGGGCAGGGCGTTGGATGGAGTTCTAAGCCTTGAGGCGGGATATTATGATTCAAGAGAAGACAGGGACGGCACAGACCCGATGACTCAGAATTCTCAGGCAAGATTTTTAATCGGTTATCAGAGACAGATGTGGGAAGACTTCACTATCGGGCTTCAATACTACGGCGAATATATGGAAGATTATTCAGAGTATGAAGAGAATCTTCCCTCCGGTTTTCCGCAAGAAAAGAGACTGCACCAGCTTGCCTCCGTAAGACTCACACAATTCCTGGTACATCAGACGCTGCGGCTTTCCTTCTTTTCCTTCTACAGCCCGTCTGACGGCGATTATCTGTTGAACCCGGAGGTCAAATACAACTTCTCCGATTCCGTATGGGCGGCGGTTGGAGCAAATGTGTTCGGCGGCGGGGATGAGTGGAATCAGTTCGGGAGTCTTGATGAGAATGATAATGTTTATGTTCAGGTGAGATATGAGTTTTAAGCATTGATAGTATTTATATCGTGAGAATGAATAGAGTAATAACCATTGTTTTAACCTTTCTGGTTCTCCTGTCAGGCGATGCTGTTCCTCAGGATAGAAAAGACATCCCTGAACAGAAAAAAACAACTATCTATTTCAGCGCCATAACCCTTTACCATCCTATCGTGATGTATCAGAAGTACCAGCCGCTCATGAATTATCTCACGGAGAATACCCCGTATAAGTTCGAGCTGAAGCTCAGCCAGGATTACAGGGACATAATAAATTTTCTTAAAAGCAACAAAGTCCAGGTTGCGTTATTGGGTGGAGTTACGTACTTAGAGGCGAAAAAGGAATTCGATGTAACGCCTATCTTAAAGCCAGTCGGCCCGGACGGCAAGCCGTTTTACAGGTGCGTATTCATTACAAAGGATTCCAACAAGAATATTAAATCGCTTTCTGACCTGAAAGGCAAATCTGTTGCCTTTGCGTCAAAGCTTTCAACGTCCGGGAACCTTGCGCCGCTCTATCACCTCTACACAGAGGCGGGGATTTCCCTCAGTGACCTCGCCGCGCATACAAACCTGAAATATCACGATTCAGTCGCAAGGGAGGTTTTAAGGGGTAAATTTGACGCGGGCGCCGTTATAGATTCTGTTGCACAGAGGTTTAAAGATAAAGGGTTAAGGGTCATCTCCGGCTCCGAAGAAATCCCAGGGCTGCCGATAGTAGTGAGGTCGGACGTGTCCCCCAAACTGGTAGATGCAATAAAAAAAGCGCTGCTCTCTTTAGACTACAACAACCCGGAACACCGCAGGATAATGGAGCAATGGGATGAGGAGTTCAGATACGGATTTGTCGAGGCAAGAGACTCGGATTACGACTCCATACGCAGGATGATCAGCTATTTGAGCGCAAAAGGCATACAAATACCGTAATGTTCAGGAAGTTCGGCAAATGGGCGTTCAGCCTACAGGGGAAGTTCATTCTTGTCGCATCCGTCTGCCTTGTTGCCTTTACTGTAATAGGAAGCTTTCTTATCCTGTCCAGGGAAAAGAAATTATACATGAAGGACATAATCAACCAGGGAAACGTTCTTGCCGAGATAAGCCGCCTTACGCTGACGAATGTGATGGTGTATAAAGACCTTGGCATAATGGATGAGCAGGACATTAATGACTATCTCGACTATTTCATAATGAACTTGATGGAGCGCGACAAGCGGGTAAGATATATGATGATTACAGACGACAAAGGCCGGGTACTGGCCCAAAGCGATCTCTCGCAGCGCAATGAGGCGGACAAATCAATACTGAATACCATTACGACTCTTAAAACGGAGATAACCGAGGAAACCTTCCGGAATGAGCCGGTCCTTAAAATAACGACGCCTTTAAATATCGATACGAAACTGTGGGGCGCTGTACGGCTCGGACTTTCTACAAGCGACGTTACGAAATCCATAGACGCCTTAAAGCAAGAGGTCATTTTTATTAACCTTGTTTTCTCCGTTATTGCGCTTATAGGTTTAAACATCGGTGCAAAGGTGCTTGCAAAGCCTGTGATACGGCTATCAAACGTTATGGACAATATAAAAACATACGGGGACCTTGAGACCGTAGGGGCAATTCATGAATTGCCCCTGCTTGAAGAAAGAAACGATGAGATCGGAGAGCTTCAAAAGAGCTTCCTCTG
>JACRHB010000019.1 GCA_016217725.1 Nitrospirota bacterium | reverse complement strand
ATCAAGGACTGTCGGCAAACAGAATTCCCCCTGATTACCCTCTTTCTTCCTTCAGGATAATTTGATTTGGAACTGCTTTTATACAAAAGATTGTTAGAAAATGGTAGGTCTTTAGATTAGATTAATGTTGGAGGTTACAAGTGATAGACGGCCTTGACCAGTGGGAACCGGAAAAGGGGACTCCGCAGGGAGCAGTAATCAGCCCTTTGTTAGCCAACATATACCTGAACAAAGTAGACCATGATATGAGTATAGCGGGGCATGAGATGGTCAGATACGCCGATGATTTTGTCATACTGTGCTCGACAGAGGAAGAAGCGAAGAAGGCTTTGACTGAAGTGAAGGCGAAGATGGAAGAAAGAGGACTGACAATGCACCCTGAAAAGACGCGGATAGTAGATGCGACAATAAAAGGGGGGTTCGACTTTCTGGGATACCACTTTGAGAGAAACACGAGATGGCCGCGAAACAAAAGCATGAAGAAGCTCAAGGACACCATCAGGCAGAAGACGAAGCGCACGTCAGGTGAAAGCATGAAGTGCATAATCGAGAATCTCAACCGGAGCTTGAAAGGATGGTTTGAATACTTTCGGCATAGCAACAGAAAGACTTTCCAAATGACGGACAAATGGATACGCATGAGATTAAGAAGCATACTCAGGAAACGACAGGGACGTCATGGAAAGGGCGGAGGCACTGACCATTGGAGATGGCCTAATGCTTACTTTAGCGGACTTGGGTTGTTCACTTTAACCACAGCCCATGAGCAGGCTCGTCAATCCCGATGAGGAAACCACTGACTGGAGAGCCGTATGCGGGAAACCCGCCTGTACGGTTCGGAGGGAGGGGAGGCCGAAAGCCTTTCCTACCCCCTATCGGAATAAGACTAAGGAGGATTTGGAGATGAAGAAAGTATTTATGGCGGTAATCATGGCGGTAAGTTTGTTGATGCTTTCGTCAATGGCAATGGCGGCAGTTGGGGCGAGCGGGGTGTATATGGAAACGGATTTGGGAAGCGGCTGGTGGCAGTATGATTATACCCTCAATAACACATCGGACGATTTCTATCTCTACAGCGTTTATCTTGATTTTGCGCAGGAGACTACGTTTGTAGGATTATCGCTTCCTGAGGGATGGGAAGTTGACGCGGGCGAGCCAAAGACTTTATTCGCAGGGGTGTCTACCTTTGATCCGGGCTATCAATACGACATAGCGCCCGGAGGCTCTCTCGGCGGCTTCAGCTTTAAAGTTGACTATAAAGCAGGCAACCTGCCGTTCAATGCCGAGTTTGATAATCATCAGGGAAACTTTGACACCGTTACAGGCACAACCGCAGTCGCGCCTGAGCCGGTAAGCTCGATGCTCTTTTTAGCAGGCGGAGCAATGTTGGGGATCAGACGTTATCTGAAAAAGTAAGGCTACTTCTTTCTTTTGCGCACGGTTTTCTTATTCAGAAAAACAAGGAAGGTTTTGATCTCTTTATGGAAGTCAAAAAAAAGCAATTTGCGAGGGGAAATCCCGTCAGACATATTTCACCCCGCCGGAGCCTTTCTCAACCTGCCCTATGACAAAAGCATTCTCGCCGAGCCGGTTGAGCTTCGCGACGAGCCTTTGCGCGTCGGACTTGTCTACTGCCAATATCAATCCGAGCCCCATGTTGAACGTCCTGTACATTTCAGCTTCTTCAACCCGGCCCATGTTCTGTATGAGATGGAATATGTTCCGGACGGGCCAACTGCCTTTCTCAACGATGAAATGTAATTTTGCATTTTTGGGAAGGACGCGCGGGAGGTTTTCGGTAATGCCACCGCCTGTAATGTGAGCAGCGCCTTTTATCTTAAAATCCTGAAGGACCTTTAAAACACTCTTTACATAAATCCGTGTAGGCTTTAAAAGCTCTTCGCCTATGGAGCAGCCGAGCGCTTTTATCTTTTTGCGGGGGCTGTATTTTTTTATGTCAAAGAAGAGTTTTCTCGCTAACGAATATCCGTTGCTGTGGAGACCGCTTGAGGAAAGTCCGATCAATATGTCTCCGGCCTTGATCTCAGAGCCTCTTATGATCTTTTTCCTGTCGACAATGCCGACCGCGAATCCGGCGAGGTCGTATTCTCCTCCGCCGTAAAAGCCCGGCATCTCCGCGGTCTCGCCGCCGATCAACGCGCAGCCCGCCATTTTGCATCCTTCGGCAATGCCCTTGATGACTTCAGAGCCGGTTTTAGTAGAAAGCTTTCCTGTCGCAAAGTAGTCGAGGAAAAAAAGCGGCCGGGCCCCGCTTGTCAAGATATCGTTTACACTCATGGCAACAAGGTCTATCCCGACCGTGTCATGTTTGTTCAACATGAAGGCGATTTTTAATTTAGTGCCTACGCCGTCCGTGCCGCTGACGAGAACCGGCTCCTGATATCCGGATTTGTCGATTTTATAAAAGGCGCCGAAAGAGCCTATCTCGTTGATCACGTTTTTTGAAAAAGTCGCTCTCGCAAGCGGCTTGATGAGGTCTACCAGCCTATCGCCTTTGCCGATGTCCACGCCTGATTTTTTATATGTCAGTTTCATGGCTCTCCTTAATTTTTTCCAGCGCCGCCTCGGCAGCCTTCTGCGCTGCGGCTTTCTTCGTTTTTCCCGCGCCGGAGCCTAAAAATTCATCATTAATAAAAACAGTAACCTCGAAGGTCTTTCTGTGCTCCGGCCCCTCCTCTTTGTGAATGACGTATTTCGGCAGAACGCCGAAATGCGCCTGGGCCACCTCCTGTAATTTTGTCTTAAAGTCAAAGATGAAATCTTTTGTCGTAAGCTCGTCTATTTTATGCTTTAAGAGTCCGAGGACAAATTTCCTGGCTTTTTTATAATCCCCGTCAAGGTAGATCGCGGCTATGAGCGCTTCAAAGGCGTTGGCAAGAAGGGAAGATTTTTTCCGGCCTCCCGTCAACTCCTCGCCCTTGCCGAGACGGAGATATTCTCCGATATTTATGTCTTTTGCGACCTCGGCCAGCGTCGCCTCCTGAACGGCATATGCCTTAACGCGGGAGAGGTCGGCCTCGGTATATTCCGGGAAAGAGCGGAAAAGATATTCACTGACGATCAACTCCAGGACGGCGTCGCCCAAAAATTCCTGGCGTTCATTAAACGGCAGGCCTTTCTGCTTTTCGTGGGCATATGACTTATGGGTGAGCGCCTCTTTTAACAGGGACTTCTTTTTAAACTTGCAGCCAATGGCTTTTTCAAACCCGGCTGAATTTTCTGAAGAGGATGCACGCATTTGTTCCACCGAATCCGAATGAGTTGGACATAGCAATGTTTATATCAAGCCGTCTCGCCTTATGGGGCACATAATCAAGGTCGCACTCCGCTTCCGGATTCTCGAGGTTTATGGTGGGAGGCACGATCCCGAGGCTGACGCCGAGAGCGCAGATAGCCGCCTCTACCCCTCCTGAAGCGCCGAGGAGATGCCCTATCATCGATTTTGTGGAGCTTACGCAGAGTTTGTAAGCATGCGGTCCGAAGACTTTCTTAATTGCGGTCGTTTCTATTTCATCGCCGTATTTTGTCGAAGTGCCGTGGGCGTTGATATAATCGACCTCTTCAGGGCGTATTCCCGCGTCTTTCAGGGAGGATTCCATGCACCTTGCAGCGCCTTCGCCGTCGGGCGCGGGGCTTGTAATGTGATATGCGTCGGAATTAAGTCCGTAACCTATAAGCTCGGCATAAATCTTTGCGCCCCTGTTTAAGGCGTGCTCCATGTCTTCAAGGATCAGCACCCCGGCGCCTTCACCCATGACAAAACCGTCCCGGTCCCTGTCAAAGGGCCTGCTCGCCTTTTCCGGCTCATCGTTTCTTGTGGACAGCGCCTTCATGGAGGTAAAACCGGCGATCCCCAGCGGGGTTATTACGGCCTCGGTCCCTCCGCAGATCATCGCATCGGCAACGCCGTGCTGTATCAGCTTAAAAGCGTCGCCTATCGAGTGAGTGCCGGTGGCGCAAGCGGTTGCGACTGCGGAATTAGGGCCTTTGGCTCCAAAACGTATGGATATCTGGCCGGAGGTGAGGTTGATTATCGTCATGGGAATAAAAAAAGGTGAGACCCTTTTTGGGCCTTTTTCGAGCAGGATCCGGTTATAATGCTCAATGGCGGATAATCCGCCTATGCCGGCGCCTACGATCACTCCGATCCTTGAGGCGTTGCTTTCCGTGACCTTCAGCCCCGAATTCTCCATCGCCAGCGTTGCCGCGGCAAGTCCGAAATGGATGAAGCGGTCCATCTTCTTCTGTTCTTTTATCTCAATAAATCTGTCCAGCTCAAAGTCCGGCACTTCAGCGGCGATTTGACAGGGAAGCCCTTCAGGATTAAAGTGGGTAATTTTCCTGACCGCGGAGCGTCCTTCGATAAGCCCGTTCCATGATTTTTCATTTCCTGTGCCGAGAGGGGTTATCATTCCTGCCCCTGTTATAACGACTCGTCTTTTCATTGAGTGTTTAAAGATCGTTTAACCACAGAGAACACAGAGAAAAAAACAGAAGATATGAAGCCATGAAGTTGAGAACTTGGGAAATAGGACAAGAAAACAAATCTTCTTTTCTTATCTTCTAAACCTCTCATCTTCTTAACTTCTATATCCTGACTTTGCGGCCTCGTGGTAAATAGAGTTTTAATGTTAGCTTCCTGATTTATCTTCGATATACTTGACGGCGTCCTGCACTTTTAAGATCTTTTCCGCGTCTTCATCGGGTATCTCAACGTTAAACGCCTCTTCAAAGGCCATTACGAGCTCAACGGTATCGAGCGAGTCGGCGCCGAGATCATCCACGAATGACGCCTCGGGGGTAACCTTGTCCATATCGACTCCAAGCTGCTTTGCTATTATGTCTTTTACTTTTGCCTCAACTGACATCAAGCACCTCCAAATTATCAAGATTAAAAAACCAAAATTACAGGAAATCAATTATACATATTTATATGAAAAAAATCAGCTTGCAGCCGTCAGCCATCCACGGTAACGTCAAAGTCATTTAAATCAGGGAAGAAGAAAGAGGGGAACAGAACAAAAAGCCCGGGACATGTGATAAAGAGCAATTCTCCTTGGCTGGTTAGCTGTTACTTTGACATAGCCCCGCGAGGCTTGATCGTTTTGCTTTACTTTCCGTCTTTATCTGATATACTTTTTATTAAGCGACGCAAGATACTACTCTGAATTTATCGTTAAGATATGGGTAAGAAAGCGGCAAAGCTGACAACAATAATCTTCCTGCTGTGCGCGGTAAGCTCCTGCTCCTGGGCGCCTTCCGACGAAGAGGCCGTCAATCTCGTAAAAAGCTATTACCTTTATTACTATGAAGGGAAAGAGGTTGAGGCCAGGGTGATGATTCGGGGGAAATATTTTAAAGAGTGCGAATGCTATCCCATTGAATTTCAAATAACCATGCCGGGACGCGAAAGCTTTAAGAAGGTATTTTATTTTTTTAAGAACGAATACGGAGCAGTCGACGTGAGCGAATTCATGCCGAAGGAAAAAGGTCCTTTCTAAGATAACAAAATGAAAAGAAGAATTAACCGCAGAGAACACAGAGGTCAGAGAGACTAAAGAAAGAAGTTGAGAAAAGATGAAAATTATTTTTTTCTCATCTTCTTAACTTCTCAATTTCTTATCCTCTTTTTTCTGTGTACTCTGTGCCCTCTGTGGTAAAAAATATTTTAGCTCCGGCTCGTCCGGATTGGGGAAATAAGCGGAAGCTATTCCGAGCTCTTCCATATAAGCTCAAAATTGCAGATGATGACTAACGGGTTCCCGGAGCTGTCCCTCACTATTTCACCCTTGCCGTCTACGGCAAGCAGCAGGTCATTGAGCTTCAGCAAGGAGCCGTCATAGTTGTTATCCATGAGATTCTCTTTAACTTTTTTCAGCAGCATCCTGCATTGGGCTTCGTCAATAAGCCCCCTCTTGACCGCCTTCGCGAGATCCACGGGCGTATAAAGCGGGCCCGTCTGCCGGGCGACCCATTGGTCGGGACCGTTGTAATAACCGCGGATGGTGATGTAGTTGTGGCTTTCATGAAGGATGGGGTTGCCTTCGGGGTCCGGGATATTTTTGTGTGATTCATATTTCCTCGTGTCTGCCGACGCCTCAAGCTTGGAGGTGCCGGTCATATAGACAGCCCTTACATAGACGCACGGTATCCCGGTCCGGTTCAATTCATAAGCGATGGCGAATTCTTCAAAAGGGCTGTTGATGCCGAACTCGCGTATCTTGGGATTATATCTTTCCCCTTCTTCATCCGGCATCTCACCGACGCGAGAAGTTTCCCACACAAGATGGATGTTGTCTTTCGTGATCGTATAGAATATCTCCTTGGTCTCGGACAATTTAATGGAAGGGGTTTTCCTCCATCTCTCGGGCAGGAAATAGTCGAACAGGCGCGCATTCTTTCCCACGACCCACAGATGTCCGCCGGTGCTTTCAGCATGGCCGTAAATATACGGCACGCCGAAGATCTCCATACTCGTCAAATGGTCGGGCAGGGGAGTCGGGATAAAACGATCCCGCTGGTCATCGAGATAAGAATGCCTCCTGGAATTTTTTACTTCATCTTCATGCCCGGGGGTGCGCAGGAGGAGCTCGTAATCGACCAATGAATATTTCCCCGCAGCGATAAGGTTATACAGATGATATATTTGATCATTATGTGAAGCGCCCTTCTGCGCGAGGCCGGTTTCTTTGATCCGCTCCGTATCATGCTCGCTGATGATGATATGCTCCGGCTTCATGTCGGCGACTAAAAAGCCCTTCTTGTTAAGGTCCGTCATAACCAGGCCGTTGATTTCTTTCAGATGGCGCATGCGCTCGCCTTCTTCGATGTTTATATGCTCAAAAACCTCGGGGAGATTGTGGCCTTCTATCCATTCGTAAATCATCTTGTACTGCTTGAGTATGTCGACGTCTATGCCCGGATGCTTTGCGCGGATGCGGTTGATCTTCGCCTTAGACCTTCCGCTCTGCCAGATCTGCATCTTTTCGGGCGGTACGTATATCACCATAGGGTGCTGGGTATTTATTTTCAGGTATTTAGGGCCGTACTGCCCCTCGCGCAGCTCCATGACAAGAGAAAACTCCTCCCACGGGCTGTTGAACTCGGCGTCGCAAAATTCCTGCAAAGTATGCGTGTCCAGGGGGACGTCCTCGCCCACGCGGCAGTTTTTATAAACAAGGTTGAGGCTCTTGCCGTCAACCTCTTTTGTCGGCAGCTTATAGACGGAGCCCGTGCCTTTCAGCTTTATCCTATGAGAGTTGAACCACTCCGGCTCATACCAGTTTTGCGTGTCGAAATGCTTTTGATACTGCTCGGCGAATCTCGTCAAGTAAAGGTCTCCGCCGTCGCCGGTCTTAACGTGCGCGTACACGACGCCCAATACGTTGACTAATGTCTTTTTCTGCAGCTTGATATTCATATTCTTCTATACGAATTCCACACCTATTGTACCAATTGTCCGTTGATTAAAACTATTCCTATAAGGAGGCTGAACGCCTCATAAATAAAATGACGACTCCTTTTAAAAAAAGATTCGAGCATTTCCGGATCAGGCCGGCAATATGAACCGTAAAAATTATTTTGCAAGATGAGAAATGTAAGAAACTTGTGCTCGAACCGTCTCTCCTGTTAAAATTCAGTGACATTAAAAAGCAGTCGCAGGTGAAAGATCAAAAAGCTCAATAATAACTCCAGAACAGCGCAGATTTGGTTCAGGGTAGCGGTCTTCGCCGCTTTCTTCCTGATCATTTTTATTCTCTACAAGACGGGCGCATTCCGGTTTTTCATGGACCGCGAAAGGGTAAGCGCCTTTCTCGATTCGCTGGGGCCCCTCTCATTTTTCGGCTTTATCCTCCTGCAGGCCGTTCAGGTCATCGCAGCGCCCATTCCCGGCGAAGTGACGGGCTTCTTGGGCGGGTTCCTGTACGGAACGGTTCTCGGCCTTATTCTCTCAACTATAGGTCTGACGATCGGCTCCTTCTTCAACTTCTGGCTGTCAAAGACCTTCGGACGCCCCTTTGTCGACCGCTTCATCAGCAAAGAAACAATCGAACGCTATGATTATCTTCTCCATCATAAGGGGGCCTTTCTCGTCTTTCTGCTCTTTCTGATCCCCGGATTGCCGAAAGACCTCCTCTGCTACATCCTCGGGCTCGGGCATCTTTCCGTCAAGGAGTTCCTGGTCATCAGCACAGTGGGGCGATTCGCCGGGACGCTCCTTCTCACGCTTGGAGGAAGCTTCATACGGCATCAGCAATATTACCGGTTTTCAATGCTGCTCGGCGTGACAATTGTCATCGTTTTTCTCGCGATGGCATATAAGGACAAGATGGAGAGATTGTTCCGGAAACTTCATATCGCCTCGAGGAGAAAGCGTTAATCATCCGGGATAATTGCCAAACCTGAATTTTTAATCTAAAATATTTCACATTCCAAACTATTAAATGCTGCATAAGAGACGTCTGCTATAACGTCATTCCCGCAGTCTGTTGAGCGGGAATCCAGAGTTTTTAGAAGGAACTGGATTCCGGCCCCCGATTACTACCTTCGAGGGCAGGCTTAAGGACTGCCGGAATGACAGAAATAGAGTTAGGACATTAATATTGCAGGTATCGATAAATTTACCCACAGGACACGGAGGGCTGTGTCAACGGGGACATGGAGGTGAAGTATGGAAGCGAAGATTACAAAAAACGATTTGCCGGTGTTTGACACTCTGAAAAAGGTTTTCGGTTTTCAGTCTTTCCGCCCGAACCAGGAGGAGATCATCAGGAGTATTCTCGGTGGGAAGGACGTCTTAGCGGTAATGCCTACGGGCGGGGGCAAATCGCTTTGCTATCAATTGCCCGCCAAATTGATGGACGGGACAGCAGTCGTCATAAGTCCCCTCATCTCTTTAATGAAGGATCAGGTGGACGCCGCCGTGGAAAACGGGATCTCGGCGGCTTTTGTAAACAGCTCTCTTGCCAAGGAAGAGACCGCCGCCGTATTTCGCAGGCTGAGGAATAATTCAATCGAGCTGCTTTACATTGCGCCGGAGCGTTTTGCGATGCCCAATTTTATTGAAACGCTGAAGGGCGTTCGTATTTCTCTCTTTGCCATAGATGAGGCGCATTGTATATCGGAGTGGGGTCACGATTTCCGGCCCGACTACCTGAGTCTCTCAAACATTGCGAAGACTTTTCCTGAAGCGCCCCTAGCGGCTTTCACCGCAACCGCCACACGGAAGGTTCAGGATGACGTCATCGCCAAACTCGGGCTCAGGGAACCCTTCACCGTGCGGGCTTCGTTTAACCGTCAAAACCTTTTCTACCGGGTGAAAAGCAAGAGAGAGCTGGCTTCGCAGATTATGGAGGTCCTCAAAAAACATGCCGGCGAGCCGGGGATAATTTACCGTACAACGCGGGATTCGGTTGACGGCCTGTCCGGTTTTCTGTCGGGTCAGGGAATAAAAGCCTTGCCTTACCATGCCGGGCTTGAACAGGAAGAGAGGAAGGCTAACCAGGAGGCCTTCAGCAAAGACGAGGTCCATGTAATTGTCGCTACAATAGCCTTCGGCATGGGCATAGACAAATCGAACGTCCGTTTTGTCATTCATGCCGACCTGCCCAAGAATATCGAAAGCTATTACCAGGAGACGGGACGCGCAGGGCGCGACGGCGAGCCTGCGGACTGCGTTCTATTTTTCGGCAGGGAAGACATCCCCAAGATCAGATACTTTATAGACCGGATAAGTGATGACACGGAGCGGGATATCGCCCTGAAAAAACTGAATCAGATGGTCAGGTACGCATCGCATAATGTGTGCAGGCGCAAACAGGTCCTTGAGTATTTCGGCGAAGGTTATGCGAATAAAAATTGCGGCGCCTGCGACATTTGCACGGGCAAAGTTGAAAAGGTGGACATCACAACCGAGGCCCAGATCTTCATGTCTGCAATGTCCAGAACGGGACAGCGCTTCGGGATAATGCACATTATTGATATTATCACCGGAGCCGATACAAAGCGCATCCGCGAGCTGGGACACGACAAGATCAAGACTTTCGGCGCGGGGAAAGACAGGGATAAAAACCACTGGCGCTTCATAGCGGATGAGCTTCTGGCCCAGGACGTCATTTATCAGGACGGCGGCGCGTATCCGGTGTTAAAAATAACTGACATGGGGAAAACCATCCTCTTCGGCAAAGAGAAAGTCAGCGCCTTAAAAAGAGAAGAGATAAGCAAGAAGCCCCGCAAAGGAAAACGGAGCGGGTTTGAGGAGTATGACAAAGCCCTGTTTGAAAGACTGCGCGCCTTGCGCAAACGTCTTGCCGATGAGCAGCAAGTGCCTCCGTATATAGTCTTTTCCGACAAAACGCTTCATGAAATGTGCAGACGTCATCCTTCAGCCTTGCCTGAAATGGCCTCGATCAGCGGAGTCGGCGACGCCAAGCTTGAGCGCTATGGGAATGAATTCATAGAGGAAATAAAGACATACTTAGAAGAGAATCCTGATATATCAATTCAGGAGAACCGGTTTCCCGACATTCCTTCCGAACGCTCCGGCAAGCCGAAAGGCGAAACCTTTGAAAAGACGTATGAGCTTTTCAAACAGGGGCTTTCCATCGGGAAAATCGCAAAGGCCCGCAGTCTTGCGGAATCCACAATCACATCGCACATTGAGCAGATGATAATGGACGGCAGGGACATAGACATTGACCGTCTCATCGATCCGGCCAAGCGTGATGAAATCGGGAAGCTGTTTTTAAAACTCGGATCGTGGCAGCTTAATCCCGTCATTGAGCATTTTAAAGGGACGGTAAGTTATGAAGAGGCAAAAGTCGTGAGGGCTTATATGCGATGGAATAACGGTTAATTGACATACTGCATTGCAATGCAGCACAATGTAAGTTAATTTAAAAGATCAGGAGGTTTGGATATGCAGTCCCAATTGACGGTCAGATTGTCTGACGATCTTGATAAGGAAATTACAAACCTTTCAAAGAAACTCCGTCTTAAACGCTCATATATTGTAAGGATGGCGCTGGAAAAATTCCTGGAAGATTTTCAGGTAAAAGAAGAACATGCGCCATACGAGAAAGTGAGAGACCTTATAGGCTCGGTTTCGAGCGGCGTCCCTGATCTGGGAGGGGAGCACAGGAAACATCTTTTGAAGAAGCTCAGGCGTAATGCGTAGTCTCCTCCTCGATACCGGGGCGTTTGTCGCGCTGCTTGATAAGAGTGAAAAACAACATAACCGCTGCGTCATATTTTTAAGAGAATTTAAAGGAAAAATCCTTACTACGGAACCTGTCCTTACCGAAGCCGTTTACCTGCTCGGCCCCTCGGTTAAAGCGCAGAAGGCCTGCATGGAATTTATCCTAAGAGGAGGCGCTGTGCTTGTGCCTCAATCACCCGAGAGTCTCTCAAGGGCAGTCGTCCTTATGGAGAAATATAAAGACATCCCGATGGATTTTGCCGACGCTACTCTCGTAACCCTCGCAGAGGAGACCTCGATCGATGAGGTCTTCACGCTGGATATCAAAGGTTTCAGCGCATACCGGATTCATGGAAAGAGACCATTCATAGTATGGCCTGAATAGGGCAGGCGCTCTCCCTACTCTTAACTCTTAACTCTGCCTCACCCTACCATGTCAAACTCTCTTACCCTCAATTCCACACCAAGCTCTTCTGCGAGCTTCCTGCATTTGTTAATATCTATGCCGGGTATATCAACTACCGTGACTTTCACTTCCGGAATGACCTTTACGGCTTCTTTAATAAATGATATGACGCCTTTGAAAGCGCCTTTGATTGAAGGTCTGCATATCTTATCGTATTTCTTCTCATCCTCAGCGTCGAGACTTACGGAAATGCTGTCTACAATCCCCTGAAGCTCGAATAGAATGTTCTTGCCGTGGATCAAATTCCCCTGTCCGTTCGTGTTTATCCTGACGCTGCCGCCTTTCTGTTTTATCCATGCGGAGACCTTTTTTACGACGTCGAGCCTCAACGTCGGCTCACCGATGCCGCAGAAGACTATCTCCTTGTATGCCCCGGGATTCCCTATGGCTTTAATCACTTGAAGCGCGGTCGGTTCTTTCTCGAGACGCAGATTGTGACCTTTTATATAACTTGTGCGGGACTTGACGCAGAAGCCGCATTTGTTCGTGCATCTGTTGGTGATGTTCAGGTAAAGTGAATCGCGTATCTTGTACGCTATTTCGCCGTGTACGGCGATTTTGCCGATTTTAAAAAGTCTCATAGCATTGAGCGTAGTAATCCTCGCAAGGTCAGATACGCTTATTCCTCTAAGCCCTGCTATCATCTCAGCAGTGTATTTCAGAAAAGACGGCTCATTCCTCTTGCCCCTCATCGGCATAGGAGATAAATACGGCGCATCCGTTTCAATGAGGATGAAATCGTCCGGGACGAATGAGGCTACTTCCCTTAGAGTCTTTGCGTTTTTGAACGTGACCGGTCCGGCAAAGGAGATATAAAAGCCGAGCCCCATCGCCTCTTTGGCCATCTCAAGGTCTCCTGAAAAGCAGTGGAGGACTCCTGCCACATCTGCCGCTTCTTCACGCAGTAAGCGGATGGTGTCGCTTTTTGCCTCCCTGCTGTGGATAATGATCGGAAGCCCCGCTTCTTTTGCAAGGGCGATCTGTTTTCTGAACGTCTCTATCTGCACGCCTTTGGGTGAGTGCAGATAATGGTAGTCAAGTCCGATCTCGCCGACGGCTACGACCTTCGGCTTCTTTAACCAATTCCTTAATTCATTAAATAGGGAGTCATCGAGTGTCTTCGCCTCATGCGGATGAATGCCTGACGCGGAAAATACATGAGGGTGCTTGCCGGAAAGCTCAAGCCCTTTAATATTGCTTTCCCTGTCGGAGCCTGCGTTTATTATATAATTTATGCCCGCTTCCTCAGCGCGATCTAAAACGGCGCTCCTGTCACTGTCAAATGCCTCCATATCGAGATGACAGTGGGTGTCTATTAACTCGACCTTCAATTACCGGTTAACTCCAGAGTTGATGTATTAATATTGCGTGATAAAAGCATTATTGAATGGCTGAAGCGATATCGTTATGTTAGTGGAAAATGCAGCGTTTTGTCAAAGCGGCTCTGCGACGAAAATACAGGCGAATTGACAACTCTTTTTATTTGCCTTGCATCTTTTAACCGAAACATGTTAAAACCTTCTATGTCCAAAAAGCTGATCATCGACATCGAGACCGTCGGCAAAGACTTTGAGCTCCTTGATGAGCTGTCAAAAGAATACCTCTTGAAATTCGCCGAATCCGAGGAAGACATCAAAGCTGCCAAAGAAGGGCTGGGTTTTTCGCCCCTTACGGGAGAGGTTGTTGCGATAGGAATGCTCAACCCCGAGACCGGCAACGGCGCAGTGTATTTACAGTCGCCGGAAGCTCCACAGGAGCCTTTTAAAGAAAACGGAATAGAATATGTCGCCGATACGGAGGCGGGAATTCTCACGAGATTCTGGGAAGCGGTTAAGCATTATGATCAGATCATAACCTTTAACGGGAGGGGATTTGATGCGCCTTTTATTATCCTGCGCTCCGCAATTCACAGGATAAAGCCTACAAAGGAGATCATGCCCAACCGTTATCACCTGTCGCATATCGACCTGCTGGACCAGCTTACATTCTACGGTTCGGTCAGGAGAAAATTCAGCCTTCACATGTGGTGCAAGGCCTTCGGGATACAGAGTCCGAAAGAGGAAGGCGTTACGGGTTATGAAGTCGGCGATTTATTCAAGCAGCGTCAATATCTTACGATCGCCAGATATTGCGTGAGGGATCTGTATGCGACAAAGGAGCTGTTTGAATATTGGAATGAGTTTGTGAGGCTCTCGCCGAACGTGTAGCCGCATCTCCCTGAATTTCTTAGTTTTTTCTGCTGCATTGAAACTTATAAAAAAAGCTTGCCTATGCCGGAGAACATGGTATATAATAACTCACTCTCCTGCCCGGGAAAGTAGTTATCAACAACTTATAAACATATGTTGGTAAGTATAGTTATCATTTCATAGGCCTGTTAGACCAGAGAGAGAAATCATGAACACCGAAGAAGTATGGACAAAAGCCGTTGAAGCAATAGGCGCCAAAGTGGGCGCCCAGACGTTCGAGCTGTGGTTCAAGCCTTTGAAGCTGATAGAGCTTCAGGACCAGCAGATCATTCTTGAGGTCCCCAACAAGTTTTTCAAGGAATGGATCGAAGACCATTTCCCCGGACTCGTGTCCGAGGCCGTCGGGAAATTCCTGAAAAAGGACGTGTCCGTAAAGTTCAGGGTCCTCGAAAAAAAGGAAGACCCTGCGCTCAAACAGCTCGAGACAAAACACGAAAACAGAAGGGCCAAACTGGCCAACAGGGGCATATACCTCAACCCTAAATTTACCTTTGACGCCTTTGTAGTCGGCGCGAGCAACCAGTTTGCCAACGCGGCGGCAAGGGCCGTCGCCGAAGCCCCGGGAAAGGCTTACAACCCCCTGTTTATTTACGGAGGCGTGGGTCTCGGCAAGACGCATCTCATGAATGCAATCGGCAATAAAATAATCGACAAACAGTCAAACGTTAAGCTGATGTACGCGCCGGCGGAGCAGTTCACCAACGAATTTGTTTATTCGATGAGGAACGACAAGATGGACGAATTCAAGGCAAAATACAGAAGCCTCGACGTCCTACTCATCGACGATATCCAGTTCATTGCCGGCAAAAGCGGGACCCAGGAGGAATTGTTCCACACATTTAACGCGCTTTACGACACCCACAAGCAGATCATCTTTTCGAGCGACAGGCCGCCGAAAGACATCTCGCCCATCACCGAGCGCCTCAGGTCGAGGTTCGGAATGGGTCTTATCGCCGATATCCAGATCCCGGACGTCGAGACCAAGGTGGCGATCCTGGGAAAGAAGTCCGAGATAGAGGGCATACAATTGCCGGAAGACGTGTGTTTTTTTCTTGCGAGCAAAATAAGATCAAACATAAGGGATCTCGAGGCGTGCATGATAAGGCTCGGAGCGCATTCTTCGCTCACGGGCAAGACGATAACCGTCGAGATGACCAAAGAGATCCTCAGGGACCTTATTTACGAAGAGGAAAAGGCCTTGACCGTTGATTACGTCCAGAAGCAGGTGTGCGAATATTACGGTTTGAAGCCCCAGGACATCAAGGCGAAGAAAAGGAGTCGGGACATCGCCTTTCCGAGACAGACCGCGATGTATCTCAGCAAGATCCTTACGGACTCCTCTTTGAGCGAGATCGGGAAAAATTTCGGCGGAAAGGACCATTCGACCGTCATCCATGCATGCAAGCTGATCGAGGAGCGCAGGAAAAAGGACGAAGAATTCGACAAAAAAATAGATTACCTGATAAAGAAGATCAAAGGCTGTTGAT
>JACRHB010000205.1 GCA_016217725.1 Nitrospirota bacterium | reverse complement strand
TTACTGCCTGCAGAGGTGAGGGCAGGGGCAATATAATCCGGTCTCTTGTATGCAGTAAGCTTATGGCATCCAACGCAGTTGTATTCATTGAAGAGCCTCCTGCCTTCTGTAAAGACAGGTGCTCCTTGTAAATCGATGTTTAACGACAGCCCCTGATCTGTTAAATGACATTTAGCGCATGATGACTGGGCATAAGAGCCTTTAAGTACCGGCTTTGTCCAGTTCTTAACATTCCCGTGCGCTGTATCAACCGTCAGTGCAGCGCCTTGTCCGTCGTGACACACGGCACATCCGAATTTTTCAATCTTGTGATGTTTGAGGTAATCGCCCGAATGGGTTTTAAAAGGTTGAGGCTTATTACTGAAAGCCGGCTTGTCAGCCCCCCGGTGGCAGGTGACACATCGATCGGTTTCCCCAAGCTCCTGAAGATAGATTTGCTGAATTTTATCCTTCTGATACTCCCTCCACGGACGATTGTATTCAGAATAAAACGCCCAGAGTATGACTGCCAGAAGTGTCAGACAAAAAGCAGCGTTTATGACTAACTGTTTGTGTGTTAATTTCATTACAATGAAATGTAGGGGCGGGGTAATCCCGCCCGGTTATACATTAAACCAGGGCGTAACCAATACATACCTGATATCAAAAGCAAGCCGCAAAAATATCTTGATGGGAACAAAATACATCAGCAGTATTGAAAGCATCACAAGTACGTATCTTTTGAAGCCGTGTCTCTCATAAAATTTTATCCTTACAAGTTTCGGTATTATCATGCCCGCACAGAAATAAATTGCCAAACCGGAAATCCCGATTAAAGGCGGCAGATTCCAGGTGTTTTCTTCCGCCTGCCTGATTGTCTCCCACGACTCCCACGGCCAGTACAACTGCCAGTTCGGTCCCCTGAGAAAATACCCGATGAGTATCAGTGCGATCCACATTGAAAATCCGAACAAATAATTGATTACGGCAAATCTTCTTATTGAAAACGTGTATCTCCCGACTCCTTGCGTATTCCTGTCCAGATAGGGTATAAGCATAAGGCACATTATTATTACAGCGGGGATCATGACCCCTGCCATCCATGGATCAAAATATACAAGGAGCTCCTGCAAGCCCACAAAATACCAGGGAGCTTTAGACGGGTTTTCGGATATGCCCGGATTGGCCATCTCCAGCAGGGGCGCGTTTACAAGAAGCGCCCACGCGAGTAAAATGACCGTCAGGGCCACGGCAGTCATGAATTCCATGAAGACAAGATCGGGGAAGACGTATTTTTTTTCCGGGTGTTCTCTTTCCATATCAATCTCCCTTGAACATTCAGGCACAAAGGGGCAAAGGCACAGAGGCACAAAGTTTTATTTTTCTTTGTCCCTTTGCCACGCTGTGCCTTTGTTCCTTAATATTTAAAGCGGCCTCGATATCCCTCCGTCCTTCCGGATCCTCCAGAAGTGCACTGCCATAAAAATAATCGCTGCCGCAGGCAGCAAAACAATATGCAACACATAAAATCTTAAAAGCCCGTTTGCGCCTATCTCGGTCCCTCCCAGGACGGCAAAGCGGACATCGTGATATTTATTCAGCAGGGCAAACGGTCCCTCATGTCCCATGAACGGGACCGAACGTATCATGTTTGTCCCGACTGTTATCGCCCAGTATGCAAGCTGGTCCCATGGAAGGAGATAGCCTGTGAAGCTCAGCAAAAGAGTTATCACCAGCAGACACACGCCCACAACCCAGTTGAATTCCCTCGGCGGTTTATATGAGCCCGTAAGAAAGACCCTCAGCATATGCAGCATGATGGTGACAACCATCAGGTGAGCTGCCCAGCGGTGAATGTTCCTGAGAATAATTCCGAAAGGCACATCGAACTCCAGATATTTCATGTCCATATACGCGTACTCCGGAACAGGTCGGTAATAAAACATCAGGAGTATCCCGGTGATTGTTTCAACGAGGAACATAAAAAAAGTTATCCCTCCCAAACACCACGTAAATCTGATTTTCATCGCATGCTGCGGTATCTTCGGAGGATGAATATGGAGGAATATGTTAGAGCGTACCTGCAAAATCCTGTTCTGCGCCGTGTCGTCATATCCGTGGCGGAAGATGGATTTGTAAAGACGGGAATATCTTATGCTTTGCCAAATATTTTTATTGGGTTTCATTTTTTTCTAAGCTGCGTCTTAGGCACAAAGGCTCAAAGGCACAAAGGCTCAAAGGCACAAAGTTTACTTTTCTGTCTTCGAGCCTTGCTTCTGTGTGCCTTAGTGCCTTTGCTACTTTGTCCCTTTCTTTTACACCTCCGCATACGCGCCCTTTTTATTAAACTCTTTAAACGTATAACCCCTGCTTTTGTCCACAATAATCTGCCCGTCATTGCCGATATAAATTGCCAATCTGTCCAGAGGTCTCGGGGCCGGACCCGCTAAGTTTTCGCCGTTGAAGCGGAACCGGCTCCCGTGGCATGGGCATTTAAATATCCCTTCCTCCGCAAAATAGTTGGGGGTACAGCCCAAATGTGTGCACTTTGCCTGAACAGCATAAATCCGGTTTTTCTCCCTTACTATCCATACGGAATGTTCGGCTTTCCAGTTTTCATACACCTGGTAATTTGCTGTCTTATCCAGTTTGAATTCATCGAGAGAGCCGACTGTAAAAGTAGAAGGCTTTTCAAAGAGAACGTTCGGATATAAGAATCTGATGAACCCTACGGACGAGACCCCGAGAGTCGTAAAAAAAGAGCCCCAGCCGAGGATGCGGAGGAAATTACGTCGGGAGGTGTTGGTATTATCAATGTTTGTAGTCATTACATAATCCGTTTTAATTCTATCATTACGGCTTGTCGGGAAGTTTTCTTTATTATGTCTGACAGAATGATTCCGGACAAGCTGTAATGACAAAAGGGGAAAGGGCGAGTCGGTGACTCGCCCCTACATATACCTCTTAACTCTTGACTCATAACTCTTAACTCTGTTTACACCTTCACAATATTCACCGGCACCATCCTGTCCCACTCAGCCAGTTTGGGATCAGCCTTTTCGCTCGTCACCATATTCGGCGTTGATTCAGTCTTCGGATAAAGAGCCATGACGTCTGCAACTCCGGGAGTGGTTAACTCGCTGACTTTGGCCACGGCCTTCATGCTGCCGTTTCTGGAATTGATCGTGACCCAATCGCCGCTCTTCACACCCATTGTCCTTGCGTCTTTGGGATTGATGCTCACCGTCTGCTCGGACACCCTTTCATAAATGTTTGGGGTCAGGGGTACGTTTAATCCGTTATTGTAAAAGTTGTATCCCGTGTTCCATATCTCATTTGCACGGTGCATAATCATCCATATCGGGTACTCGCTATTGATCTTGTCTCTCAGCGGATGATTGTATGGGTCAAAGGCAGCCAACGCCTTTACAGGATCAAGGTGCGCCTTGCCGTCATCGTGCTTGAAGCGCCTTCCCATCACTTGTTCCGTCTCAGGCGAATACAGACGCGATATGCTCTTGCCGTTTCTGAACGGGAATTGAATACCGTTTGTGCCTGCCTTCATGAGGTCCTTCCATGATATCTCGGAAATGTCGCTGGTGAAATGGCCTTTTGTATTAGCGCTGCACTCCTCGTAAATCTCCTGCTCGTTGTTCCAGTCGAACCCTTTGAGCCCCATGCGCTTTGCAAGTTTCGCAACGATCCACCAGTCCGGTTTTGCATCTCCGGGGGGGTCCATGAAACCCTGCTGGATATGTATCCTGCGGTCTTCGCTGGCCTGGATGCAATTCCACTCACCCCATGTAGCGGCAGGGAATACCACATCAGCCGCAGCTGTCGTATCGGTCGGATAAATCTCATTCACTATGAGAAACATCTTGTCGATCTGCGGTTTGTATTTGCTCAGATTCGGAAGCTGAATATAGATATTGCTGATATATGACCAGAGGGCTTTCACCTCTCCCTTATCGATCTTGTCGCAGATGCTCCTCATCGCGCTGTCGCCATTTGGCGCCGGCGGATCCGCCCAGGTCCCCCTCGGGTGCCCGCCCGCTCTTGACGTGCAGGCACCCGGTTTTCCCGCGTTGCCCAGTATAATTCCCATCGCGCTGTAAGCGACTTCATTTTCATATCCTGTTACCTGATGCATGATGCCCTTTTCAAAGAGCAACATTGTCTGACCTTTGTACTTTGCAAGCATCTCTGCCGCGGCCCTGATCTTTGCAGCCGGTATGCCTGTGACCTTCTCTGCGTTTTCAGGAGCGAATCTGCTGTTCAATACAGTTTCTTTAAGGGTATTGAAACCTGTCGTGTGCTTCTGCACAAAATCTTTGTCGTACAGGTCATTTTTTACGAGCAGATGCATTAACGATGCGCCTAATATTGCGTCAGTGCCCGGATTGATCTGCAGGAACAGCCCGCCGCTTTTTACTGCGTCGTCAGCCATCTGGGTCTTTCTCGGATCAACAAAGATCAATTTGATGTCGCCTTTGTTCATACCTCCCGTAGTCAGCGCATTGTAATACCAGGATGAACCTGTGTCCTTCATATTTGTCCCGGCGCAGAAGATACATTTGGTTTTTGTAAAATCTTCAACTGTAAAGGACCTTGTGCCTCCGCCGACTACATCGGCAAGCCCTGCGCTTTCATCGCCCCAGAAGAGATATCCGTTGCCTGCGAGGGTGCTGGATTTAATCCCTGTAAAGAGCCATTTTAAAAATGCGTGGGTGTTCTGGAGATAGCCCCAGTCTCCGTATACGGCTCCGACTGCATCCGGGCCGTGTTTATCAATAATCTTCTGAAGATTATACGCGGTGAATTCAATCGCTTCATCCCATGACACCTCGGTCAGAACACCGGTTTTTCCGCCTTTGCGGATCATCGGTTTTTTGAGACGGATCTTTGTCGGAAGTTTTTCTGAATACAAACTTTGTGCATTGAAAGCGCCGCGGACGGAATAATTCGACCCGCTCGCCACGTCTTTGTTGTCGGGCACGATCATTATATTTACATCTTTGCCGCCCTTTTTGGCTTCTATGGTGAATACCGGATTGGGCCAATCGCCCCTCATCTTTTCAACAGGATAAAACTTTTCGCTATCCGGCTTACGGCCCGTGCCTTTGGGCCAGATGTGGACTTTGTATCCACACATGACATGACAATAACGGCAGGCGGTATCATAAGTCTCGGCATTTGCTGGCGGGAGCTCTACAAACTCAGCTGCCTTCGCATCGGAAAACTTACCGGCTGCAAATGCAGGCACCCCGTTTATTACGCAAGCCCCTGCAGCGCCTGCTGCTGAAACCTTTAATAAATCCCTTCTGGAGAATTTCTTTTCATTGCTCATTACTTTACCCCCTCCCCGTCTAACAGATTGTTTCTGAGTCCATAAATAAGTCCGGCAACGCCAACCGCGTAAATGTCTCCGCTCTTATCAACCTCTAATGAAATCATCGGCAGGCTGCACGGAGCCGGACCTTCAATTACGCGTCCGTTATGCTTTGGATCATAGACAGTCTGATGACATTCGCATACAAGCAGCCCGCTTTCCTTGTCCAATTCAACGCCGCATCCGAGATGAGTGCAGAACATGCTGTATGCAACAACGCTTTTGTCTGCTCCCACACCTTCTTCAACGCTGCATCCAAGGTTCATGAGGATGTTCTTTCTGCCAACAAGCGGATAATCGAACTTCACCGTCTTGCCGGGTTTAAGGTCTTTAACGTTTGATATCTTTATCTGAGGATATGTTCCGCCTGACGCCTCTGCCTTACCCTTCAATCCGCTGATAAGCACTGCTGCGCCGGCCCCTGCAATGCAGGCGGTCTTTAAAAGACTTCGCCGTGTTACTTCTTCTTCATGTTGAAGCTTTGTCTCTTCCATTTGCCCCTCCTTTAGGTTTGGTTTTTAAATAAAGACTTCGTATTTTCTCATCTTCTTAACTTCTCAACTTCATTCCTTTAATCACTCCTCCTGACACCTGCACATTTTTCTTAAATACTGAACCAGAGATTTAATCTGTCCCTTGTCGAACGTGTTTCCCCACGGCGGCATTATCGCAGCTTTGCCGACAGCCCTGCCGCCTCCGCTGACGGCATCAAACAATTCTTTGTCGGTTCTTTTGCTCATGAACACAGCATCAGTATGGTTTGCGGGCCGCGGGTCCAGGTTCTTTGCATTAAATCCCTTGCCGTCTCCCTTATTCCCATGACATGCCGAGCAGTAATGTGTGTATATTTTTTCACCGTCTGTGACAGTCATTTTTTGACCTGCCCGGGCAAGATCAGCAGAGGAATAAGGGATTAAAAATAAAAATGTAAAAATACAAATCAAAGTTAAGAGATGTCTTTTCCTTTTAAAAATAGCCATAAAGTCAACTACCACCGCCAGAGGCGGTGGCTTGAGTATTAAGTCCTGAAAGGTACCTTCTTCATTATCGTCTTTTACCTGAACAAGCCTTGCTGCTGTTCTTCAATCTGCTTATCCATTTTCTCTTGGTGTCTCACATA
>JACRHB010000202.1 GCA_016217725.1 Nitrospirota bacterium | reverse complement strand
TCACAGATAAAGACAATGACATAAATGAGATAGTCACATATTGTATATTCACCCAAAAGGTGAAAGGCAAAAGTTAGTTAAGCTTTTAATAACTCTGTGATAATCTGCGTTAATCTGTGGATAAATGCTTTTTTTAGGATAAAGGGGGTTGCATTGTCTAAGAAAATCCTCGTCGTGGAAGATGATGAAAAGAACAGGGAATTGGTAAGAGATGTCCTAAAATATTATGGCTATGAGGTACGGGAGGCAAAAGATGGCGCTGAAGGGATAAAAATGGCTGAGGAGCATATGCCCGACTTAATATTGATGGATATACAGTTGCCGGTTATGGACGGCATTACCGCAATGATGACGCTTAAAAACAACCCCGGGACAAAGGGCATAAAGATAATTGCGCTCTCAGCCTTTGCGATGAAAGGCGATAAAGAGGAAATTCTTGAAGCAGGCTTTGACGATTATATAACAAAGCCCCTGGATACAAGACAATTGCCCGGGATAGTAAAGAGACATTTTTGAAAAAAGAGAGGAAAGTATGAAACCACAGAGAGCACGGAGAAAAAAGTAAGAAGTGAGAAGTAAGAAATAGGAAGTTATGGAATTAGGTTATTGTTTAACTTTCCACTTCCTACTTCCCATTTCCCACTTTTTCTCTGTGATCTCTGTGGTTAATTTTTACAATACGATTTTTCATCATGGGAGGACATATGATGGACAGAAAACCAAAAATTCTCTGCGTTGACGATGAACCTATGAACCTTGATTTGTATGCAGCCATGCTTGAGCCAAGGGACTTTGAGGTAATCAGGGCGGAAAGCGGCGATGCCGCTTTGGAAAGAATTAAACAGGAAAATATAGATCTTGTCATATTGGATATTATGATGCCGACAGTTGACGGATTTGAAGTATGCAGGAAGATAAAAAAAGACCCTGAAACAGCACACATCCCTGTAATGATGATTACTGCTCTTGATGATAAAAACTCATTAGCCAGGGGATTGCAGGCAGGCGCGGGTCTTTTTATGTCAAAGCCGATAAAAGGCATTGATTTATCGCTCAGGATTAAATTTTTTCTTGGGATGCCGATTTGAGAAAAATGATGGAATTCATAATGAACTACCCCGCAGCAGAGTTGCGAGGTATCAAAGTCATACCCGTGAAAACGGGTATCCAGAGGACAAACAAACTGGATTCCCGCTCAGAAGATTGCGGGAATGACGGCCAAAGGAAAAGATCATTAACCCCGAAGCAGAGCTTCGAGGAATTCTTTTGATTAAAGGGCGAACAGATACCGATTGAGGGAAGGATATTAAACATTTCAGACCAGTATGACGCCCTGAGAAATCAGAGGGTGTATAAGCCGGCGCTTGACCATGAAACAACTTATAAGATAATCACAGAAGGCGATGGAAGGACCATGCCGGGACATTTTGACCCCCGTGTTCTTGAGGTTTTCAAAGATTTTCATAAACAGTTTGAAGATATATACGAAGCACATAAGGATTAGAGACATTTATTTTTTAAGCACAAATGGAAAAAAGAAAATATCAAAGACAATCTGCCTCAAAAGAAATAAGCTTTACAACGTCCTTATTGGATTTTGGAGAAATGAGGCGCGTCAATGGATCGGCATTGACGCTGAATAAAAGCAAAGGCGGCGCATGCATAAAAACCACTATTGCGTTAGAGCCGGGCCATGTTCTAAGGATTTTATCAGATTCCAGGATGCGCGTGGCAGTAGTTAAATGGACTAAAATAGAAGACTATTATTATATTGCGGGTCTTAAGAACTAATTTACCCCTTCCTGATTTGACTGCCTCTGCCGCATCTGGCGGACGCCCTTATTCAAAGGATAAAGGAGATCATCAAAAATGTGCGAAGCAAACGCTTATATCGAAAAAGACGGAAAAGAGGAGCTCTATCTGGAAAATGTCGATATCCTGAGACCCGAAGACGGGAAGATCTACATGAAAAACCTCTTCGGCGAGCAGAAAATCTTTGAAGGCAGGATAAAAGAGATCTCGCTTATAAAGCATAAGATCATTCTCAAGAAGGAATAAAATTATGGCTCTTTCTCATAATGAGTGGGTAACTATAAGCTTGTTTTATTAAAAGAGGAAGGGCAGGTCAAGAATTCCCCTCTAAAAAGAGGGGTGCAGGGGTGTGTATTAAAAGGCTTTAGAAAACATAAAAGGCATTGTTAAAAAGAATGAAAATAAACACACCCCTTAATCCCCTCTTATTAGAGGGGAAGAAAAGACAGTCAGTCAAAATCGGAGAATTTACCCACTTGAGATGAGAAAGAACCAAAATTATGTAGGGGCGAGGTGACCTCGCCCCTACATTGCATCCCGGCATACATTAACAATGCAATTCATCCGCATCATCACGCAAGAACCGCAGCACGCCTTCTTCAACATGGCCCTCGACGAAGCCATATCAGAAACAGTAAGACAAAAACTCTCTCCCCCTACTTTGAGATTGTATCAATGGGCCGGACCGTCGGTCAGCATCGGATACTTCCAGAAGATTTCAGACGTCAATATCGATTATTGCGCTGAGAAGGATTACCCGGTGGTACGAAGGATGACCGGCGGCAGGGCGATCCTGCATGATTCGGAGCTTACATACAGTTTATCAGCGTTGAAAGGTTCTCTTCTGTTCCGCGGCAGCCTGCTCGAAAGTTACCACGTCATCAGCAAGGCGCTGGTCTCAGCGCTTAAACTCTGCGGCGCGGATGTACGGGTATCTTTTTCGAGAAAAAAGGGACCGGTACTTAGAAGTCCGGCCTGTTTCAAATCCGTTTCCTACGGGGAAATAACATTAGACGGCAGAAAGGTCGTCGGCAGCGCCCATAAGAGATACGACAACGGCTTCATGCAGCAAGGCTCCGTTATGCTGAATTTTGACGCGGGAGAGCTGTGTGCCGTACTGAATGCCGGCAGCGAAGATGACTTTAAGGAGATCGGCTCGATTAACACAAAAGAAGGCAAAATATCGATTGATGCTTTAAGAAGCTCCATGAAAGAGGCGTTTGAAAAAGAGCTGAACGTCAAACTGATCTCCGACAATCCGACCAAATTTGAACATGACCTTGCAAAAGAGCTTGAGACTAAAAAGTATTCGACGAGGAATTGGAATTTTGCACGGTAGGAAACGCCAGAGAACTGCTTTTGTCACCCTGAACTCGTTTCAGGGTCTCATTTATTAGATGCTGAAACAAGTTCAGCATGACATATTGCTTATTCATTATCCTTTATATCTCATACGTCGCCGAATAGACCGGGTGGTTCGTCGCCTTTATGTAATAAACGATCAGGGAGCTCCAGAGGATGAGCGCCAGATAATTCTGGAAAACTGCGTTCACAAGGAGCAGCATAATAGTTAACAGGGGAGCTGCAGCAATCATGCCGAAGGGGATCTCAATTATAACAAACAGGACGTTTAAGGCAATAAACATAAAGAAAAGCAAAAGATAAAACAAGAAAGCCTGCGGCTTCATCTTCAGGAAATTAAACGTCTTCTTTATGGAATCCATAACCCCGTTCCCCTCTATGACCGAGACTACCGCAGAATAAACCATGAACATGATACAGGCTAAAAAGATGATCGCGCTGAAGATTATAAGGGACATCAGGACCAACGAGCTGAAAAAGACTTTAAGCGGTGTCCTCCCTGAAAAACCATGCACGGCAGCGGCAATGATTCCTCCCGCTGCAATAAGGACAAAAAGCAATGCAATACAAACGAGGAGCGCGACGTTTACCAGCCGGAGAAGCCGGTAGAAATTACTGTTCGCCTCCCTGAAAAAAGACGGCAGGCTGAATTTGTACCTGATATTGACGGCAGAATTCTTCAGCACGCCCAATGCGCCCGCCAGCGAGTACAACATTATCATGGATACAAATATCAAATAAAAAATGAAAGACGACGCCATGAGGAAAACAAGCCCGATATATCTCGGAACGAATTCAAGAGGATTTTTTATCAGGTGCGGCAGCAGATCCTCTGCGTGAGAAATGTCGTAACCAAGGTATACCGCCGCCGCGATTATTGAAAATCCGAGAAAGACCAACAGGCTTAAAAAGCAGATTGTCGTCACTGCAATGCGAAGAAATACGAGCTGGAAGTTTTTGTTGGCGAGGCTGACGCCCTCTTTAAGACATTCGATCATCATGACGGTTTTTAGTGTAACATAAATTTTCCCTTGAAAAACCCCGTGCTTTACCTATAAAATTCTCATTAATGAGTATTCTTAAAGAAATACTGTCACACAAAAAAGAAGAGTTAAACAAGACTAAAAGCTTGACGCCTTTGGCTGATTTGAAGGCGAGGTTGAAGGACACCGCCACGATAAGATCTTTCAAGACCGCGATTACAAGGGAGAAAGGCAGCCCGGTAAAGCTTATCGCCGAGCTTAAGAAGGCCTCCCCGTCAAAAGGGCTGATCCGGGAAGATTTCAACCTTTCGGAGATCGTATCCATCTATAACAGGAAGGACGTTGCGGCAATATCCGTTTTAACGGAGGAGCGTTATTTCTCCGGAAAGCTTGAGTACCTGCACAAAGTTAGAAAGAAAACCTTAAAGCCCATACTGCGTAAAGATTTCATCATCGACGAGTACCAGGTTTATGAATCAAGAGTTAATAATGCGGACGCAATTTTGCTGATCGCATCAGCCCTCGAAAAGCAGCAGTTAAGCGACCTTTACGAGTTGGCGCAGGAGCTTTCCCTGGACTGCCTCGTAGAAGTCCACGACTGGAAGGAGCTTGATACGGCGCTTTATTCCGAAGTGGAGATAATAGGGATAAACAACAGGGACCTGAAGACGCTCAATGTAAATCTGAAAGCGACCCTTGAGCTGCTGAAGGACATACCGGAGGATATAATCGTGGTCAGTGAAAGCGGCTTTAATACGAGGGCCGACGTCGAATTGATGGAAGCGACAAGGACGGACGCGATCCTTGTCGGCTCCGCCATTATGAAGGCCGGAGACATAGGCGCAAAAATTGATGAGCTGATGGGGAGGACTGAATGAAAACTCTGATTGAGAAGGCGAACATACTCATCGAGTCCCTGCCGTACATTAAAAAATTCTACGGCAAGACCTTTGTCATAAAATACGGCGGCGCCGCAATGGTGGATGAAGACCTGAAACACGCCTTCGCCCAGGACGTGGTGCTCCTGAACTTCATCGGCATAAAGCCGGTCGTCGTACACGGCGGCGGGCCGAAAATAAATAAGGTGATGGAGCAGATGGGCAAGAAGCCTACCTTCATTCACGGCCAGCGGTTTACGGACAGCGAAACCATCGACATCGTGGAGATGGTGCTCGGCGGACTTATCAACAAGCAGATCGTCTCTCTGATAAACAGCCACGGAGGCCGCTCAATCGGCTTGAGCGGAAAGGACGGCAAGCTTATAAAGGCAAAGAAAAAACTGATCAGGAAAGTTTCACCTGAGACCGGAACGCCTGAGATAATCGACCTCGGACTTGTCGGAGAGGTGGAAAAAGTTAATCCGCAAATCCTTTTCACGATGGAGAAAGACGGCTTTATCCCCGTTATCGCACCGATAAGCGCAGGGCGGGAAAATGAAACGTTGAACATTAACGCCGATTACGTAGCAGGCGCAATCGCATCCGCACTTAAGGCGGAGAAGCTGATACTGCTTACGGACGTCGAAGGGATCAAAGACAAGAAGAATAATATGTTCTCAACGTTGAATTCAAAAAAGATCAAAACCCTTGTTTCAAATGGCACAATCTCCGGCGGCATGATGCCGAAAGTCCAGGCCTGCCAGAGCGCGCTTGCCGGAGACGTCAAAAAGTCGCATATAATCGACGGCCGCGTCCCTCACGCGCTGCTTCTTGAGATCTTCACGGAAAAAGGCATCGGTACGGAGATAGTTAAGTAGTCCCTTCTCTCTCTGTGTTCTCTGTGGTGAGAAAAATATTTTGGTTAAAATCAGTACAGCTTAAAATAAACCGGCGCGATGCCGTGTCCGTGCAGCGATTCTATCAGCGCAATTATTCCGATCAGCCACACGAACCAGAGAGAATCTGAAAATCTTCCCCTGAGAAATTTGGGTTTTATCACGTATTCCTCCGGTTCTGTAAATGATGAAAACGAGGGGATGAATCTTGGGACTTTTTTGCAATATTCTTCAAAGCGCTTTCCATGAATCCCGAGCAGACGCTGTTCTTCTCTCCTGATGACGACCGGATAATAGACCGCAAAGGCGATAAATATTATTGCCGGGATCGTGAGCGTCCGTGTAGCCAGGCCGACGCCGACCGCGCCGAGGAGGCTGAAGAAGTATAACGGGTTCCTGCACATAGAATAAGGGCCGGTTGTTACAAGCGTGTCTTTCTTATATCCCGAAATATAAACCGAGCACCACATGCGTCCAACGGTTGCAAGACCCGCAAGCGTTGCTCCGACTAAAAACAATACGCCGCCTGCGATACCGTTTTCGCTCCAGCGGCTGCCGGTAAACAGGATTACAACGCCCAGCCCCGCCATAAAAAGCTGACCCAGTCTTATCCTCATCACTGCGAATAATTTATCAACTTCCATTACAGGCTCTCCATTCTCGTATTTCGGGAATCCTTCCCGAAATACATCCTCCTTCCCCTCTTTGAACTCGTTTCGGGAGGGACTCCCGAAACACAAAAACACAAAATTGCATTCTCCGGATTAAGAACATGACTAAGAATATTAGTGATGAGTATAATCTTTTGTCAACAATCACTGAGAATTTTGAGGAGTTTGAGGAGGGACGTTGATGCTTACATTGCAAATCAAAACGCCCTTAATTATCATTGTCAAACTCTGCCTTTGCAATTACCCGAGATACACTCGATGTACACACACCGAGATGACGGGCGAGTTCAGCACATGATACTCCGAG
>JACRHB010000201.1 GCA_016217725.1 Nitrospirota bacterium | reverse complement strand
GGGATGCCACGTATAACAGATAGTTACGGTTCCTATTTTAGTGTTGTCAAAGAACAAAAGGAGGCAACGAAATAGTGCTGCCAGTAATTTAAATATTAGCAGACAGTTTAAGGCTGTCCCATTGTGCTGTTTTTTAATAAAAGGGGGTATGCACATCATGACACCTGATACTGGATGTTGTGGCTTTACTGCCATCTGTGCGGCTATCTATTGTAGTTGGTGCCGTCAAGTGCATACCCCATTTAATAAATTAAAAAACAGCGTATTTAAAAAGCTTGACACTTTACATAACAGACACAGAGGCACGGAGAAAATTAAAAACTGATTTCATCCGCAGATTACACAGATTAACACAGATACTCTTTAAAGAATATTCTTATAATCTGTGGAATCTGCGGATAAAATTTATCTTTCTTGGGGTCTCCGTGGTTTGTCTTCTCCAGCAGAAAACCTGAAGAATATTGTTTGGATTATGGATATATTAGCCATCGGACTTAATCACAAGACAGCCCCGATAGAAGTGAGAGAAAAGATCGCCTTTGACGGCCCGAAGCTCGAAGAGGCGATCAATATCCTGAAAGGCTCGCGCGTCGTGAAAGAGAGCATCATACTTTCCACGTGCAACAGGGTTGAAATATACGCGGGCGTCAGTGATCCGGATTCGGGAGTCGAGGGCATAAAAGGCTTTCTCTCTGATTTCCATAAAGTTCAGAAAGACCTTCTGGACAAATCGCTTTATATCCACAAAGGGCCGGAGGCCATACGGCACATGTACAGGGTCGCCTCAAGCCTCGATTCAATGGTGGTGGGCGAGCCGCAGATACTCGGCCAGTTGAAAGACGCTTACGATGCGGCTTTGAAGAATAAGACCACGGGCATCATTCTCAATAAGCTGATGAGGAAGTCCGTGTCCGTGGCAAAGCGCATCAGGACCGAGACAAAGATCGCCGAAAGCGCGGTCAGCATCAGCTTCGCCGCCGTCGAGCTGGCAAGGAAGATCTTTGACGACCTTCCCACAAAATCCTTCATGCTCATCGGCGCGGGCGAAATGGCGGAGCTTGCGGCGAGGCATTTGATCAACAACGGCGTAAGAGACGTGATGGTGACGAACCGGACGATGGCAAGGGCCGAGGAGCTGGCCCTGGAGTTTCACGGCAAGGTTGTGCCGTTTGAAAACTTTGCGCGAGAATTGCTTCACACGGACATCGTGCTCTGCTCCACGGGCGCTCCCCGCTATATCCTGGTGAAGGATCAGGTGCATAAGATAATGAAAGAGCGGAAGCAGAAGCAGATGTTCATAATCGACATCTCGGTGCCGCGAAATATCGATCCGAAGATAAACGACCTCGACAATGTTTATTTGTACGACGTGGACAGCCTTCAGGGAATTGTGGACACAAACGTTCAAGAGCGCGCCAAAGAGGCTGAGAAGGCGGAAAAGATCGTAGATGAAGAGATCGGGGCCTTCCTGAAATGGCAGGCCTCCCTCGATGCGACGCCGACCATCGTAGCGCTCCGCAGCAAAGCTGAAGCGATAAGAAAAGAGGAGCTTGAGAAAGTCCTCAAAAAACTCGGCCCCCTGGAAGAAGAAAAGATCAAGGCCATAGAATATCTGACCGCTTCCATTGTCAACAAGCTTATACATCCTCCCACCGCCGCGCTTAAAGAAGAAAACGACAACAGAGACGAATTGATAGCGGCGGTAAAGAAATTGTATGGGCTCAATAACGATGACAGCTAAAATTTATGTATAAATAATGTCCCTATGTCATTCCGGCTTGTCCGGAATCCTTCTTGAGAAAAGATTCCGGACAAGCCGGAATGACAGGACAACAGAGTTTATAAACAAACATTAAATAAGTATCCGGAGGCAAAATAAATTATGGTAAAGCATAAAGTCATCATCGCAACGCGCGGGAGCAAGCTTGCCTTATGGCAGGCGGAGTGGGTAAAGGGGCAGATTGAAAAGGTCAAGCCGGGCGTCGAAGTCGAGCTCAGAAAGATAAAGACCACCGGAGACATGATCCTTGACGTCCCTCTTGCAAAGGTCGGAGGCAAGGGCCTTTTCGTAAAGGAGATCGAGGACGCCCTCCTCAAGAAAAAGGCGGACCTCGCAGTGCACAGCATGAAAGACGTGCCGACCGATTTGCCGGAAGGGCTTCACATTGCCGCTATTTGCAAAAGGGAAGACCCGAGAGACGCTTTCATAACACAAATTTCAAATTTCAAATTTCAAATTTCAAATTTCAAAAGCCTGCCGCAGGGAGCCCATATAGGCACGAGCAGCTTGAGGAGGATATGCCAGCTCCTGAACAAACGGCCGGACCTCAGGATCACCCAGCTCAGGGGCAATCTTGATACGCGCCTGAGAAAGCTTGATGAAGGGCAATTCGACGCGATCATCCTTGCCGCAGCCGGAGTGAAGAGGCTCGGACTTGCACACAGGATCACTGAAATCCTGCCGGAGAAAATCAGCCTCCCGGCAATAGGACAGGGCGCAATAGGAATTGAATGCAGGACGGATGACGAGTTTATAAACAGCCTTCTTAAAAAATTAAACCATAAAGCCTCCTCCATCTGCGTGCGGGCGGAGCGCGCCTTCCTGAAAAAGCTCGAAGGCGGCTGCCAGGTCCCGATAGGGGCATATGCGAGGATAGTGAGTCAGGAGTCAGAAGTCAGAAGTCAGAAGTTAAAACAAAAATCGAAAATCGAAAATCGGGAATCGGAAATCATAATTAACGGTCTTGTCGGCAGCGTGGACGGTAAGACTTTAATTAAAGGCAGTAAGAAGGGAAAGCCGGAGAACGCCGAGCTTCTGGGGATAAAACTCGCCGAGACTTTGCTCTCAAAAGGCGCCGGCAAAATCCTCTCCGAGGTTTACGGGAAATAGATTGTTCTGCGCTCCTTAACTACCTTCGGCGATCCTTTCTTCTTCTTCCTGGCGCGTCTTACAATCTATACACAGGGTCGTGACGGGTCTCGCCTCGAGCCTTTTAGTGCCGATCTCATTGCCGCATTCCACGCACATGCCGTATTCCCCGCTCTCAATGCGCTCGATGGTCTCTTCGATCTTCTTTAAGAGCATGCGCTCCCTGTCCCTGAGCCTTAAGATGAAGTTCCTGTCGGTTTCTGCGGTGGCCTGATCGCCCATATCCGGGAAGTTTAATTCCGACGGCAGGTTATTAAGCGTCGCCTCCGCTTCTTTAAGCAGAGACTCTCTTTGCGATAAAAGGTTTTGTTTGATCTCGTGTATGATTTTTTCTCTTGGTGTCATTTTTGAAGCCTCTTTACCAACTACCTTTTTCTTCTTGGAAGCAGCGGTAGTCTTTTTCTCCTTTATCCTGGATTTAGCAACCTGAGGTTTTGTGTTCTTCTTTACCTTCTTTACCTTTTTAACTGGCTTTGTCTTTAATCTTTTAGCTGCCGGTTTCTTTGCCATTCGTTAAACCCCCGGTTTCTAATTTTAAATGAACTGTAAATTAACAAATTTGCAGTCATTAAGTCAAATCGTTTTTACCGTGCATCGCGTATCCCTTGACAAAGCCGTTTTTTAACATTAAATTATCCAATAAAATTTCATTTTATTTAACGGCATTTTTCCTGATTTCTTTAATATATGATAAGTAGATTCTTTGTAAATAAATTAGGCCACGAATTGACACTAATTTTCACGAATCTTTTTTTTAATTCGTGTTTATTCGTGTCAATTCGCGGCTGATTTTACTTTATTGGAATTATGAGACAAAAAACTTTAGGAATATATCAGTAACCGATGTATCAACCCCTCCTATCCGTCGAAGACCTCAGCATATCGTTCGCCTCTGACGACGGGCCCGTCAAAACCGTTGACAATGTCAGCTTCAAAGTTGAGCCGGAAGACTTTTTTGTCATTGTTGGCGAAAGCGGCAGCGGCAAGACGCTCACGGCCCTTTCGGTAATGAGGCTTCTGCCGCCGAATGCCTTTTTCTCAGGGAAGATATTATTTAAAGGTGAAGACGTCCTTGCAAAGAAAGAAGAAGAATTGAGGCTTATACGCGGCAGGGATATCTCGATGGTCTTTCAGGAGCCGATGACCTCGCTTAATCCCGTCTTCACTGTAGGATCACAGATTGCGGAAGCGCTGCTTACGCATCAGGATATTTCAAAAAGAGAAGCGATGGACAAAGCGGTAGAGCTTCTCAGGAGCGTAAAGATCCCGTCGCCTGAAGCGCGCATAAAAGAGTATCCCCATCAGATGAGCGGCGGGATGAGGCAAAGGGTGATGATCGCAATGGCTATCGCGTGCAACCCTTCTCTTTTGATCGCCGATGAGCCGACTACGGCGCTTGACGTCACGATACAGGCGCAGATACTTGAGCTTTTAGGAGGGTTGAAGGAGAAAAATAAAATGTCGATGCTTTTAATCACTCACGACCTCGGGATAGTCGCGGAGTGGGCGCGTCATGTTGAGGTTATGTATGTCGGAAGAATTGTCGAAAAGGCCCCGGTCGGGGAGATATTTCTGAACCCCCGTCATCCTTACACAATGGGACTCCTTGAATCACTGCCGAAAAAGAAGGGAGAAAAGCTGATCCCTATCCCCGGGCAAGTGCCGGGACTGAGCGAGCTGCCTCCGGGATGCAAATTCACGACGCGCTGCCGTTACGTCATAAAAGAATGTCACTTAAAAGAGCCTGACCTCATCCCCGTCGGCAAGGAACATTTCAGCAGGTGCATCAGGGCGATGGAAATATGAGTGCCTCCCCTCTTTTTAGAGGGGAAATAAAAAGTCCCCCTTTGGAAAAGGGGGATGCAGGGGGATTTTTTAACAAATAAACAACTTATGAAAGAGCTATTACTACTTGAAAACATAAAAAAATACTTCCCCGTTAAGGACGGAAAGTTTCTTAAGGCCGTTGACGGCGTCAGTTTTTCCGTCAATGAGGCCGGTGTCTTCGGGCTTGTCGGAGAGAGCGGCTGCGGGAAATCGACCGTCGCAAAGCTCATCCTTAAACTGATTGAAACGACCGCGGGAAAAATATATTTTGACGGGATCGATGTGACGACTGCACGCGGGGAAGAGCTTGCAAAGATACGGCGGGGACTTCAGATTATTTTCCAGGACCCTCTTGCATCTCTTAATCCCAGGAAAAGGATAATTGACACCGTAGGCGAAGCGCTCATTATCAACAAGATCGTCAAAAGGAATGAAGTAAAGGACACGGTTGCGCAGCTTCTCGGAAAGGTCGGCATGGGCGCGGATGCGCTTTACAGGTATCCCCATGAATTCAGCGGCGGTCAGAGGCAGAGGATCTGCATAGCCAGGGCGCTGGCCGTAAACCCCCGGATACTGATCGCGGACGAGCCGCTCTCAGCGCTTGACGTCTCGATCCAGGCTCAAATCATAAACCTACTTGAAGACCTGCAGAAAGACTCCGGGCTCGCCTTTGTATTCATCAGTCACAATCTGCCCGCGATAGAGCATTTCTGCGACACCGTCGCCGTGATGTACTTAGGCAAGATCGTGGAAATGTCTTCGGCAGTGGATTTGTTCAATGAACCCATGCACCCTTACACAGAGGCGCTTTTATCCGACGTGCCGAAGCCCGAAGTAGGTGGGAAAAGGGGAAGGATCCTTCTCAAAGGCGACGTGCCGAGCCCGATCCACATCCCGCCCGGATGCCCTTTCCACCCGAGGTGCCACAGGAGATTCGAGCCCTGTGATAAAATAGTTCCGGTTTATAAGGAAGCGAAAAAGGACAGATGGGTGTCGTGTCATCTGTGGTAACAAAATCAGTTTTTAGTTGTTAGTTTTTAGTTGTTAGTTGTTAGCCTAACAACTAACAACTAAAAACTAACAACCAAATTTTTCAGGAGGTAACATGCTTCTTGGCGTAAATGTCGACCATGTGGCGACCGTAAGGGAGGCGAGAAAAGACGTTGAGCCTGATCCTTTGAAGGCAGCCGCTCTCGCAATTAAGGGCGGAGCGGATGGGATCACCGTCCATCTCAGAGAGGACAGAAGGCATATACAGGACAGGGATTTGATTGGGATAAGGAAGAGAGTGAAAACAGTGGAATTAAATCTCGAAATGGCTGCGACAGATGAAATGATCGGCATTGCATTAAAAGTCAGACCCGATATGGTTACTCTTGTTCCTGAGAAAAGGGCGGAGCTTACGACCGAAGGCGGTCTTGATCTGAAAAAAAGCGGCAGTAAAATTAAAAAGGCCATTGACGCAATTCAGGCTAAAGGAATTCCGGTCAGTTTGTTTATCAATCCTTCAATTACTGACGTTGAGATTTCAAAAGAGCTCGGCGCCAAGATGGTTGAAATTCACACCGGTCTTTACTCAAACGTAAGGGGAAAACAGCAGGCAATGGAATTGAAGAGGGTGAAAGAAGCGGTGAAGAGAGGACTTGAAATCGGGCTTATGGTCAATGCGGGACACGGTCTGAATTATGCCAACGTTAAAAAAATCGTCGCCATCAAAGGCGTGAGAGGATTATACATCGGCCACAGCATCGTCGCGCGCTCGGTTTACGATGGAATGGAGAAGGCTGTGAGGGAGATGAAAAAGCTATCGACTTAATAGAGCTTAATCACCCAGCGGCAACTGCATATCCATGACCTTGCTGAAGCTCTTTCTGTGAATGGGACATGGTCCGTGCCGTTGAAGACATTCCATGTGCTCTTTTGTGGAATATCCTTTGTGCC
>JACRHB010000203.1 GCA_016217725.1 Nitrospirota bacterium | reverse complement strand
TCCTTTCATCATGCGCGCGGATGGAATGGGCGCGATATTCGGGCCGGGACTTGCAGACGGGCCGTTCCCTGAGCATTATGAGGCGCTCGAATGTCCTCTCCAGGAAAACCCGATGCAGCCCGGGCACAGGATAAATCCGACCATCAAACTTTTCTACGCCGTCGAAGGCCCGCATGAAAAGGCGAAAGAAGGGGGGGGACTTCATGAAGATATTTTTATGAGCTGCGATATACGTTTCCCGTATGTTGCGACTACGTACAGGGTATCGGAGCACTGGCAGACAGGCGTTATGACACGGCATCTTCCCTGGCAGCTTGAGATGATGCCGCAGCAGTTTATAGAGCTCAGCGAAGAGCTTGCACAGGAAAAAGGGATAAAACCGGGAGAAAAGGTGACTGTAAAATCTGCTCGCGGAGAGGTATGGGCCATGGCAATAGTAACAAAAAGATTTAAACCTTTCAAAGTTGCAGGAACTACAGTTCATCAGGTAGGCATTCCATGGTGTTTTGGATGGCAATACCCTGAAGACGGAAGCGGCGGGGACAGCACCAATCTCCTCACGCCGACGATAGGCGATGCGAATACATTGATTCCCGAAACAAAAGCCTTTATGGTCAATATCGAAAAGGCGCAGGATAAGGGGGGTATAAAATGGAAGCAAGTTTTCTGATAGATATGACAAAGTGCATAGGATGCAGGGGATGCCAGGTAGCCTGTAAACAGTGGAACCAGAATCAGGCGGATAAGACCAGAATAAGTCTCAAATTCACAAACCCTGTTAAGTTGAATGCAAATACCTATACCAACATCGATTTTTTTGAATCGGAGAAGGCCGGCCATGTGTCATGGAATTTTGCCAGGAATGGATGTTTCCATTGCAAACAGCCTTCCTGTGTATCCGCCTGCCCGGTAGCCGCGTTGATCAAAACAAAAGAGGGACCTGTAATATATCGCGCGGAACGGTGCATCGGCTGTCGTTACTGCATGCTTTCCTGTCCGTTCAATATACCCAAGTTTGAATGGGAGAAAATATCCCCCAGGATACAGAAATGCACGTTCTGCCACGAGCGCATACTGGATAACAAAATTCCGGCCTGCGCAAAGACATGCCCTTCAGGAACAATTCATTTCGGAGACAGTATTGAAAATAATCTGAAAGAGGCAAAGCGAAGGCTGAGCGATAATCCCGGGAAATACTTCAATCATGTTTACGGAGAGAAAGAGGCGGGAGGCACGTCCGTGCTTCTGCTCTCCGCGCTGCCGATTGACCAGCTCGGGTTTCAGAAAGTCGGCGACGCGGTAATCCCCGACCTGACGTGGGAATACATCTCCGGGATCCCTGCCATCATAGGCGTAGTCCTGGCTGCCGGCATAGGCAGTTGGATCATCACGCGCAGGAACAAAAATATGCACGAGGAGGATAAAACAAATGAAACCGGCACAGAATAACATAAAGCTCTTTACCCCTGTCACGCTCGGGCTGCTCATTGTGATAATCGCGGGCGCTTTGGTCGTATTCAAAAAATTAACGCTGGGCACAGTGACCACTAATCTGCAGGATGACTTCCCCTGGGGTCTCTGGATTGGGTTTAATGTCCTGGGAGGCGTTGCAATGGCAGCAGGAGGTTTTGTAACAGCAAGCGCTGTGTACCTCTTTAACATGAAAAAATACAAACCCCTTGCAAGGCCCGCCATACTCACCGCGTTCATCGGGTATCTGCTTGCAGCGTCCGCCATATTCCTGGATTTAGGCCATCCGGAGAGGATCTGGCATCCGGCAGTCATGTGGCAGGTCCACTCTGTAATGTTCATAGTCGCGATCCATGTGATCCTCTACACTACCGTGCTGGGACTTGAGTCCAGTCCGATGCTGCTGGAAAAGTTAAAGCTCGGAGGGCTGAAAAAAATAATTGAGAAGGGCATGGTCGGCATCGCCCTTTTCGGGACGCTCCTCTCGGTGCTCCATCAGTCTTCTCTTGGGGCCGTGTATTTGATAGTTCCGGACAAGCTGCACAACCTGTGGTACAGCCGGACCCTGCCTTTCAGCTTCCTCGTGTCATCCGTCATGATGGGTCTTGCTATGGTAAGCTTCGTGTCGATACTCAGCTCCAAATTTTTCAAGCGCCCTGTAAATATGGACCTCTTTTCAGGCCTGGCCCGTGGGTCGATTATTGCGATAGCCTTCTATCTTGTTTTAAAAATCTTTTTGCTTTTGAACGGTGCGGGTGCGGCTGCGGCATTTGCCGGCAGCATGGAATCAAAGATGTATCTGCTTGAAATGCTTGCCGGAGTAATAATACCGCTTGTTTTACTGCTGCTGCCCGGGGTCAGGAACAGCCTTGGAGGGATATTACTCGTAGATATACTGGTAATCTTCGGGGTTGTAATCAACCGTATGAATGTAGCGATATTCGGAATGCTGAGTCACGCAGCCGAATTGGGAGTAAAATATTTCCCGACCGCAAACGAGATTATGGTCAGCCTGTTCCTTGTAGCATCCGGGGCCTTGCTGTTCAAATTAGCGGTAAAATATTTTAATGTCCTGTCTTATGAAGAGGGATGAGGAGTTAAGAGTTAGAAATGTAGGGGCAATTCATGAATTGCCCCTACAACACCTGCATCAATTAATCGTCATGCCCGAAGTTCTTTGTCGGGAATCCAGTTCCTTAGATGGATTCCCGCTCAACTGACTGCGGAAATGACAACTACAATGGATATTTATGAACTCCATTCTAATTATGAAAAAGCTGGTTCTTTCTCATTTCAAATGGGTAAATTTGCCGATTTTGACCGAGTGTCTTTTCTTCCCCTCTATCAAGAGGGGATTAAGGGGTGTGTTTATTTTCAATCTTTATAACATTGCTTTTATTGTTTTCTAAAGCCCTCTTATTAAATACACACCCCTGCACCCCTCTTTTTAGAGGGGAATCCTTAACCCGCCTTTCTTCGTTAAAATAGACAAGCTCATATTTACCCACCCATTATAAGTAAGAGCCAAATTTTATAATCTCGGCGTGCCTGACAACCCTGCGCTCGTCAACGATCCGAGGGTGACGGCGACAATGAGATTTACCGCAAAGGTGTCAGGCTACAAGGAGTACCGTTCACTGACAGAAGATCCCGGCAGGTATCTTGTAACAAAAGACAAGAAAGACTGGAAGGCCTTCAAGACCCCGGGCCTGCGGGAACTTGCTCTGACTTCTCCATACATGCATAACGGTGTTTTTGAAACTATCGACGAGGTGATTGAATTCTTCAATAAAGGCGGCGGGGATGATAAAAACAAATCACCGCTTCTTGCTCCACTGAATCTGAACAAAGAGGAAAAGCAGGAGCTAAAGGCGCTGAGCTTGAAGTTCCGGCGGAGGCAGTTGTTGAAGACGAATATGTACTTCCTGACTTCGAGCGCAAGATCACGATGCCTGATCATATTGTCCGCTTGTGCGAACACCTGAACAAACTCCTGCACAACTACGGCCGAATGGAAAAGACGATGGTCTTTTGCGTGAATCAGGACCATGCGCTTGCGGTTATAACGGAACTAAATCGGCTCAATACCGACCTTAATGTGTCTGACTATGCTGTACGCATTGTATCTGAAGAAGGCGCAACCGGCAAGGCCTTGCTTGAGAAATTTCAGAATACCGAAAGCATGACGCCTGTTGTAGCTTCAACTGTAGACCTCCTGACCACAGGCGTTGACGCGCCGAGCGTGCGCAACATAGTTTTCATGAAACCAGTTTCCTCTATTGTGTCTTTCAAACAGATTGTCGGGCGCGGCAGCCGCCTTTGCCCGGATACGGAAAAGTTCTGGTTCCGTGTCATTGATTATACAAACGCTTCCAGGCTATTCGATGAATGGGACAAGCCAGGCGAACCGCCCGAAGGCGGACCTAACACAATAGCCCCCTTTGAATGTGTTATAGGCGGCAAGGTTATTGATGACGAGACAAAGAAACCGCTTTCGGGCGCGCATGTGGTTTTGCAGACCGGGCCAAACGATATCATTGACCAACGCACAGGGACTGAAGGTCAGTTTTTCTTTTCAAGTATTGGCGAAGGACAGGTTTTGCTTGTTGTCACGGCCCCTGATTATCACAAAGTCCAGTCCTTATACCATACAAGGAAGGATACGCCGCTTACGCTGGAAATCCCGCTCCGCCTACGGAAGGCCGAGCCGCCGCACAAGAAGATTCGAATCACCAATATTGATGTGAAGTTTGTTGACGAGACTTATGAAGAACGCGACGCTGAGGGTAATCTTGTATCCCCCGAAGACTACCTGAAAAAAGTACGCGAAGAAATTCTGACAGCCTGCCATTCTATGGTTGAGCTTCAAAGCGCATGGATTGAACGCAATCGCCGCGAGCAATTGCTTCAAAGCCTTGAAGAGCGCATGGTACACATAGATATTCTAAAGGAAATACTTCAGCGTCCCGATGCTGATGCCTTTGACTTGTTAGCGCATACGGCATTCGGTGAGGAAATCCATAGTTGCGAAGAACGCGCCGTCGCACTTTTTAATCTTCACAAAGAGTTTTTTGAAAAGTTTGACAATCCGGCGCGAGAAGTTTTACTTACACTTGTAGAAAAGTATCGCTATGGCGGATTGTCCGGCGTAACCGATCCATTAGTATTTCAACTTGCTCCGTTCAACAGTGATGTTCGCGCAGTGGCTAAACCCTTTGGAGGGATACCCGAGCTTCGCAAGGCTGCTGACGAACTTGTTTATCATTTATATTGGAAAGAGGCGGCATAATACATGTCAAGGGAAACACTTAATACCCAATTCTGGAAGGCCGCAAAAATCCTCCGGCAGGATGACAACACCAACAGCCTTCTGGACTATGTTGAACAAATTTCATGGCTCCTTTTCCTGAAATGCTTTGAGGAGCTTGAGAAGAGACGCCGAGACGAAGCTGAGTTTGAAGGCAAAACCTACCGTCATATTATTGCAAATAAGTACCAGTGGTCTTCATGGACAAATCCTGACCCTTCAACCAAGCTGACCGGCCAGTCGCTTCTTGCATTTCTGAATAATGATCTATTCCCGCACCTTAGAAGTCTGAAAGGCGTCAATGGCAGTTCTGTTATTCGTGCCTTGTTCGAGGAAGCGCCGTCTAAGATGTTAAAAACGGCAATATCCTCCGTGATGCAATAGACGCAATTCAGGAAATCCAGTTTGAAAGCGCGGACGATATATACACCCTTTCACATCTTTACGAGTCTTTGCTTGCAAAGCTCGGACGTGAAGGAGGCTTCGGCGGTGAATTCTATACTCCGCGCCCTATCATTGAATTTGTGGTCAACATGGTTGACCCTAAGCTCGGCGAGACAGTTTATGACCCTGCAATGGGTTCAGCCAGCCCCCCCCGGATTCCTTGTCGAAGCCTACAAACATATGCGCATGGGCTTGGGCACATGCATCCAACCCGACGATGAACGGAAATTGCAGCGCGAGACATTCTTCGGGCAGGAGAAAAAACCGCTTCCGTATTTGCTCGGCTGCATGAACATGATTCTGCACGGTGTATTGACGCCGTCATTGAACCGCAGGAATACACTGGCAGATGATGTCCGGAAGTTCACCGAGAAAGACCGCTTTGACATTATACTGACCAATCCGCCTTTCGGCGGAACAGAACATGAGAGCGTAACTGCGAATTTCCGCTATCCGTCAAAGGCGACCTCCATTACCTTTCTTCAGCACATCATGGCAAAGGTCAAGCGCGGCGGGCGCGTGGGGATGGTTATTGATGAAGGGGTATTATTTAAAACCACGGAAAGCGCATATGTGGACACCAGAAAAGAACTTATTGAGAATTTTAATTTACACACAATTATCAGCCTCCCCGCTGGAGTTTTTGCAAACGCCGTAGCTATTGGAACAGGACCTAAGACTTATCTGCTTTTCTTTGAGCGAGAGATTACTGAAACCGGCCTCCCGGTCGGCACAAAGCAAATCTGGTATTACGAGGTTGAGACCGTAGGGTTTAGCCTGACAAAAACACAACGACCAATGGAAGAAAATGACCTTCCAGATTGTCTTATAAAGGCAAAAAAACGAGAGCTTTCAGATCGTTCTTGGGTAGTGTCGATAGAAGACATTATCGCAAAAAACTATGACCTGTCAGCGAGCAATCCTAATGAGGTTGCTTCGATCAGACACCGCTCACCTGACGCCATTGCTGCTGACATAGCCAGTAAAGAAGTTCGAATTCTTGACATTATGGAGGAAATTCAGGAGTTGCTTGAGCCAGTGGGCAATAACGAGGGAACTGAACTTGCATTAAGCAAGTTCTTAATACCACGCCGAGAGGAACTCTGTATTGATGACGACAAAGAATACAAGCAAGTTACAGTCGCGTTGCACGGGAAAGGGGTACGTCTCCGACAATTGATTAAAGGTTCGGATATCAAAACAAGAACTCAGTATAGGATAAGCAAAGGTCAATTTATTTATTCCAGAATTGATGCGCGCAATGGTGCAATGGGGATTGTGCCGGAAGAACTTGACGGTGCTATTGTTACAAGTGACTTTCCGACATTCGATATTGATAAAGCAGAGGTTTTACCTGAGATAATAGAAGTCGTTTTTCGCTCTCAACGGTTTATTGAAGCATGTCGCATAGCAAGTCGTGGTGTTACAAATCGTCGGAGACTTAAGGAAAATCAGCTTCTTGCTATCAAAATTCTTATTCCCCATGATCAACAAAAGATTGTGAGATTGAAACAATTGGCAAATAGTGTCAAACGCCTTCAGCATCAAACCGCCGCCGAACTCGAAACCCTTCTGCCTGCGGTGCTTGATAAGGCGTTCAAAGGGGAGTTGTAATGGTGACAGAATGGCAACAGTCCCTATGAGAATATTTTTTAAAATGATATAATTACAGGCAAGGAGGTTATCTCGTATGAAGAAAATGACCAAGAATGGGAAGAACATAATCCGCATGGTCGAAAAATATGCCGAAGAAAAAAAGGGGAATTATAAGGCAATTAAAGAAAGCATGCAAGTATATGAAGATTACCTCAAGCAAAAGGGGGTAGATGTTAATAAAAAGAAAATCATAAGCGCAGAGGGTTATAATGTCTATAACTACATGTAGTGATGATCTTAAGAACTACACTCCGTTATACCGAGCTTTGAATGACCCCAGATATTCCCGACGTGATTTTATCGTTGAAATTGAAAAGCAGTTAGGTTGCGAGTTAGTCGTTTATATGGGGTTTAACCTGCCTATTATTCCTGATGATATTGCCCCGTTTCAGGATCTTCTTTACAAGATTAATTACAATTCCAAGATCGGGTTGCTCATTTACAGCAACGGTGGAGTAATAGACGCTGCCGAAAAGCTGGCAAAGATGATCAGAAACGTCACGGGAAACGAGGAATTTATTGTAGTAGTTCCCGAGAAAGCTAAAAGTGCGGCTACATTGTTGGCGCTGACAGCGGACAGAATTTTGATGGGCGACACTTCCGAATTGGGACCTATTGACCCACAAATTCCTATCTATACTCGGAATGGAGTAATTTACAGGCCGGCCTTCAGCATTATAGATACTATTAAGAAGATAAATGCTGAAGGCAAACTTAACCCCGCCTATTTGCCCATGCTTGATAATCTGGATTTGGCTGTCATTGATATTGCGGAGAAGGCTGTCTCAAGAACCGAGAGATGCGCTTATGAATGGCTCGCAAAGTGTATGCTTAAGAACAATAAGACTAAAGCCAAAAAAATAGCTAAAGATTTATCCGACGATAAAAAATGGCTTTCTCACGGATATGCCATAGACCATAAGGATGCTAAAAATATGGGTTTAGCAGTTGATTATCGAAGAAAAGACGATCCTTCTTGGGAATTAATTTGGCGGTTGTTTGTTTCATATCTTCCGTTGCGGAATCAGGTAGGGAAAGTTTTTGAGAGCAAACATTCTTTTCTTCCTTTCTCGAATCAATAGGCTTTTGGAGAATAATACTTACTGATTCAATATCCGAGCAGTATCGAGCACGGTGACAGATACATTCTTGTCAGAGTTGGTGATTAGGATGGCGATTGCAAAGACAAGTCCGCCCCCGCCGAAGTCGATATCCTCTCTCCCACAGTTCTTGATAATGCTTTCAACTGAAGACGAAGAACGGCATTGAGAGGTTTATTTATATGAGCGCATTGGATTGCTATCAGCTTGTTAATCTGTACGCGGATTGGCTTAAAGAAAGAGTAAAACTGAAGACAATCGGTGATGTGTGTGAGCTTACGACCCCATTTATTGACCGGCATAATGATTATTTGCAGATATATGTTAAGGCCACTCCTTCAGGGATGTTGTTGACCGATGACGGATACACGATAAGGGATTTGGAAATGAGCGGTCTTGAATTCAATACCGACCGCAGAAGGAACGAGATTAAAAGTGTTTTGAATGGCCTTGGGGTAACTCTTCATGGAGACAGCCTTGAAGTGGAGGCCCGCCCTGAAAATTTCGCTCAAAAAAAACATAACCTTTTGCAGGCAATGCTTGCAATCAATGATCTCTTTGTTTTAGCTCCTCAAAAGGTTGCAAGTTTTTTCAAAGAGGATGTTGAGAAATATCTGTCTTTATACGATATTCGGTTTACGAAAGATATTAATTTCATCGGCAAGAGTGGTTTCAATCATCACTTTGATTTTGTAATCCCTCCTTCAAAGAAAGAGCCTGAAAGGGTTTTGAGGACTATCAATAACCCCACTAAAAATAATGTTTCTGCAATGATTTTCTCATGGGACGACGCCAGAAAAGTAAGGTCAGAGAATGCTATTGCTATAGCCGTGCTAAATGATCAGGATAGAGAAATTACTCCTGACACTATACACGCATTAAAAGCTTATGAGATAGAACCAATGGCATGGAGCAAACGTGATAAATATATTGAAAGGCTTGTTGCGTAACCTCAAAAACATTGATGCCATTTGACCCAAAATTCACCATAACACCCAAAATCAACAAGTCCCTTGTCGAAACAACGAAATAGATGAAAGGAGTCAGGCCACATAGATGAGCAAGAAAAAAATCGAAGCAGGAAAAAGTCAGTTTCTTGTATATCAGGCTGAAGACGGACGAATCAAAATTGATGTGCGACTGGAGAATGAAACCGTATGGTTGACTCAAAAACTTATGGCTGAGTTATTCCAGACATCCATTCCAAACATTAATATTCACATCAATAATATCTTTGAAGAAGGTGAACTGGCTGCTGATTCAGTTATTAAGGAATTCTTAACAACTGCCGCAGACGGCAAGCAGTACCGGACAAAATTTTACAACCTCGATATGATTATCTCGGTTGGCTACCGTATAAAATCTCATGTCGCCACGCGTTTTCGCCAGTGGGCAACCAGGCAGCTCCGTGAGTATATCGTCAAGGGGTTTGTGCTGGATGACGAACGGCTTAAGAACCCTGACCAGCCCTTTGATTATTTTGAAGAGCTGCTTCGCCATATTTGCCGAGGGCCAGGCCATGAGGCGTATGCCGATGCACATGCGGGACTGGATAAAAAAGCTCGACGGATTTCTTTCTTTGAATGAGCGTAATATATTGACCCATGCCGGAAAGATATCGCATGAAATGGCAAAGGATCGCGCAGAAAACGAATATGATAAATTCAGCAGGTTGCGCACACGGACACAGGACCGTATAGAAACCGATTTTGAAAAGACTATCAAGGCAATTGAACTAAAAAGGGCGTCTGAAAGCAAGAAGAGACGTGGTGGGTGAAAGTGAGGAGGGCATTTCTGAATATCTCCGGTGAGGGTAATAACCTGTCTTTATTTTTTTGATTACTAATTTTACCAAATCCTCAAAAAACCCCCCTATTTTTTTACCACAAACCGCTTCAATTCAGGTATCATATTTAATCGTTAAGAAGCAAACACACACCTTAATCCCCTCTTGATAGAGGGGAACAAATTACACCCCTTTTAAAAAGGGGAATGTAAGGGGATTTTCAAAAAGTACATGAAAGACCTGCTTGGAAGAGACGAAGCCGTAACAGTGGAAGAGGCCTTGAGACTTCTCAATGAGCAGAAGCTCAAGCTGCCTGTCACCGAATCAATTCCAATTGAGAATGCCTTCGGAAGGGCGCTTGCGCAGGATATTGTCTCTCCTGAAAACCTTCCCGGATTCAACCGTTCCACCATGGACGGCTACGCGGTCAATTCCGCAGACACCTTCGGCGCATCAGACACGATGCCTGTTTACCTTCAGATAAAAGGACAGGTGCTGATGGGTCAGAGGCCTGAAATCAGATTACGGCGCGGTGAAGCATGTCAGATACCTACGGGCGGGATGCTCCCTGAAGGCGCGGACGCGATTGTGATGTTTGAGTACACCAGCCGCCTTGACAATGAAATGGTCGAGATCATGAAAACCGTCTCCCCGGGTGAAAACGTCATCATGTTTGATGAAGACGTAAAAAAGGGCGAGGTCATTTTAAAGGCTGGACACAGGCTGAGACCGCAGGACATCGGGGCCCTTGCGGGACTCGGTATTCTTGAAATTGAAGTGTACGGAAAGCCTGTGGCTGCGATTATTTCTACAGGTGATGAGGTTGTGCCTGTTGATAAACCATTATCCATCGGCGAAGTGCGCGACATCAATTCATACAACCTTGCCGGGATGATTTCGGCCTGCCATGCCGTTCCCCTCAAAAAAGGAATAGTCAAAGATGATCTCGATATATTGAGAGAAGCCGTGAAGCAGGCTTTGAACAGTTCAGACATGCTTCTCATTACAGGCGGCAGCTCTGTCGGCGTCGCGGATTATACCGCAAGGGTCATAAATGAGCTCGGCTCCCCGGGCGTGCTTTTTCACGGAGTGGCGATGAAACCCGGCAAGCCCGTGATCGGCGGGATCGTTGACGGTAAGCCGGTGTTCGGTCTCCCCGGACACCCGGCAGCGATAACGGTCAGCTTTGAGACCTTCATCGAGCCGCTGTTAATTAGACTCTCGGGAGAAATACCGAATCCCGTTATCCCCTCCCGTCGCACGGTCAGGGCCTTGTTCAGCAGAAACCTTTCATCAGCAGTCGGCAGGGAAGAACACGTAAGGGTATATGTTGAGAAGCGTAACGGCGCGCTGTGGGCAGTCCCTGTTTTAGGAAAATCAGGCCTTGTGCGCACGCTGGTTCAGGCGGACGGGATTGTTGTAATTCCGATGAACAAATCAGGGATTTATGAAGGCGAAGAGGTGGAAGTGAGGCTGTTTAGAGATTGATAGTCCCCCTTTGAAAAAGGGGGATCTAGGGGGATTTTGAAAAAGAATTTTTTAATTCAAAAAATCTCCCCTGCCCCTCTTTTCCAAAGAGGGGTTTCAAACAAATAGCTGTAAAAAGATCGAGGAATATACATTGATTTTCACCAGAAGAATATACCAGACAAACACATCGCTTGAAGAGGCATTCAAAATCTGGTTTGAATTCATCACTGATTTCAAACCCGTAGAGCCGGAGGAGATTCCGGTCGGCGATTCTCTTGGCAGGGTCACTGCGGAAGCGGTGCAGGCGAAGATTTCATCGCCGTTCTTCCACGCCTCCGCGATGGACGGATACGCAGTGCGCTTCATCGATACCTTCGGCGCCTCCGAGACCAATCCCGTTCGTCTGAAGCTCCATGAACAGGCAGTCCCTGTCAACACCGGCGACCCCATTCCCACGGGATTCAACGCGGTCATTATGATCGAAGAGATCAACCTCGTGGATGACTGCATTGAGATAACAGCCGCGGTCACACCCTATAAACACATCCGCCCCGTCGGCGAAGACATAGTGCAGACGGAGCTGATACTTCCTGAAAATCATGTCATCCGCCCCGTTGATATCGGCGCGATGCTTTCAGGCGGGAATTATAAAATCCCGGTCAGGCGCAAACCCGTTGTGACCGTTATCCCCACAGGCAATGAAATTGTGGAGCCGGGCACGCCGCTTAAGACCGGCAATATTATAGACTCAAACAGTTACATGATCGGCAATCTCGTTATTCAATGGGGCGGCGAATTCAGGAGGACGGATGTTGTTCAGGACAATAAGGAGCTTCTCAAACAAAAGATACTTGACGCCTCCGGCAGGAGCGACATGGTCGTGGTCCTGGCAGGCGCATCCGCCGGCACCAAAGACTTTACCCCTAATGCGGTGGAAGACCTCGGAAGAGTATTGGTCCATGGGATAAATATCAAGCCCGGCAAACCCGTTCTGCTCGGAAGCATAAGCGGCAAGCCCGTTATCGGACTTCCGGGGTATCCGGTTGCTGCATACATGACGTTTGAGCTTTTCGCCAAACCGCTGATATGCCGTCTGCTCGGAATTGAACCCGCAGTAACTGAGACCATGAAGGCAAGGCTTTCAAGACATGTGGCGTCTTCGATAGGGCAAGAGGAGTTTCTGCGCGTAAAGGTCGGAAAGGTCGGGGACAAATTTGTGGCTACGCCTGTCGGCAGGGGCGCGGGCGCATTAATGACGCTTCAGCGCGCAGATGGGATCGTGCAGGTACCGGCGATGAGCGAAGGCATCGCGGCCGAGACCGAAGTTGACGTAAAGCTTATCCGCTCAAAGAGCGAAATAGAGAGCACGGTCGTCTGCATCGGGAGTCACGACAACGCGCTCGACGTGCTCGCAAATTATTTGAAGAAAAAATTTACCTCATACAGCATGTCTTCGGCGCATGTCGGCTCGATGGGCGGCATTATGGCGATAAAAAAATCAGAGGCGCACGTGGCAGGCACACACCTGCTTGACGAGCAACGCGGCGAATACAATGTCGCGTTCATCAAGAAATTTCTCAAAGACGTTCCGCTTAAACTCATCAACCTCGTCTACAGAGAGCAAGGTTTAATTGTAAGGAAAGGCAATCCCAAAAATATAAAGGGCATTGAAGACCTCATCAGAGACGACATTGTCTTCATCAACAGGCAGCCCGGCTCAGGCACGCGGCTTTTGACGGACAAATGCCTGCGCGATAAAGGCATGACCCGCGAGAATATTAAAGGCTATGACAAAGAGGAATTCACCCACATGGGCGTTGCATCGGCAGTCATGTCAGGCGCCGCTGATACGGGAATGGGAATTCTCACCGCAGCAATTGCGCTCGGACTCGAATTTGTCCCGGTTGCAAATGAGCGATACGACCTCGTTATAAAGAAGGAGCATCTCGATATGCCGATGATACAGGCGTTTTTGCAAATAATCATATCCGATGATGAATTCAAATCCGCGGTCCTCTCCCTCGGCGGATACGACGTGAGCGCCATGGGAAAGGTCGTGTACGAGCAGTAGAAAAGAAAGGGGTCAAGGATCCGAGGATTCAAGGGGTCAAGTAAAATATCTCACCTTCTTACGAAGGTGGAAGATTCCCCTCTGATAAGAGGGGTTAGGGGTGTGTTCCCCTCTTTATAAATTACCAATGAAACCATATAAGCAAAAGAAAATCATAAAGATTACCGAAACACACAACTCCCATGCGGAAGACATCATCGCTGAAGAAAAACGGTTAAGGCTTTCGGTCAACGGCAAGGAGGCGCTGAAGCTCTATTGCAGCCCGATCATGGTGAGGGAGCTTGTGGTGGGTTTTTTAATGACCGAAGGGATTATCCACGGCCACTGGTGCGCCGAGAGGATGACAATCGAATACGGAGAGGATATCCTTGTTGATATTCCGGCGGAAGGCGAGGTATCCCTGGAGGGCGCAACAATAACGTCAGGCTGTGTCGGCGGCGTCACCTTTGACAGAAAGCCGGAAGGAAAGGTTTCAGAAAACGGTATCAGCATCGGAATTGATAAGCTAAGAGAAGTCTTTCACGAGTTTCAGAAAAAGTCCGACCTCTACAATCAGACCGGCTGCATCCACAGCGCCGCGGTTTCAGACGGGGAATATATACTCACGGTAGCTGAAGACATCGGAAGGCATAATGCCGTGGACAAGGTTATCGGGCACTGCATTCTCGAAAATATTCCGCTGGACGATAAAATCCTCTTTGTCAGCGGCAGGCTGTCCTCGGAAATGGCCTCAAAGTGCTCCAGGTGGGCAATCCCGGTTGTTGTAAGCCGCGCGGCGGCCACTGCCTTGTCGATTGATATCGCGGACAAGCGCGGCATAACAATGGTCGGCTTCATGCGGGGAAAAAGGTGCAACATCTACACCCATCCGGAGAGGATTGTACGATAAGGTCTAATGACCGTGTTCGTGCGCTTCGTGTTCATTAACTTCTTTTTTCGTGACATCCATACTCGCCTTAACCTCAATTGAGCCGCTTTTTTTGAAATTCAGAATTTAGAGGTGAGGAGGGACGTTGATGCTTACATTGCAAATCAAAACGCCCTTAATTATCATTGTCAAACTCTGCCTTTGCAATTACCCGAGATACACTCGATGTACACACACCGAGATGACGGGCGAGTTCAGCACATGATACTCCGAG
>JACRHB010000200.1 GCA_016217725.1 Nitrospirota bacterium | reverse complement strand
TTTAAGCTCCTCGCTTCCTAACAGGTACATAATGCCCGTATACACCGCAAGAAAGAGCGCAATCACGCCGACAAGAATCCCGGTCTTCTCGGGTGTTCTCCCTACCTGCATCCATATGTCCCCTTTAATAATCAGCCAGCTTATTATGCCTGTCACAGCGGAAGCCAGGGATATCTTAATAAAAGAGACGATGATGGCCTTGCCGTCAACCCTGCCGAGCTTTCTCTTTAGCATAAAAAAGAGGAGGCTGAAATTGATTGACGCGGCAGCGGCATTGGCAAGGGCCAGTCCGCTGTGTTTCATTGGCGTCATTAATAAGAGGCTCAGGACAATGTTCGCCGTCATGGCGATTACCGCGATCTTTACCGGTGTTTTTGTGTCCTGCATGGAATAAAAACTTGCGGTCACGACTCTGACCCCGACTATCGCCCATATGCCCAGGGAGTAAAAAATCAGCGCCTGTGATGTTCCGATCGTCGCGGCATAGTCCCATTTGCCCCTCTGAAAAAGTATGTTTACGAGCGGTTCCCTCAAAAAGATGAGACCTGCCATCGACGGGACTGTTATAAAGAAAAGCAGCCTTAACGCAAACGAAAAATCCTCCCTTAACTTGTCAAAATCCCCCTTTACCGCGTGCTCCGACAGGGTCGGCAAAATGGCCATGCCCATGGCGACGCCGAATATCCCGATAGGGAACTGTATCAGCCTCATTGAATAGAAAAGATAGGTAATGCTGCCTGACGGGAGATACGAAGCGAGGATGTTGCTTACAACGATATTGATCTGGCTCACAGACAGGGCAAGCGTCGCAGGGACCAGCAGGACTGCTATCCTTTTAAGGCCCGGATGGTTAAAGGCCGCGTCGAAACCGAGACGGTATCCGTTTTTAAAAAAGGCCGGCAGTTGAAAGGCGAATTGAACAAAGCCTCCGACCATAACGCCTATAGCCGCCGCCATTATCGGCTGACTGGTCCTCGATTCAAAAAATACTATGCTCAGGATCAGGACTATATTCAGCACGGCAGGGGCAAGCGCGGGGATGAAGAAGACCTTCTTTGTATTCAGCGCCCCCATCACCAACGCGGCAAGACTTATAAATAAGAGAAAGGGGAACATTATCCTTGTCAGAAGCACTGTCAGGGAAAATTTCTCAGGCGAGCTCAAAAATCCGGGCGCTATGACCGTAACAATGGCCGGGGAAAAGACGATGCCGAGAAGACATATTACAGAAACGACGATGCTGATAAACGTAAATACTATCCTGACAAGCCGCCTCGCTTCTTCCTCTCCATGCCTCTCGCGGTACTCGGTCAATACCGGGATAAAGGCGGACGATATTGAACCTTCGGCAAAGAGCTCTCTTAAAAGGTTAGGTATCCTGAAGGCCGCGAAAAAGGTATCGGAGAGTCCGGTGGCGCCGAAATATAATGCAAAGATCATGTCCCTTATAAAGCCGAGTATACGGCTGATGAAGGTGGCGAGAGACATTTTGCCAGCGGCCTTTGCAACTGTTTTTTTCCTGTCCATTAAATAGCGGTCCTCTGAATTTTCTTTGGCTATAATATTAACAATTACTTATTTTAATTGCGTTAATAGTATTCCAATATTATTGAAAAATGTAAATGATATGATGGCAAGAAACGTAATCCTTCAGTTACGCGGGGTATTATTCCCCCTTTGACAAAGGGGGGGTGAGAGGGATTTTCAATTCAAAAGAAATCCTCATGCCTATATGTGCGTGTAAACATATACCTGGGTTTTCGCAATATGGTACCTTCTATAAGGCTTTTTCAACAGTCTGTCAAAACCTGACTTTTCCTTCTTTATCGTGGGATTGAAAAGATTAAATTAAATAGATATCTTCAAGTAAGATCGCTTTTATTAAATGATCGGGACATTTTGTCCAGATTAATGTCCAGATAGCCAAGGCAATCGCAAGAAAGGAGAATTAGGGTCACCCATTTAAATGGGTGACTCTGTCTCGTGGTTTTATCACAGCTCCATGAAGCCTGCGGCTTTGTTTTGCACTGCTTGAGCAATTTCCACCTTCCATTCAGGCGCATGTAGATCCTTGCGGGATGTGCCGCACGCGTCGAGCAAGGCCCGTATGGCTGAAACTTGCACATTGCGAGACTTGAACATCGCTTCAAAGAATACTTTAAACTGGGCGAGTGTGAAAGGAATTATGTCTAGACGCATTCGAGTGTCGTCACGATTATACCAGACACCTATACGGAACGTCTCAGCTGTATTACTGTCAATCCGGTTGGCAAGAAACATCCCGTAAACAGGTTTTTCATATTGCATCGCCAGTTCTGCCACATGCCGTCTAACAGGCTCCCCTTCTGCTGCTTCCTGACGGGAACTCTCCGTCAAGGTTACTTCTACCACAACCACAAAGTCCTCGAATTCGAAGATAAGGTCAGGACCCCCACCTGGAGCTGGGCTCACTGGTAGAAAGTCTTGGTCGACCTTAAATCTCCTCGCTTCATATGATTTATTTGTCAAACTGTCTATAGCTAGTGTAGTGCGGCTGATATAACTTTACATAAAGGTGAAAGTCATGTATACTATCCGCATGAGCAGAAGAGCGGAACATATAATATTATCTGTGGAAGAACGAGACACGATAGA
>JACRHB010000022.1 GCA_016217725.1 Nitrospirota bacterium | reverse complement strand
GCAAAAGTCGCCGGGTCTTTCAAGCCCCGCCTTGTATCCCGCAGCGCCTGAAAGACGTCGAGACCGTTGAAGAGGCTGTCGGGATGGAAGTCATCCATTTTTGAAAACGTGACGTGGACCGGGGGCGCGTTTTTACCGAATATCGGGAGATTGATCCCAACGCCGAGTTTTTCCATTGCCTCATCAATATTGTCGCGGTCCACAAAGATAAAACGGCGTTTGGCAAGCGTGGAGCCTGTCTGAAACACGCCTCTATTCCGCCGCCCGCTGAAATCGCCTAAGAGCGCGACCCTGAACGGCGTTTCTTCGGGGACAGGCATACCTTCTGTTTCCTCCATTGTTGAAGTCAAACTTGCGTCAATTTCTTCGAACGAAATCGGTTCTTGCATGGCTCCTCCATTTTTTAATCAGGGTCATCATCTAATCAGACGAATCATGGTTCAGACATCCCACACATAAAACGTCATCGGCTTGTTCTCAAGCATAAAGTTCTTCACTACAGAAGTCTGGACGTAAATATTTTCCTTCAGGGAAAGCCCGTTTCCCGGAGTCTTTCTCTCCATTTCGGCATCAAACTGGTTAAGGAATTTTGCGAGCGCGTCTCTTGTCAGGTACAGCCCTTTTTCAGTCTCGGTGAAGTCGTCTTTTGTAATGACCTTGAGATTGACCATCCTGATTATGAGCCTGTCTATTCTCGATCTGAACAGCTCCTCTATGTCGCAGACGAGAGACTCGTAATTGTCTTCAGGGCTGTGAAGGAACCCGAGATACGGGTTAAGCCCGAGCGCCCTGACAGTGGCGTTGATCCTTGAGAACAGGAGGTAGTAACCGTAATTGAGCAAGGAGTTGATCCTGTCGGGTTTCCTTCTTTGTCTCCTGGTTATATGAAACGTCCCGTCGTCTATAAAGCGGTTAAGCTGCGGGTATATCTTCTTTGCCGCCGAGCCTTCATAACCTCTTGCTTCGTTAATTCCGCCTGCCTGATTGATGTCATTGATCGTCCTTTCGATCTCGGCGATGAAGGTCTTCGTATCTTTTGAGTACCGCTGCTTAAAGAGAGAGACGTAATTTCTCAGCTTGCCGGCGGCGAACTCCTTTGCAAGGGAGAGCGTCTCGGTATCCGTGAGTGAATAATGTCTACTGCCATGCTCGTAGGAGACGCTGTAGTATCTCTTTGAATCGGGCTTGACGGTTGTTATGAAATAGCCTGAATTCAGCGTGACCGTTATCGGGATGCCGCAGTCCGTGCATGACGTCAAAAGCGCGGTGGAGAAGGACGCCTTTTCCATGACGATTATCTCGCTTATTCTCCTCAAGGGTATCGTCTCGATAATCTCTCCCTGTCTTTTAATGTCGAGCGCCTCGCCGTTTAAGGACAGGAAAGTATGCTGCGCGGTGACGTACAACGGTTTCTTCAATCGTTTGATATCCTCGTCGGACTCGACTATTATCTCCGTCCTGCCGAACTGCATTCCAAGAAATTGAAAGCCCTCCTTGATATGCCTCACCGCTGTCTTTTCCTTCTTTATCTTAAGCCCAAGCCCGGACAGGAAGGTCTCGGTTTTTGAGAGCACGGCCTCAGCCTCTTCCTTTGATCTTGCAAGTATGACGAAGTCGTCGGCATACCGCGCCATCTTTACGTTCCAGCTTTTTATCTGCTCGTCGAATGAATCGAGGTACAGGTTGGCAAGGAGCGGAGAGAGCGGGCTTCCCTGGGCAAGGCCTTTCACCCTCTCGTGGAGAATGCCGTTTAGCACATACCCGGTGCGTATGGATTTTTGAATGAGATACTTCAGCCGCGAATCCGCAGCCGGGAGATAGAAACCGAGCAGCGCTTCGAGCGTCTCAAGGTTGACCGACGGGAAGAAGTCGTCTATGTCGGATTCGATGACGTATTCAAAGCCCTCCGACACCGCCGACTGAACAACCTCAATCGCCTTGTGCCGGGAAAAGCCCTTTCTGAAGCCGATGGAGCCTTCCTCGAATACGCGGTCAAAGACGGTTGAGACCGTCTTCAGCAGGTATTGATGCACTATCAAATCCCTGAACGCAAGCTGCTCCACAAGCCGGTCTACGCCGCTTTTCTTTTTGATGAGAAAGGCCGTGTGCGGGGTTGTAAAATATTTGTCCTCCACGATCCGGGCGCAAAGCTCCCCGGCGAATTCGTCTTCCTTAAGCGGGAATTTCTCGGTAGTTGACAATGATTCGAGCGCATTGTCGTACCTGTCGAGCACGTCTTTGATCACGGACGTCAGCGCCTTTTTATTCGGAAATTGCCTGTCGAAAAAACCGGGGGATTCTTTATGAAGGATATAGTAGCCCTGCGAATTGGAGAGCTTCGTCCCGCAGTGGGCCTCGCTGCCGAGGATGAGGAAAGGCAGGAGGTTTTTGAATCTGCCTTTAATATACAGCTTGCCCGCGCAGCCGTTGATGTATTGCGTATGTCCGGGACGGGATTTGGAGGCGTGGGAGAGCTGCGCATAATTCCAGTAATAAGGAAGGATAGAAAAGTCATCCCCGCCGCTTTCATAAACAATGTTCCTGCCGGATAATCTTGAGAGCCGGTTCTCAAGCGTCTTGATGAAGGTCTCTCTTGAGATGAACGTCCTGTGCTTTCCCTTTTCCCTGTTGAACGGCAGCGGCGAGAGATATTCAAGGCATATCTCCCCTTCTTCCGGCAGAACGCCTGTTTCCGTCATGAGAATATCGAATGACCTCTCCTCAGCGTCCCCTATTTCAACAATGTCGTAATTCCTTCCCGTCACCGGGTCGGAGAGATAATCACGGAACGCCGCCGCCCAGCGGCTTACATAACCGGCGTCTTTTTGAAAGAAGAATATCTCAAGCGGGACCACGGCGGATTCCTGTATCCTGAAGGTGTGGCCCTTGCCTTTGATATGGAAGAATATGAGCGGCTCTTCAAATGCGTTGAGCGCCGAGGATGCGCCCTTTATTATCGCCTGAAAGACAGAGAAGGGATGCTCCTTTATAGCCGGAGAGGAGCGTATGTTCACCAGCCTGGCGGACAGGCGATGCCAGCGGAGGGATTGGAGGGGGAAGGGGGATGAGGATTCAGATGACATGTAACAATGCCTTCCTTTAGGTTGTTTGTTATATTAGATTTCGCCGGAAGCTTTTAAAATCTCTGAAATAACTTTGTCAGTTATGTAGAAACCGACTTCTTTAAGTTTTACTAAAATGGATTTTACTTCCGTAATATGTTTTTTCTTTTTTGCGCTTATTAAGACTCCTGCCGTGCCGGTAAATTTAAAACCATAAAGTTTTGCAATTCTCCTTCCCAGTGAATCGTCAATAACAAGCAATGATTCTCTTTTCGTATCTCCTAACGCTAACACCTCAGCTTCTCCTTGTCCTAAATCAGGAATCATTTTTATAAAGGCGGGACAGTTTACTTGCTCTACCTTTATCCAGTTAAAGCTTGATACTTCGGGCACATCCTCTCCGGTTCTTTTCCCCTCCATAAGCTCGTTTACAACAGCCTGCGGAATAACAACTTCACCATAGAGTTTCTCAAGAATATGAAGGCACTCAAGCCTGTGGAGGTAAAAAAGCGGCGAGGTGTTGACGACTACGTTCTTATGCATTTTCAATGTCTTGCCGGAGTTCTTCCTTTGTCAGTTCCAAAACCGGCACGCCGTATTTGGCAAGAGATTGTAAAAAACTCACCCTTGGAATACCCGCAAGCTGCGCTGCCCTTCCCGAGGAAAGCTTGCCCATCTGATACAGCTTGACAGCAGCCAGCATAAGAATGTCCTTTGAAAATTCATAAGGTGTCTCTTTCAGAGATACCAATATCTCATCAGGAATTTCTAAAACTATCTTTTCCATAATCCCTCCTTGTCACGTCCACACTTAATAGTACTGTCATTATAACAAGTTAAGGAAAATGTTTTTTTAATTAATGAACAATGATCAATTGCGGAAGTGTTTTTTTTAATTGTTAATTGAGGCTCTTGCAAAAGTCTTTATTCGTCATTCCCGAGGTAGTAATCGGGAATCCAGTTTCTTTAAAAAACAAAGACTTCTGGATACCCGTTTTCATGGGTATGACGACACAAGTCATTTTGCAGGGACTTTTGCAAGAGGCTCCAATTATCAATTTCGGAAATTTTTTTTACATTAATTGTTCATTCATCATTGTTCATTGCTAATTCCCTAAGTTCCCACCGGCAGGAAGTCAATAAAAACCGGTGTAACCTCCAACATTAATCTAATCTAAAGACCTACCATTTTCTAACAATCTTTTGTATAAAAGCAGTTCCAAATCAAATTATCCTGAAGGAAGAAAGAGGGTAATCAGGGGGAATTCTGTTTGCCGACAGTCCTTGAT
>JACRHB010000021.1 GCA_016217725.1 Nitrospirota bacterium | reverse complement strand
GAGCAACTGCACAAGATTACAATCCTGCCTTTGATCCTTCCTGTCTTGATATGCTCGCCATATCGGATAATGATTTAAATGATGTAGTAACAGAGATTAAAAACGGTTCGTTATTTAGCGGTCTCTTTGTATAATAAACAACAAAGACTTTTTGCTCTGTTTCGTCCGTGCCCCAACATACGTCTGCTAAGCCAAGGACCCGTTGTTTCAGTAAATCGGGGCACTGAATATGCAGTTATTAGAAAGAGTTCATCCCGTTAGAAATAAATCTCTAACAGGACAGTCCGATGAAATGAAGACTCCCCGCCGCAAGCGGACGGGGTATCAAGGAATTAATTTAAAAAATCCCCCCTGCCCCCCTTTTTCAAATGGGGGGAATTATAAGGAACCGCCGCAAAGACAGCGGGCTATTAAAAGAATAAAATCTGAAGGCGATATAATGCCACCTTCAGCGCACACCGCAGAGGACATAGTTTTCTATCATGGTTAACTGTCTTCTCAAGTCGTTATGAATAGACATTGCTATCCGTTTACTTCTATCAAATAACAATCAATTTCATTTCTTTTGTTAAAGAAATCATTTTGAACTACCGATAGTATCAAGCAGGTTGATGCATTAATCGCATTATCAATTAAGATTTTGATTTTGTCATCAGCTTCTATGTTTATGAAAACTTATTTCATACAAGCTTCAAACTTGCATACCCTACTGATTCTACAGGAATACAATGACCCGAGAAATTGATATCCCTCACGAAAACATGTCCGGATTAGAGGAAAAGATTTATGTCATGGCTGATGAAGTCCTTGATATCCTGAAGCAGCTTGCACGGGACAACAAGCAGCAGCTTAACAGCAAATTAATTGCTGAACGCATGTTTATAAGAGATACCGTTAAAAAAATGCTGGAAGAGCCGGAACAGAATAAATCAGATTCCAAAACAAATTCCAATCTTATAAAAGATATTGCAGACACGGTATTAAACAGATTTTCTGAATTGACTCCCTTCTCTGTAACCGGTCAGCTTGGCAGCTTAAAAGACCAATTAAATGACGAGACCATTCTTAAAGATACGACAAAGTGGCTGGATTCAACAGTCAAGATTATTAAAAAATATTATGAATCACTTTCTAAAAGGAACGAAGAACTTGAGGAATTCATGCATCAGACAATGGACCATCTTGAAGAGACCGAGCTGCATCTTACGAGTGAATTAAGTTCTCATCAACACAAATTCACCGAGGACAGGGAATTTGAAAAGGCCCTGTCTACAAATATGAATATGATAAAGCAGGATTTTCATACCGGAAAAGATATAAATAGTATCAAGAAAGCGGTTTTGGGGAAAATAGAAAATATCAACAAGGGGATTGAGATTAAAAGAGAACAGGACATGAAGCGGCTGAGAGAAACAGAAAGGACTTTGCAGGCAATGGGCGCGCGCATTCATGATATTAAAAAGGAAGCTGATGAAATAAAGAAGAAGGCCGAGGAAATCGAATCTGAATCTCTCCGTGACAATCTTACCGGGCTTTACAACCGTAAGGCGTATGACCAAAAAATAACAGAAACCCTTGCCGGTCTTGTCAGATATGATGTCCCTTCATCCCTTCTCGTATGCGACGTAGACAATTTCAAGAATATAAATGATGCCTTCGGCCATAAAGTCGGAGATCTTGCGTTGAGAAAACTTGCTTCTCTCCTTAAAGTTAAATTAAGGGTAAACGACTTCATATCAAGATACGGGGGAGAGGAGTTCGCTATTATCCTGCCTCACACAGACCTGACTGGCGCCGTTAAGGCCGGTGAGGCAATAATAGCATACATTAATAAATCGGTCTTTTCTTACAAAGACAATAAAATTCCCCTTACAATAAGTATAGGGGTAAGTATATTAAAAAAGACGGATGATGCCGGCGCAGTATTTGAAAGAGCTGATTCTGCGCTCTATCTTGCAAAGCAGTTCGGCAAGAATAATGTGAAAACAGAAGATGATCTTACTAAAGAAAACTCTCCTCTTAATCAAAGCGGCGTTCAGAGATAACGCAAATAAATCTATTCAAGAACATGTTCTATTCTCTGTCCGGAGGCGGGCTAAAGAAATTTCAAAAAAATGCAGATATATATAAGTGAACGGATAAAAGCGGAGGACAAAAGAAATTCATAAAATGGAATACGGAGAATCAAATCGGAGGTCCATGAACAAATCAGGCCAGCTCTTTGTTTTTCTGCTTGATGGACAGCGGTATGCTGTCCCGCTTACTTCTGTAAGCAGGGTCATCCGCGCAATTATGGTAAGTCGCCTGCCCGGAGCGCCTGAAATCGTGGAAGGCGTTATCAACGTGCATGGAGAGGTCATACCCGTGATCAATATCCGCAAAAGGTTCGGACTGCCTGAACGGGAGATGGACATAGACGATCAGATTATTATCGCGCATACGCCGAAGCTGAAAATCGCATTTATTGCGGATTCGGTAGAAGGCGTAATTGAAGGCTCGGACCAAGCGGTGTCGCCAATGGAAAATATCTTTCCTCACGTGGAATATGTAGAAGGCGTAATAACCTTTGACGGCAAAATGGTTTTTATTCATGACCTTGAAAAAGATCTTAAATTTAATGAAGAAGAGCTCCTGAGCAGTAAAGTTAATGGGTAACAGGTGGAGAAAAATGGGCCGCGGCATCCCGGACATATTTTTAGAACAGTTGAGTGAATTTATTTCCGAGCGCCTGGGACTGCATTTCACTGAAAACCGCCGGTCCGACCTTGAAAGGGGAATAAAGTCTGCGGCTGATGAACTCGGGTTTAGCGACACAGTGTCATTTATCAGAAACCTCATCAAGTCAAGTCAGCTGTCCAGGGAACAATTTGAGACACTTTCAAGCCATCTTACCGTAGGGGAGACCTATTTCTTCAGGGAGAAAAGCGCCCTTAACGCCCTTGAGGAGCACGTCCTTCCCGGGCTGATCAATGCACGCCGGGATAAAGAGCGGAGGTTGAGGATCTTGAGCGCAGGCTGCTCAACGGGAGAAGAGCCTTATACCTTAGCCATTATGCTTTCAAGGCTGATAAGGGATATAAAGGATTGGGAGGTTGACGTTCTGGCGTCTGACATAAATCCGCGGGCTCTTGAAAAGGCCGCTAAAGGCATATACGGTCAGTGGTCTTTTCGTAACGCCCCTGACTGGTTAAAGGACGGTTATTTCAAAAAGCTAAGGGATGGTAAATACGAGCTCCACCCTGAGATCAGGAAGAGGGTCACGTTCTTTCATCTCAATTTAATTGAAGACGTTTTCCCGGAGCTTTTGAAAAACTCCGGCGCAATGGACGTGATACTATGCCGCAACGTCCTGATCTATTTCTCCGCGCAGGGAAGGAGGAAGGCAATCAATAATTTTTGGCGCGCCTTGTCTAATGACGGCTGGCTTGTGGTGGGCCAGACCGAGCTTTCAGAGGTATGGTCCCCGGAATTCAGGGCAAGGAGCTTTGCGGATGCGATGCTTTACCAGAAGCAGAAGGAGCCGCAGAGATGGGGAACCTGGAAAGCAGAGATACGGACCGGCGCCGAACCGGAGAAGGAAATCGTTATCCCGCTCTGCGCGGTCTCAGTTTCTCCCTGTTTGCCCGGCGCCGCGGCAAGAGAGGCGGATGCGCAGGCCTTATTTGAGCAGGGCAGATATGAAGAGGCCGAAAAAAGACTTGTTGAAATTCTATCAAACCCTCCTGAAAGCGCAGAGGCCAATATGCTTTTATCCCGGATTTATGCCAATCAGGGAAGGCATGAAAAGGCGCTGGGATATTGCGACAAGGCCCTTGCCTCCGACAGCCTGAATCCCGTTTACCATTATTTCTACGCAACCGTTTTACAGGAGCTCGGGCAGCTTAAAGAAGCTGAAAATGAGCTCAAAAGGGCAATATATCTGGATCCCGATTTTATACTTGCCTATTTTATCATGGGGAATCTTATGTTAGGTCAGGGTAATTACAGTGACGCGGAAAGGCACTTTGAAAACACCCTTTCTCTTTTGAGGTCCTGCAGCCCTGAAGAGGTTATTCCCGAATCCGAAGGGATAACCGCCGGCAGATTGATGGAAATGACGGAGACTATGAGGATAAGAAATGAATAAGATACGGAGGCTGCGCCGTGGAAAATAAGCAATCACTGCCTGGTAAAAAGGCGATTGACTGGGAAGAGATACGCAATCGTATTAAAGCCTCCGGTGAGTTTATTGAGCATGAATGGAAACTTGAAGCTGAAGCGAGGAAAAAGATACTTGAAGCCAGGGCGGCAGCGCTGGCCCGTGAAATGAAAGATGAGGAGGATGTTGACGGGCATCTCAATGTTGTGGAATTCCTTCTGTCTTACGAGACCTACGGCCTTGAATCCGTTTACATCGGTGAAATATATCCTCTGGAGGAATACACTCCCGTTCCCTGCACTCCTCCCTTTGTCCTGGGGATTATTAATGTTCGCGGGAAGATCCTCTCGGTTATCGATATAAGGAAATTCTTCGAGCTTCCTGAAAAAGGCCTGACCGGTCTTAATCAGGTTATTATTCTCCGTTCGGATAAAATGGAATTCGGCATTCTTGCCGATTCCATTACCGGGGTAAGAAGGATACCGGCGCGCGAGGTGCAGCCCTCGCTTCCAACCTTGACGGGCCTTCGTGCGGACTATCTGAAGGGAGTGACAAAAGAGGGGCTTGTAATTCTTGATGCAGATAAAATTCTCTCCGACCCAGGGATCATAGTGCATGAAGAGGCGTGAGCTTAATGTCAAAAGTTTCGTGAAAGAAGATAAGACCGGCGGTTAATGAATAAAAAATATAAAGGAGGCATAAAAAATGAAAGCATCTATCGGAATTAAAATAGGGGGAGGCTTTGCCCTTGTGGCGGCTGCGCTTATCATTATCGGTGGATTAGCTTATATGAACATCAAGGAGACGCTTGAGTATGCAAAGAAAGCGGAGCAGGCCTATGCGGTTATTAATAAGGAAGGAGACCTGCTGAAAAAGTATACCGCAGAGATACAGGCAAACAGTCAGTCTGCTCTTGTGATTGTCACTTATGGAATACTTATTGTTTCCGCGGCGGTGGTTTTGATTGCCTTTCTGATAATCAGAAATATCATCAAGCCCCTGAAAGATATGACAAAGGTTGCCGCATCTATCGCCAGCGGAGATATATCCGTTGATGTCCCTGCATATAATCGAAGCGACGAAATAGGAATCTTCGCGCGGACGATGAAAGATATGACCCGGTACCTCGGGAAGATAGCGGACGGACTTAAGCAGATCGCCGTAGGAGACCTGAATGTCAGGTTCACAGAGCAGTCGGAAAGGGATATGCTCGGCAGCGCCCTGTCGGACATGACCCAGTATCTAAAGATGACAACCGAGGCCGCGTATCAGATAGCTAATGGCGATCTGAGCGTGAAGGTCAAAGCCCTCTCGGAGAAAGACACCCTGGGTGTTTCATTTACGACGATGACAAATAATCTGAAGAAAATGATGGAAGATCTCGGGGAGGCCGCAAACACTATTGCATCCACCTCAAGCGAAATCCTTGCCCTGACAACCCAGCTTGCATCCAGCTCGGAGCGGACGGCAACGTCGGTGACCGAGACAACGACGACAATCGAAGAGGTAAAACAGATGGCGCTCATTGTAAACCAAAAAGCAAACTCCATTCCCGAAATTGCAAAAAATGCTCAGGAAGTGACGGAGACCGGGAAGAAATCGATTGAAGAGACGATAACAGGCATGAACAGGATCCGCAATCAGATGGAATTCATAGCGGAAAGCATAGTGAAGCTGAGCGAGCAGAGCCAGTCAATAGGTCTGATTATATCGTCCGTAAACGACCTTGCCAACCAATCGAACCTTCTTGCGGTCAACGCCTCAATTGAGGCTGCAAAAGCGGGCGAGCACGGCAAAGGCTTTGCGGTGGTAGCCCAGGAAGTGAGAAACCTTGCAGAGCAGTCAAAATCCGCTACGGAGCAGGTCCGTAATATCCTGAACGACATTCAGAAGGCGATAAGCGCCGCAGTCATGGCAACGGAACAGGGGACCAAAGCGGTAGAGGCAGGCGTGAAACAATCGCATGAGACGGGACAATCCATCGCAATGATTGCAGAGAGCGTAAACGGGACGGTTCAGTCGGCTTTTCAGATAGTGGCTTCCACCAATGAGCAGGTGGCAGGGATGGATCAATCGGCTTACGCGATGGAGGTTATCAAGAAGGCAAGCGACCAGATAGTTTTAAGCACCAGGCAGGCGGAGACCGCTACGCAAAACCTCCACGAAATGGGGCAGAAGCTGAAACAAATGGTGGAGCGGTATAATTTTTAAAAAAGACAAAATCAAAAATGAAAATTGCAAAATCAAGGAGGCTCTTGCAAAGGTTTTTGTTCGTCATTCCCGAGGTTTTTATCGGGAATCCAGCAATCTTTAAAACCAAAGGTTTCTGGATACCCGCCTTCGCGGGTATGACGGCAAAAGCGATCTCTTCGATGCTTGCTCTGATAAAAATTAACATTTACAACTTGCATATGAACGGAGTTCACTGTGGACAAACATGAAGAGGAATTCCTGAAAAGATTGCTGGCGACCTTTGCGGTCGAGGCGAAAGAGCATATTCAGACCATATCTTCAGGATTGCTCGAGCTTGAAAAATCGCCCGGCGGGGAAAGGCAGAAAGAGCTCGTAGAGCTTATCTACAGAGAGGCGCACAGTCTTAAGGGCGCTGCCCGCTCGGTCAATCTTGCTGACATCGAAGGCATATGCCAGTCCTTGGAAAGCTGCTTTTCAGCGATGAAACGCGGAGAAATTTCTACTCCGCCTGAGGCCTTTGACCTATTTTATAAGGCCGTTGATTTGATTTCCGGATTGGTGTCCTTTCCCGATAAACCGCTTTTACCCGCGGAAATATCGAATATGCTCCATCTTAAACAGAATCTTGAGAACTTATCAAAAGAAGCGCTGCCGCCTAAAAGGAAGGAGCCTGAGGCCACACAGGAGGAAACAACAAAACATCCTGAAACGGAAAAGGCGGCCCTGAATCCCCAACCCGAACAGACCGCGCCTTCTCCTGTAACACATAAACAGCCGTCGGAAGAAACAGTGAGGATCTCCTCGTCAAAGCTGGACGCCCTGCTCAGGCAGGCGGAGGAGCTTATATCCGTGAAACTCACGCTGCGCCAGCACGCTGCAGAGATCAGAGAGATAAGCGGCCTGATGGCCCGGTGGAGGAAGAAATGGGCGGAGACCCTGTCACAATTGCATGAAACAGGAAGAAACGGCGGTTTTGACGAAACGCCGGTGAAGCTGAAGGAATTTGTCGACTGGAGCAATAATTTTGCAAAGTCTCTTGAAGAAAGGCTGTCGGGCCTCAGGAAATCCGTTGACGATGATTCACGCTCCATCGGCGGCATGGTCGACAATCTTCTTGAGGATGTAAAAGAGGTGCTGATGCTGCCGTTTTCAACGCTTCTTGAGCTCTTCCCGAAACTCGTGCGCGACATTTCACGCGAGCAGGAAAAGGAAGTGGATTTTTCCGTTCATGGAGGCGATATAGAGATCGACAAACGCATCCTGCAGGAGATGAAGGACCCCCTTATGCACATTGTAAGAAACAGCATTGACCACGGCATTGAAACGCCGAAAGAAAGGCAGAGGAAGAACAAGCCGCCGCGCGCAAAATTATCCGTCTCCATTTCCCATAAAGACAGCAGCAAGGTGGAGATATTAATAAGGGACGACGGCGCCGGAATCGATGCGGAGAAGGTGAAGGCCGCGGCCTTGAAACACGGCGTCATTTCCCGGGAGGAGACGGACGGTCTCGGCGACGCTGAAATTATAAACCTGATATTCAGGTCAGGCGTCTCTACAAGCCCGATCATAACCACACTGTCGGGAAGAGGACTCGGGCTTGCAATCGTGAGGGAGAAGGTTGAAAAACTCGGAGGCTCTGTTTTTGTGGAAACTCAAAAGAACGAGGCAACGGCTTTTCATATACTCCTTCCGCTGACCCTTGCCACTTTCAGAGGAATTATTATAGGAGCGGGAGACTCTGTCTTTGCCATTCCCACAATCCATGTCAGAAAAGTGGCTGCGATCAAAAAAGACTTCTTCAAGACAACAGAAGGCAGGTCCACCGTTCAGCTTAACGGCAGGATGGTCTCCTTCACGAGACTTGAGCATGTTCTTGAGCTTGCCGCGAAGGAAAAGGAAGTTGAAGCATCCGGGTTTATCACCGTGCTTTTGTTAGGCTCGGGCGAGAGTGAGATAGCCTTCGGCATTGACGACGTTATTAAGGAAGACGATATGCTGGTAAAAAATCTCGGCGGTCAACTGCCCCGCGTCCGCAACATAGCGGGGGCGACCGTGCTTGGAAACGGAAAGGTTGTGCTGATTCTGAACGCCGGCGATTTACTGAAGTCTGCGGTGAAGATATCGGAGGCAGGCGGTTTCATGCCCGCCGCCGCGGAGAAGAAAGTCGAAACCAAAAAGAACTCGATACTGGTCGTAGAGGATTCAATAACGGCAAGGACGCTTCTTAAAAATATTCTGGAGGCGGCAGGATACAATGTGAAGACCGCGGTTGACGGAGTCGACGCCTTTACCATTCTGCAGACCGGGGATTTTGATCTGGTAGCCACCGACGTGGAGATGCCGAGGATGAACGGCTTTGAGCTTACCGAAAAAATCCGCTCGGACGAAAAACTTGCAAATATGCCCGTGGTGATCGTGACGAGTCTCGAATCGCCGGCTGATAAAAAGCGGGGAATAGATGCGGGGGCAAACGCATACATCGTAAAAAGCAGCTTTGACCAGAGCAATCTGCTTAACGTTTTACAGAGGCTGATATGATTAAGGTTCTTATAGTTGAAGATTCGCCGTCCGCTGCATCCCTTATCTCTTATATTCTTTCATCCGATCCCGCCATTGAGGTAATAGGGACTGCAATAAGCGGCGAAGAAGCCATAAGAATGACCGATAAGCTGAATCCGGAAGTAATAAGCATGGACATCAATTTGCCCGGCATAGACGGATTTGAAGCCACCAGAAGGATTATGGAGACGCAGCCCGTCCCTATTGTAATAGTCAGCTCCGTTTATAACACCAAAGAGATGGCCACTTCATTCAAGGCGATTGAGGCAGGGGCGATGGCTATTCTCGGGAAACCTCCGGGCATCGGTCATCCTGACTTTAACAAAAGCGCGCAGGAGCTGATATGGACAGTGAAGGCCATGTCCGAAATAAAGGCAATGAAGAGAAGGCAAAAGAAGGAAAGTCCCGTTTGCAAGGCGCCTGAGACAGGGACGGCAAGGCATGAAATCAGGCTTATTGCCATCGGGGCGTCTACAGGAGGTCCGCCTGCCCTTCAGACCATCCTGTCAAAACTCCCGAAAGACATAGGCGTGCCGGTGCTTGTAGTCCAGCACATAGCAAGGGGATTTGCGCATGGTTTTTCAGAATGGCTTTCACAAACAACGGGCTTTCCCGCTCATGTCGCCGATAATAATGAGACGCCTTTGCCGGGTCATTTATATATTGCCCCTTCCAACTTCCACATGATTATTCAAAATGAAAAAATCAGACTGACTAATGATCCGCCTGAAAGCGGCTTGAGACCGGCGGTTTCTCACCTTTTCAGATCTGTTGCGATGACATTAAGGCACAAGGCAGCCGGCGTACTCCTCACAGGCATGGGAAGAGACGGCGCTGAAGAACTGAAATTAATGAAAGACAACGGAGCCGTGACCATCGCTCAGGACAGCGAAACTTCCGTAGTTCACGGCATGCCGGGAGAGGCGATAAGGATCGGCGGCGCAACGTATGTGCTGCCTGACTATCAAATCGCCGAAGTACTGACCGGCCTGGTAAAAAGAAAAGGCCTCTGATCATGGAAGGAAACAGCGTAAATCAGAAAATACTTATCGTAGAGGACAGCCCTACCCAGGCGGAAAGGCTGAGATACCTGCTTGAGAAACACGGTTTCGAGGTTTCGGCGGCCTGTAACGGCAGGGAGGCGCTTGACTCAATAGGCAGGTCCATGCCCACGATAGTCATCAGCGATATTATGATGCCTGAAATGGACGGGTACCAGTTGTGTGAGCGGATAAGGATGAATGATGCCATAAAAGACATGCCCGTTGTGCTGTTGACAACCCTTTCCGATACAAAGGATATTTTAAGGGCGCTGGAAAGCGGAGCCGATAATTTTATTACAAAGCCTTATAACGAGAAATATCTCATTGCCCGCATCGAACAAATCCTTATGAACATAGATCTGCGCAAGAATATCACGACGCCCGTAGGCCTGGAGGTTTTTTTCGAGGGGCAGAAATTTTTCGTCACTACGGAGCGCCGCAGGATTTTAGACCTGCTCCTCTCGACGTATGAGTCGGTGGTCAGAAAGAACTCGGAGCTTATTGAGGCGCAGGAAAAACTGCGCAGCCTGAACAGACAGCTTGAAGCGGAAATACTCGAGCGCAGACAGGCTGAAGAGTCGCTGAAAAAAAGGAATTCGGAATTGTCGGTCATTCATAAGGTTTCTTCCGCGATCAGCAAGACGATCGACGTGAAAGAATTATTTGCCGAGATCATGGAGACCATTACCGGGCTTGACATATTACGCTTTGAACATAAGGGGGTGGTCTTCATAGCCGAAGGCGACAGGTTGAATCTTGCTTATATGATCGGATGCCCGGATGAATTTGTGAACTCTCACAGCAGCCTCCGGATCGGCACATGCCTGTGCGGTCTTGCCGCCGAGAAAGGAGAGATAATCGTATCAAAAAATTCGGATAACGACGACAGGCACACCATCAAACCGTCCGGTATAACGCCGCATGGACATATCATAATTCCCTTAAAGGCGGAAAATAGACTTGTCGGCGTACTGTGCCTTTATTTGCTCCCAGATATAATTGACGATATTGATGAAAGTAAAATGGAGATGCTCTATTCCCTCGGAAACCAGATCGGCATAGCGCTTAACAATGCAAGGCTATATGAAGAAACAAGGTCTCTGTCGCTTCATGATCCTTTAACCGGGCTTGCCAACAGACGACTTATGGAAATTAATCTTGAAAAGGATCTTGCCATTGCAAAAAGATACGGGAAACCGCTCTCCGTCGTCATGCTGGACATAGACTATTTTAAGAAATACAATGACAAATACGGGCACACAGCAGGGGACCGATTGCTCTCAGGCATCGGCAGGATTCTCTCACGTGAAGTAAGGGCTTCTGACCTTGCCGTGAGGTACGGCGGTGAGGAATTTCTCATAATAATGCCCGAGACGGATTTGCAAAAGGCCCGCGAAGCCGCGGAACGGCTGCGAAAGGCGGTAGAGAACGAGGCAGGCGTCACCATAAGTCTCGGAGTCTCTTCCTACCGTAATGACATCCTCAAAAAAGAAGATCTTATCGTTTGCGCGGACAGCGCCCTTTACAGGGCTAAACAAAACGGCCGAAACAGGGTTGAAGCAGGTTAGTTAATCAACACTATCCTTCCATATTATCCAGTCAATCAGGCCGTTGAATCGAAGAGTGGTTAGAGTGTCCTTGTTTGCGCCTATGGCAAAACTGCCGCTGCCGGCGGTTATCTTATCATTGGTATAGAACTTGACCGTATCGGTCTTCAGCGACTGATCCGAATCCGTGCAGTTGATATAACCGGTCCAGCTTTCACCTGCGCCGTTTCCATCCGTGCCCTGGTCGTCTATATAAATATCAGCCGGCGTAAAGAACTGTCCTGAAGTGCCTCCCGGTTTATTTGTATTCCATACTGCCTTTACCTGATACCAGTGGTTGGATACTATCGGACAATCGTTCTCAGAACCGGTTTTGGCGCCTGTGTAATTCGTCAGCACGGGTTTCCAAGTTGTGGTACCGTCTGTGAGCAGCCAGAGAGCAATGGAGGTCTGGCCGGCAGGCGCAGTGTATAAACCCGAATAGACGCTGTTGTTCCTCCAGACGGAGATCTGGTAATTGTAGTTGTTGTTATAGTTTCTCGCAAATATGCGTGCAATGTAAGTGGTGGTGTCAGCGGGTATGCCCGTCGGTTTAATCCTCGCCTCAATGGTAAGGGCCGTTGTTGCCTGGAGGCACGAATCATTACCGGTAAATGTTATGTACTTACTGCTTCCGTCGCCTGAATATGCGCTGCCGGTCATTACACTTGCTCCCACAACCGAGCCGGTAAGGTACCCCTGGGAATCCTGGACCGTAGTGCTTCCCGCTGCTTCATTCAGGTTGAACGTTGCGGGCGACGGGCAGAGGCTCCCGCTTAAGGTAACAGCACTTGTGCCCGCGGCTACGCCTATGTTGTCGAATATGGAGTTGGCGACGGCCGCCACCGTGTCCACGCCTATGTCGTTGGTGGCGTCGATATTTGAACTCAACGTCAGCACCGCTGTTGTGCTGCCTGCCGTGTGGGTTACAGCCGTTATGGTCCTGCCGTTGTCGATATCGGTGTATGTGAAATCAGCGGGCGTCAAGGCGCCGGTCGAGTCGGAATTCGTATACACGGCCTTGGAGAAGGTAACGGTCACCTTATTTGCTGAACTGACGACGGCGGAGTTGATTGCCGGCGGAGTAATGCTTCCGCTTATGGTGACAGCGGTGGTACCGGCAGCAAGGGCATAGTTGTCGAAAATCGAGTTTGCTACTGCCTTGACCGTGTCCACACCGATGTCGTTGGAGGTGTCGAGGTTCGAGCTTAAGGTCAGCACGGCTGTCCTGCTCCCGGCAGTATGGGTGACGGCGGTTATGGTCCTGCCGTTGTCGGTATCGGTATAGACAAAGTCCGCAGGGACAAGATCGCCTGTAGAGTTGTTGTTGGTGTAAACCCCTTCCGAGAAGGTGACCGTGAGCTGGTTCACCCTGCTGACCTCGGCTGATACAATCTCCGGCGCATTCGCCGCGTCAATGGCGTCAAAATAGGATACCGGTTTTGTAATGTTCCAGACCTTTGCTTCATCTATACTTCCAATATAATTGTATGCCTGCCAGTCAAATCCTCCGACTGAAAAATCCGACGCACACCAGGTGCCGACATAACATATGCCCTGGTTCCATGGACTGTTTTCAGCATAGGCGAATATTGATGTCTCACCTGCCCCTGGCTGCATATTAGCTCCTGAGGAATCACTCGTTGTTACGTCCTCTCCATTTACATATATCCTTATTCTTCCGACAGAAGGATCAGATGGATTTCTGTCAGCGCCGCTTGTGTCAAAAGTCGCCGCGATATGCGTCCACTTGTTCAATGGAATAGCGATAGAACTGTAAGCACCGCGAATTCCCGACATGCCGCCCTGCGTAAAGCTATTGTTGTCAGACTGCATGTTGAAGGCAGCCCTCAGAGTGTTGTTTATCTTTTTAAGCGAAAAGCCATAATCGCCATTGTTGTATCCGTTATGTGGGTAAAAGATGTCATACTCGCTCTTGGCACTGTCAGTCGGATAGACCCATGCCTCAAGCGTTGTGTTATATTTCATTACTGTAAATTTCCATGTCCCGTGATTGCCCTCATCGTTTGACCAATAAGAGTTCTCTGTCCCGACCTGCACGGTTATATCTTCGCCCAAAACCGCTGCCTGACCCACTTTCCCTGTTGTAAAAGACCCTGCAGTTGAAAACCACTTTCCATCCAACTCCCATCCGCCTGAATCCTTTAAATTGCCTTCAAAGCGATAATTTAACACCAGACCTGATTCATGAGTCCTGGTGCCACCGGAGCCGGACATATTTGAAGCACGGTGAGGTGAATTTGTTATATGACAGCTTGCGCTTCCGCAAGCCATGCCGGCATGCCAGTCGCTGTAATACCAGTGGCAGTTGTTGCACATAGTGTTCCATGTCCCGCTGAATGAACCGCCATTAACATTCGATCTTCCCAAATTGCCTGAGCCGTGACCTGTGTGGCAGTCAGTGCAGGAAAGAGTAAAGTTAGCTCCCGCAACCCTTTCTCTATGTGTGTAAGGTTCCCTTGAAAAAAGCTCATCCCCTTCCCCCCTTGGTATAACCGGCCAGCATTGTGACTGTGTGCCGACACAGTCGTCACCATCCCAGCCAAAGGCCTTGCCGCAAGACGTCCCCCAGTTCGGGCATACACCATATCCGTTTGGTTGATTGGCTGAGCCTTTGCCATGCGGATCACTACCCCAATTTATGCCAAACGGCGCGCTGCCCGCCTGACCATGACAGTCGGTGCAGAAGGAGGCATAATCAGGAAGCTGCGTTCCGGTAAATGACTCGCCGTTCGGTGTCCTGTACGTTCCTCCACCGGCGTAGAAGTCCATCTTCTCATTCCAGTCATCGCCCCAGACAGCGGTATTATTTGAAAACATTGTCACCGGGCTCTTGTTTGAATTTGCTTGTGCATAGGTGCCGGTTATAAGATGTACATTATGACATGAGACGCATTCAAGCGTGTAATTCTTGCTGGTATGAGTGAACGTTGTTGAACCGACGCCAGGATGTCCTCCTATGCCGGAGTGACAGCCCACCTGATTGCAGAGAGATTCCTGGTTCAATTTCGTCATACCTATATTTACACCTGATGCGCCGTGCACATCATGGCAGACAGAACATTTCTTGCTGCTGTGAGCGGAATTCTGATAATTTGCATATGTCGTATACCACTGCGGGTCTGCAACTGCTGTATTACCGGGATTATGACACTGCTTGCAGTTGCTGTTATTAGCATCATTCTCGTATCCTGACTTTAATCTGTCTGTCGCATTGTTAAAATGTGTTGACGTAAGATTATGACAGGCGCTGCACTGCCTGTTAGCGGCGGGATTGCCGGTTGCCGTTGTATCCTGCCATGAAAGTCTCGTATAATTTCCGGAAGCCTTCCCGTGTCCCGTGATTGAATATCCATATGTAGTTCCATTGCCTATAACGTTAGGAGCGGTGTCCCCTGTTCCGTCCTTCTTTGTATTTCCAGGTGTCGCATCATGGCAACTGCCGCAGTAGCTTGTCTCGCTCGTTGCCACAGCCCAACTCCCGGCTGTGCCTTCCGAAGAGCCTGACTGCCCCCAGTATGTTTTGGCGATAGTCGCCCCGGTGGTCGAATGACAATTATTACAGACGGTCGTATTTGCAAGATTCTGTCCGTCCGCAAGTGTCGGTGGAACGTTTGAACCATGACATTCAGCGCACAATAATTGCGGCCCGTATCCTTTTAGGATATGTGTTTTATGTGCGCCTCCGCCCATGCCTGCAAATCCATTTTCATGCATATGACAATTTACGCATCTTGTTCCTGCAGGCGAGCCCATATTTGTATGCAGCGGGTCAGTATATGTGGGGTCGCTTCCGTACGCGCCATTCCTGAAATGCGTTGTCTGTGTGTGACATACCTCGCACACCCCGTCATATGTTGTATCTCCGTCCGCAAACGACTTACTTAGCGTGGAGTTGAAAAATCTTGTCGTTTTGCTTCCGCTCTTGGGAGGAGTTATCGTTATCTTGCCGAGGTCAATTGAGTTCTTAATAAGCTTCCCATATACAATTGCAAATGTATTTCCTGTTTGCACATATGCAGTATTTATGGCTCCTTCTACAGTCAGGGTATCCGGGGTATTTGATAGTATCTTGTAGTTATAATCAGGCTTGGATATATTGCCGACAACAATCTTTCCTGCCCACTGGTTCGCTGTCCATCCGGCATTTGTCTTTGTAATCGTGCTGCCTGTTACCGATGTTGATTGTCCGGAATAAAGATAGCTTGCGCTTCCGTAAGATCTGAATTGTCTTTGAGTATGAGGGTTGTGGCAGACCCTGCACTCTACCGTCCAGTTTCCGTAGCTGTTGTCTATTTGAAGACTTGAGTGTGTTCTCATGTATGGAGCGTCTATGTCATTGTGGCAGCTCCAGCAAAGGGTATTGAATTGAGTGTCATCTATGTCCTGAGGCGTATGCACCGTCCACGGTGGCAAAAGTGAAGGTTGAGTGCCATAAATAAAATGGCATGAATCGCAGCTTATGTTGTTTGTGCCGTTATGTGGATAATCAAGCGCACCTTCGCCTGAAGCTATCAAGCTCAGAGACCATGCAAGGAATATTATACTTAGTAGTGTCCACTCTCTCATGAAATATCGCTGCACTTACTATTTAATTACTTAATTACAATAAGTACACTCTCCCTTTCCCGTGCATTCTATATCGGCTTTTAAAAGCCTTTTCTAAAGAAGTCCATTCATGCAACTCCCTAATCAATTGGAATATTATTGGATCTCTCCCTCCTTTTTCTCTTAACTAAAAAACCCGCACCTGAAAGGGGCGGGTTTAAAGCATCTTACTGATCAAACACTTCGGCAGCCCTGCCGTCCCGATGTGTCGGGACCAGAAGCTTTGCGCACCACCTTTACAGGCAGCTTGCCATTATCGGTTGTTTATGTCTTGATTTTTAAATTATCAGTCTATTTCTCCCACCTCCGTTGTCCTTATTCTTAAGTTATAAAGCAAGAAAGATGCCCAAAATAAGTTTAGTAATTATAAGTAGTTAGTGGAATTCTTAATGATAGAGATAGGTTTAAATGACCCAACAGTGGGTGTAGTCACACACAACACGCTTCAAGGGGTTAATGCTTTGATGGTGTTTCCGGAGCTGCTCGGTCCTACCGTAATCGCAGAAGATGCAGGACTGCTGGATGATCGTGACACGTCGTACAGTCATTGCCGGCGGCTGCGCCTACGTTCAAATGACTTTGATCGGAACCGCTGCCGTTATTCCTGAAATGCGTTGTTTGTGTATGGCATACTTCGCACACTCCGTCATACTGTCGTATTTCCGTCTGCAAACGAGTTTACCCCGTTGTCCCTGAAAAACTTTGCCGGTTTGTTACCGCTGTTCGGCGTCGGGATTGAGTCTTTAATCAGCTTTCCGTATACAATTGCAAAAGTGTTCCCCGCGACTACCTTTGTCAGATTAATCGGTCCCTGAACCGTTAAAGTATCTGTCGTATTTCCCGCTATTTTATAGTTGTAATCCTTCTTCGATACGTTAGGAATGACTATTAAATTCTTGTACTCGTCCGTCGTCCATTCGGCTCCGGTCTGAGTGACGGTTAAAGTCATTTTTTAGTGTCATTACGAGGAATCCCGACGCTTCGGGATGACGAAGTAATCTCCAATCTGTTGATTAATATAGAGACGAGATTGCTTCGCTTCGCTCGCAATGACAGCAAAAATAGTTTTTCAGAAACCTGCTAAAAGCTTTTAAAAAGAAATAGGTCGGATACTTAACTGATAACCGGGGCCGCATGCCTGCCCCGGTTGTTTTTTACTTTCAATCTTGAATCAATTGTAATGTAGTCCGGTGTGATATTGTTTTTTTTATTGCAATAATATCAGAAATCGCCGACGGCAACGTTTACGCCGAATCTTGTGTTAAAAGCCTTGAAGCTCGCCTTCTCTACACCATTGGCGTCGAATACCTTTACCATTGCCCTGTTGCCTGCGCCGCCACCGGCCCCTGCAACTATCTCAGCTACTCCGTCTTTGTCCAGATCACCGCATGCTACGTTCACTCCGTAATTCCTTACCATGTAGGCCCTGAACTCGGACACCTTGTCTCCGCTGCCGTCATATATCTTTATATCGTCGTGCGCCCTCCTGTCCGGCCCGGCGCCGGTTATTATCTCTGCGCTGCCGTCTCCGTTTATGTCTCCGCTCGCTATTGTTACACTGTATTTATATTTGTATACCGCCGTATATTGCATGTTCTGCGTCGCGCTCCACTGCCCTGCCCCCATTGTTGTGTCCGCTTTCCATATCTTTATTGTCCCTGTGTTGCTCCGACCCGCTCCGGGCGCGGTTATTATTTCATCTGTCCCGTCTCCGTCCACGTCCCCGGCAGCCACGTTCACTCCATAGCCCGTGTTATAAGCAAGAAGATTGATCCCGCTGTCCGTCATCTTTTGCTGCGCCGGATCGTATACGTATACTTTTATATATGCAGGGGTATCGGCTCCGGCCCCTGTCCCCACTATTACTTCATCATATCCGTCTCCGTTTAAGTCTCCGCTCGCTACTGTGGCGCCGTATTTGTATTCGTATGCGGTTGTTTTAAGGTTTGCCAGCTCATTACCGTTAGGGTTGTATATCCTTATTTCCGCAGGGTTGTCGGGTCCGGGACCGGGCGCTGTGATTATTTCATCCTTGCCGTCATGGTTGAGGTCCCCGGCAGCCACGTTCACTCCATATTTGTAGGCATGCGCAAGAAAGGCGGCTCCGGCCTCGCTGCCGTCCGCATTGAATACCTTCACAAGACCGCTGTTGCTCTTTCCGGGTCCTGCTCCGACTATTATTTTCCCTTTATCCTCAGGCTCAGGCTCTGCTTCGCTCGTGTATTCTCCGCTGAAGGTTATAGTCCCGTTGGCCTCAAGCGTCTTGCTTTGTGACATCGGCGCCGTGTAACCGGGAACCGCTCCGAATACTATCGCATATGTGCCTACCGGTGCGTTTGTCCTGGTCCAGCTCGCTCCGCTTCCCGTGTAGGATTCCGGCCCGTTCATGATGTAAGCAGCAGCCTGCAGGTTTGTTGTCACCTGTATGGTCCCCGTGACGGATACTATGTTCAGCGTTACGGGTATCTCTCTTGTGCCTGCGCTTCCTCCCGTTATCGTTACCGCACCGGTATATGCTCCTTGTGCAAGTGATGTTATATCGCCGATGGTAACGGTTATTTCAGCAGGCGCTGTCCCTGCTTCTCTGTTTATCTGTATCCAGCTCCGGTTTGTCGATGCAGTGAAGTCAAGCGTCCCCGCCCCTGTGTTGGTCACCGACAGGCTCTTTGATGCAGGGGTTGATCCGTTTACCGATGTGTATTCCAATGAGGAAGGCGTTACCGAAAGTATCGGCGTCGGCAATACCGTAAGCTCTACTTCCACTATTTCGGAAGCCCCTGATGCCGCGCTTATTCTTACGCTTCCGAGGTATGTATCCGCTGCAAGCCCTGCCAGGTTTATTCCTAAATTAAGGGCTGTCGTCTGCGATACTTCCGTCGTCCCCGACGTCGCTGAAAGTGTTATCCATCCTTCGGTTGTGCTCGCTGTCCAGTTAAGCTCTTCTGTCCCGTTGTTTGTTATCGACACTCCCTGCGATGCAGGATTGTCCCCATCCTGCCGTCCTTCAAATGAAAGGCTCAAAGGCGTTACCGCCATTTGCGTGTATTGGCCGATGCCGTATACTTCCACCTTCTTGCTGTTGAGGGACGCGATGAACAGCCTGTCGCTTTTGCCCATTGTTATCCCAAGCGGTGTCCTCAAGGGGTTGCTCAAATCGTACACCGCCCCAAGGTATGCGCCGTCTTTGTCATATACGAGGGCAACGTTCTGAAATGTATCCGTAACGTATATTCTCCCCTCTCCATCAAGCGCTATGTGCTGCGGCCTGTACATCTGCCCTACGTTCTGCCCATAACTGCTGAATCCGCTCTTGAAGACCCCGTTAATGTCGAATATCTGTATCCTCGCCCCGTCCACAAGACTGCCGTACTGGTCATATGTCAACTTACGGTCCAGTACTATTATCTCGCCCGCCGTCTCGTCTATCTCTATCGATAACGGCTTGTGAAACTGCCCGTCCCCGCTGCCGCTGGTTCCAATGGATGTGTCGTACGTGCCGTCTGCATTGTATATCTTTATCTTGTCTTCCGAGCTGTCGGCTACGTATATCTTCCCGTTGCTCTTTATCGCTATATCGTTGGGCTGTGTGAATTCACCGTTGCCGGATCCGAGTTTGAATAACAGCGTCAATCCCGTATTGTAAACCTCTACGTTCCTGCTGTCTTTGTTGCCTATGTATATCCTGCCGTTTGCATCCGCCGCTACACTGATGGGTCTGTTCAGTCCGGCAAGCATCTTGTCGTATTCCCCGCTCTGGCTGTATATAAAAAGCCTGTTGTTGACCGATTCCGTTACATAAATACATTCGTATGGATCAAGAGCTATAGCCGTCGGAGCATTCAGATAGCTCGTAATCGGCGTCAGCCTTTCATATGACGGCATAATAACCGCAGCCTGGGTGATAGTCGTCATAGATATTAAAAAGAAGAAAAAAAGAAGGGTAAAAAATATTTTATTTAGTTTAATTATTGATTTTATTTTATTTTCCATACCGCACCACCTCTCTTGATATAAAAATTGAGCAAGAAGCATGCCCAAAGAAAACCACTTGAAAATCAATGACTTTGTTGGCTCAGCTACTGAAATGGATGTTTAAAATAACTCAACCATGTGTATCTTCACGCAGCTAAAGTTAATATGCATTTTATGAGGTCGCCAGGGTGCTTATTCTGAAAAGGAAATAAGCCCTAAGTTCCGATGCAGGACATTGAATATCTCTTTGTTAATTATATTAATTCCCGCTCTTATTCATCTTCTGAAGCATCGCTTTTGATCTCAAGCCTTCGTTTGATTTCGGGAACAGCTCAACTGTAGCTTCATAGCCTTTTTCAGCCTCGGTGTAATTGCCCAGGTTGTAATTTGCTTCAGAATACATGAATATTAACGACGCCCTTGGTTTTATCCCCCGGTCAATATATTCTTTATACGCGGGAGTGCATAATTTTACAAGCTTATCCCAGTCGGCATGCCTATAATAGCTGTGAGCAAGCGTGTCTTCAATAAAACCTTCTACAAAGGAGTTAGGATATCTTCCAGTAAATTCATGATATAGGCTCTCGGCTTTCTCATAGGCGGGAGGGGTATAATCTTCCACGTAGAGCGTGATCAGCTTCCAGTAGCTTTCCTGGGCGAGAGGGGCTTCAGGATATTCCTTTATGATCTTCCCGTAAAGCTGCTCCACCTGTGGAAGCACGGACTCCCTGTTTTCTGAGGACTCGATCAACTCGAGGATTTCACTGAATACCTCAAGAGATTTCGTTTCCTGCTCCGTATGTTTTACTTCCTTCTTCTCCACTGGCGGGCTTATCTCTTCAGCCTTCTCTTTTTTCTGCGGCGCAGCGCATGCAAGAATGCAGATGGAAAAAAAGATACAAATAATCGCCCTGTTCATAAATCCCTCCTGAAGCTTAGGATACAATAAGTTAAAAATTAATAGCAATAAAACGATGCCTCTTTACCGATTCTTTTCGGCTGCCGGTCCATTTAAGTTTAGCGCTAAAGTAATTCTGCCGGCATGCCGACTACTAAGTAGACAATTTATTCAAAATGTGTTCATAATAAATAAAGGTGTTTTTTAATGAAAAAAAACCGGTTTAAAATAACGATCAATATACTCCTTTCACTGCTTTTGGGAATTGCCCTTCTGGTCTCCTGCGGCGGAGGCGGGGGCGGTGGAGGTAGTAGTACAGGAGGAGACGGAGGAGATGGAGACGGAGGTGACGGAGGGGATACTCCGCCGGAATCTTCACCCGCAACGTTTACTATTTCCACTGTCGACAGCACGGGCGACGTCGGAGGGTATACCTCAATAACCAGGGATTCAAATAATAAAATTCATATCAGCTATTACGATTTTACAAACAGAAATCTTAAGTACGCGACTAATTCTTCGGGCAGTTGGGTTTCTACTACTTTGGATTCCACCGGAGACGTCGGGTGGTATACCTCTATCACCAGAGACTCTAACAATAAATTACACATCAGCTACTACGATTTTACAAACACAAATCTTAAGTACGTTACTAATTCCACCGGAAGCTGGGGAGAACCTGTTCCGGTTGATTCCTCCGGAGATGTGGGATGGGATACTTCTATAACAACAGATTCTAATAATAAGGCGTATATCAGCTACTATGATGATACTAACGAGAAGCTTAAATACGCTACGAATTCTTCAGGTAGCTGGGTTTCTACTGATGACATGGATTTCCCAAATGTGGGGGGATATACCTCCATAACAAGAGACTCTAATAATAAAATACATATCAGTTATTATTATTACGATAACATTAATCAATTAGGCTATCTTAAATATGCCACGAATGCTTCAGGGGGCTGGGCTTATACAACTGTTGATTCATCAGGAGATGTATTAGGCGATACTTCAATAGCACGGGACTCCAACAATAAGATTCATATCAGCTACTATGATATTAACGGCAATCTCAAATATGCTACAAATACCTCAGGTAGTTGGGTTGTTTCTACAGTGGATTCATCAGGCGATGTAGGAGGGTACACCTCAATAGCCCTTGATTCGTCCAATAAAGTCCACATCAGCTATTATGATAGTACAAACGGCTATCTCAAATACGCCACAACTACTTCGGGCAGTTGGGTTATTTCTGATGTGGATTCATCGGGCGATGTAGGAGGGTATACTTCAATAGCCCTTGATTCGTCCAATAAAGTCCACATCAGCTATTACGATAGTACAAACGGCTATCTCAAATACGCAGTCAAATAGTAACTTCAATTAATTAAAAAGCTTGGAGCAAAGGCTTCTCCTTTTATTTATAAGCTGTAAACACTTGCTGCCATATTTTCCAAGTGGATATAAATAGAAATTGCCAGTATTACATTACCTCTAAGCTTACATCTTCTTGAAATATAAGCTTTTATAAACAAAAAAGGCGGCGTTAAATTTGCCGCCCCTTTTGTAAAGCTAAGGCTTGTTTAAGGGGGTTTAACCGCCGCCGCTGCAAGAAGAATACTTATTTATCAGTATGTTACAATACAATCTCTCTTTGTTTTTTAGATGAATCCAAGAGAGATTTTCAAGGTTTGATGGGTTAATTATAACAGGTTGGATCAGTTCTGTCCAGTAGAGAAATTATAATTGCTGCGATTCAGACAGTGAGAGTTGATTTTGAGTGTAACCTCCAACATTAATCTAATCTAAAGACCTACCATTTTCTAACAATCTTTTGTATAAAAGCAGTTCCAAATCAAATTATCCTGAAGGAAGAAAGAGGGTAATCAGGGGGAATTCTGTTTGCCGACAGTCCTTGAT
>JACRHB010000199.1 GCA_016217725.1 Nitrospirota bacterium | reverse complement strand
ATTTCGTTGATACGTCTTGCCGGTACACTAATATCCTTAGCTAATTTATACTGGCTAATCTCCATAGGTTTCAGAAACTCTTCCATGAGGATTTCACCCGGATGAATTGGCTGTAGTTTTTGTTTGGTCATATGCTCCTCCTAATGATAGTCAACTATTTCTACGTTGTAAGCATCCCCATCACGCCATTCAAAACATATGCGCCACTGTTTGTTGATGCGAATGCTATACTGTCCTTTTCTATCACCCGATAATTTTTCAAGGTGATTAGATGGTGGTATACGTAAATCTTGAAGCACCTCCGTTGCATCCAAAATCTCAAGTTTCCGACGAGCAATTTGTTGGATACTCTGTTGGAACTTCCGAGATATTTCGCGGCTGAATAGCTTTTCAGTTTCCTTGCTCGCAAAACTTTTTATCATTAAAAGTAATAATAACGCATGACGTTAATAATGTCAAACGGATTTAGACAAAAAAATTGTAGATGTTCCCCGCCCGTGTTGTTGAATATTGTAGTCCGTCCAATGCCGTTTGTCCATAACTTTTTGATGTCTGCTGTCTTCAATGGTCTCGCTCGAAGATGTCTGCCTTTCAATCGAGCCCGTATATCCTCAGGAATGGGTTAATTGCTCAGAACTAGGCGCTACCCAACCAACGCGTGCAGCCGACCGCTTCGCTCGACGCTGAGCGGCTCGCTTCGCGAGCGGCTGACGCGCCATCTGTTGAAGCTGTAGAAAAAGTTCCAAAAGACATATAATATCGCCATACACTTGGTTACTCAGCCGTACGTTACGACGATAGCTGACCTTAAGGCGTTTCTATGCCGAGCGATTTTATTTTCCTGTGGAGGTTGCTTCTTTCGATCTCAAGATCTTCGGCTGTCTTTGAGACGTTGTAGTTGTTTTCCTGGAGTTTTTTCAGGATAAAATCCTTTTCAAACTGCTCGCGAGCCTCCCGCAAGGTCTTGAACGAAGCATAATCGGTCTTTGCTCCCTTGAACGAAGGCACTTCTTTTACGTCGATGACGTCCGAGGGGTTCATGATCACAAAACGCTCAATGGTATTTTTCAGCTCTCTTACATTGCCGGGCCAATCGTATTCCATCAATGAGCGCAGCGTATTTTTACTGATGGATTTTATTTTTTGGCCGTATTGTCGGGCAAAGATTTTAAGGAAATGATCCACGAGGAGATGGATGTCGTCCTTCCTCTCTCTGAGGGGAGGCACGTGTATGGGGATGACATTGAGTCTGAAGAACAGGTCTTCCCTGAAATTTGTTTTTTTTATCTCTTCTTCAAGGTCTTTGTTCGTGGCGGCGATTATCCTTACGTCCACCTTTATTTTTCTGCTGCCGCCGACTCTCTGGAATTCCTGGGTCTCAAGCACCCTGAGCAGCTTGGCCTGCGTGGCAAGGGACATGTCCCCTATTTCATCTAGGAAGAGGGTGCCTTCATCAGCAAGCTCGAATTTGCCCTTTTTGGATTCAAAGGCCCCCGTGAAAGAGCCTTTCTCATGACCGAAGAGCTCGCTCTCAATAAGCTCATGGGGGATAGCGGCGCAGTTTACCTCTATGAAATTCTTGTCCCTCCTGTCGCTTGCGTGGTGCAGCGCCCTTGCGACAAGCTCCTTCCCGGTTCCGCTCTCTCCGAATATGATGAGCCGGCCCTGGGAAACGGCCGCTTTCCGGATTTTATCTTTGAGGGATACTATTCCGGGATTTTCCCCGATGAGCTCCCACTGCTGGGTAATGCTGGTCTTCAGCGCCAGGTTTTCATTCTCGAGCCTCTGTTTTTCAAGCGCCCTGCCCACGAGGATGGTGACCTTTTCAAGCGATAAGGGTTTTTCCAGAAAATCGTAAGCGCCGAGCTTGATCGCGTTGACGGCCGTATCGATGCTGCCGTGTCCTGAGATCATTATCACCGGGACGCTCCGGTTTCTCTCCCGGATGTTCCTTAACGTTTCTATGCCGTCCATGCCCGGCATCCATACGTCCATGAGAATAACGTCTGGTGCATGCTCATTGAAGAGCGTCAAGGCTTTTTCCCCCGAAGACGCGGTTATTACTTCATGCCCTTCGTCCTCAAGAATGCCCGTCAAGGCCTCACGAATGTTTTCTTCATCATCGACCACGAGAATGGTCGCTTTTACGGGTTTTGCCATAATGTTATTTAACCCCTATTTAAATTGAATTGTTACAGAATACAAGATATACGATCCAAGATTCAAGATTTAAAATGCAGAGCTGATTCAATTCGAATCTTGAATTTTGAATTTTAAATATTGAATTCACTTCTGTCCCACCGGCAATTCGATTATGAACTGCGTGCCCTTCGGCCGGTTGTCCTGCACCCTGATATATCCTCTGTGTTTTGAAATTATGCTGTTGACGATCGCAAGCCCCAGGCCGGTGCCTTCTTTTTTTGTGGAAAAATAAGGGAGAAAAAGCTTGTCTTTATCCTCTTCCTTTATCCCCGTTCCTTCGTCGATTATTTCCACCCGCATAATATCCAGTGCGGTATTGTAGGAAACGTTAAGCCATATTTTTTGTGTGCCGGACTGAACGGCGTTGTCGATCAGGTTTATCAAAGCCATTTTTATCTGCTGTCTGTCGATCTCAATTGCGGGAAGGTCTCCGTTTAATGAGGTTGTTATTTCAATATCTTTATGGTTGCTGTAAAGCTCAACGACTTCATCAATGACTGATTTGATGTGAGCGGGCTCAAGGTTTATCTTCGGCATCTTGCCGAACCTCGAAAACTCGTCGACAAGCGCCCTGAGGCTGTTTACTTCCTGCACGATCGTCTTCGTTGATCTCAGGAGCACGTCCCCGAAATCGTCCGCCTTTTCATTCCATTTCTTCAGGAGTCTTTCCGCGGAAAGCCTGATGGGAGTGAGCGGGTTTTTGATTTCATGGGCGATCCTCTTTGCAACTTCCTGCCACGCAAGCGCCCTCTGCGCCATTATAATTTCAGTGAGATTATCGAATACGGCAAGCGTTCCGACAAAATTATTCTCGGAATCCTGGATGGTCGTCATATAAACTCTTAAATCCAGCGGCCTGCCGTTTATATAGACGTGGATTTCTTTTTCAACGGCGCCGTAGCCTTTTTCGCTGAGATGTTTGACCATCGAGCTGACTTCATCCGATTTCAGCTTTCCCAGCAGCTCCCTGTAGCTTCTTCCTACCATGCCGCCGCGTTCGATGCTCAGCATGGAGCATGCCGCATTATTGATCGTGATTATCCTGCCGGGGCGGTCAAAAAAGATCACACCCGTGTTGATGCTCTCAAGGATGGTCTCCATGCTTAATCTCCTGCGGTCGGACTCCTGATATGCCTTTTCAAGGGACTGCTTTCCGTCCTGCAGATCGTCAAGCATTTTATTGAATGAATCGATCAGCAGGCCGATCTCATCATCCCTTTTAAGAGATATCCTGAAATTGAGATTTCCCTGTGCGACCGTCTTTGTCGCTTCGGCAAGAGATTGAATGGGCACCGTTATGCCTTTGGCGATACGGAGCGAGGCCCACAGGGCCAGGGAAATTATCAGGAGGGCCGCCAGAGTCAACATTAAAAAGTAAAGAAAACGCACGGGACTCTGCTGGGTTTTGATCTGCATATATTCGTTAAAAGCCTTCTGGATGGACGCTGTTTTCGTGACAACGTCTTGCGGTATGATTGTTTCGACAACTACGACGCCGGTGATTTTGCCGCCCTCGGCAAAGGGAGCCGCAGCCCTAATTACGTCGCCCTTGTCCGTTAACGTTATGTCCGTTTTTGAAGCGCCGCCGAAGGCTTCATCGACCAGACTCGAACCGTCAGACTCGCTGAAGAAATAACTGCTGAAGGACGTGCTATCATGGTTCAACAGGCTGCGGTTTAGAAGGGTTTTATCGGATGCAAGCAGCCTGGCGTAATTCACCGCATGCTGCCTTTCTTTAGCATATAACGTCTTCGCTACATCCATTGAATCGGATACGGGCTTCTGTATCTCCAATGAGAACCAGGTGTCGATGGAGTTGTTTATCAACTGGGTTGAGAGGAAAAAAAGCATGACGGAAGGTATGAGCACGAGTCCGAGAAAAGCTGCAACGAGCTTGGTCCTGAATTTTGAGCCGAGGGCCTTCCTTTTTTTCTCCGTATAAAGATGAACAAGGTTTCGTCCCAAAGAAAATATCAGCAGCAGCAGGTACAGGATTAAATTTACGATGATGAAAATGAAGCCTATTTTAAGGATAAGGGAGCCGTGCTCGATGCCGAGGTAATTCAGCACCATCCCGGTAATGATTACAGCGACGATACTGAGCGCCAGAAGCCCGAGGAGTATTTTCAGGTTTTTCATTTGTTGATCCCGATAGAAAACGGTTCGGACTCTTTTGCAAGGCTCATTTCAATTTCGGGAAGAAGATACATCACAAAGCCTATGAGGGGTAATTTCTCCCTGCTCCTGGATTCCACGACAAGCCTGATGTAATAACTGCCGGGCTCAAGCTCCTTTATATTCGCAAGGTTTATGGAATTTACCGAGAAGATCCAGTCCTTCATCTTATTATAGTCCGTGAATTTCCTGTCGACGCGGTTAATCCCGTCTCGTGTCGAAGCCGTATATTGCTCCCTGAGGTTGTCGTATTTTATGACCTTCCTGATTTTTTTAGAGACTACGAATTCATCCGGCCAGAAATCATAGACGCGCATCAGCTCCGCGGTAAAGATGAGCTCTTTGCCCACTCCGGATTTTATCGTTTTTTCGATGTCGGAGACGTCGGATATGGACGTCATCACAATGATATCGTTGTTAATTATCTTTATCTCGGGCCCCGTAATATCGGGCGTCACGGCAAAAGCGTCCGGGGGCGCCGGTATCTGATAAAAGAGAAAGGCAAGAAGGATGAACGGGAGTTTTTTCATTTCTTTCTTGACAAAAGATTAAAAATTTATTTTGATTATAACATACCGAAAGAAGTTAAGAGTTGAGAGCTGAGAGTGTAAAAGTTAAGAGTTAAAAGTTAAGAGTTGGGAAAAATATTACATAACTCTGTACTATAATTGTTGTCATGCTGAACTTGTTTCAGCATCTGTTTTTAGATTCCGAAACAAGTTCGGAATGACTGATAGGGAATTAACAAAGGAGGTTGAAATGGAATTGAAAGCCGTAAGGATCGACATCCCCGAGGGCTGCAATATCATCCTCGGGCAGACGCATTTCATTAAAACCGCTGAAGACTTATATGAGATCATTGCTACCGCCGTGCCGCAGGCGAAGTTCGGGATCGCATTTACGGAGGCGTCGGGGCCGTGCCTGATCAGAAAAGAAGGCAATGACGCAGGGCTGACTGATGCGTGCGTGAAGAACCTTAATGAGCTCGGTGCGGGACATGTGTTTATGATTATCCTTAAGAATGCCTTTCCGGTCAATGTGCTGAATGCAGTGAAGAATTGTTCAGAAGTGTGTAGTATATTCTGCGCTACCGCGAATCCGGTTGAGGTTGTCGTAGCGGAAACCGGGCAGGGCAGGGGGATTTTAGGCGTTGTAGACGGCTTTTCTCCAAAGGGCGTGGAATCGGAGTCCGATAAAGCGCACAGGAAAGAATTTTTGAGGAAGATAGGGTATAAATTGTAAAATGGATCAATCCTGATCAATCTTGAACTCTTTCATTTTCCTGTAGATGGACCGCCTGCTTATGCCTAAAAGGTGCGCTGCCTTGGATTTGTTCCCCGAAGTTTTTTCGAGCGCATTGATGATGATCTGCGGGTCGTCGATATTGCCGTCATTGTCGAAGGCAGGCTCTTCTTTTACGGTAAAGCTTTTCAATTCAGAAGGCAGGTGTTCGACGGTGATCGCGGACTGCCTGCAGAGGATAAAGGCATGTTCGAGGCTGTGCTCTAATTCTCTTACGTTGCCCTGCCAGGGATAGTCCATAAATATTTTTTGCACGTCTGCCGAGACGCCGTTGATCTCTTTGCCGAACTTGGCGTTGAACTTTCTTATAAAATGCTCCGTAAGAAGCGGGATGTCTTCGCGCCGCTCCCTGAGGGGAGGGAGGTCGATCTTCATTACGTTAAGGCGGTAATAGAGGTCTTCGCGGAATTCGCCGCTTCTGACCTTTCTTGAGAGGTCCTGATTTGTAGCCGCAATAACGCGGACGTCAACCTTGACGGTGGTGGAATCCCCGACGCGCTCAAATTCTTTTTCCTGGAGGATCCTCAAAAGCTCTATCTGGATCTTAGGGGATATGTCGGAAATCTCATCAAGAAAAATAGTCCCCCCGTCAGCCGTCTGGAACCGGCCGATCTTATCCTTGATCGCGCCGGTGAAGGACCCTCTCACGTGGCCGAATAATTCGCTCTCGAGCAGGTTCTCGGACAGGGCGGAGCAGTTGACCTTCACGATGGAGTTGCGGCTGCGGTTGCCTTTGTAGTGCAGCGCTTCCGCGACAAGCTCCTTGCCGGTCCCGCTTTCCCCGGTAATCAGGACCGTCGTCTCAACGTCCGACAGAAGCTCGATGAGGGAATAGACTTCCTGCATCTTTTTGCTTTTGCCTATGATCTTATGGAATTGCTGGCGATCCTTCAGCTCGCGCTCCAGGTCCGTCAAACGCGTTTCATCCTTGACAACCATGATGGCCCCGGAGAACACGGCGTGCCTGTTCAGCAGGGGAGACGTTGTTAGAGTAACGACCTGCTCCGGCCGGGACTTGCTCTGGCATTCAAGCCGGTTGATCTCAACGGATTGCTTTGCGTTAATGGTTTCAATGAGGGCTTCAAGGCATTTCCCTTTGCAGCCGGTCTGCAGGGCGCTGAATTCGCTGCCGATGGAGTCGCGCGTCAAGCCGCATATGTTCCGGGCCGCCTGATTGATCTCGAGCACGTTTAAATCCTTGTCGACAGTTATTATCGCGTCCTTTACGCTGCTGAAGATGGCCTCGAGATTCGAGCGGAATCTCTCTTTCTCATCTATAACGGCTTTGTGCTGCAAGGCTACGTCGATGGTATGAAAGAGGGCTTCTTTTTGTATGGGTTTGGGAATATAGTCGAAGGCGCCGAGGCGTATGGCTTCAGACGCGGTCTCGATGTTCGGATACCCGGTAATCATTATCACGGGACAGTTAAGCCTCTTTTGCTTTATCTCGCGCAGCACGTCGATCCCGGTCTTGCCTCTTAAGATGATGTCTGCGAACACTACGTCGAAGTCCGTTTCGGAGATGCACTGCAGGGCCTCGTCGAAGTCCCTGGCGGCGCTGACGTCGTAATCCCTATGAGTCAGAAATCTCTTAAACGTAAATCTTATTCCCTCTTCATCATCGATTATAAGGATCTTTGCCTTCATTCCTCTTCCTTTACCATTGTCGGCAGCTCCAGCATTATTTTTGTATATTCGCCTTCAACGCTGTTGATCAAAAGCTTTCCCCCGTGCTCGGTGATGATGCCGTGGCTGATGCTCAGCCCCAGGCCCGTTCCTATGCGGTTTGGTTTGGTGGAGAAGAAAGGATTTATCACCTTGTCGATTATGTTGGAAGGTATGCCGACGCCCCGGTCATGGAATATTATGCGGACAAACGGAGAATTGTTGACCGTTATCTTCTCGCAGGAAATCTCGAGCATCTTGTTTTCGTGTGTTCCGGGGTATTTTTGATTCAGCGCAAAACGGGAATTGCTGATGATGTTTAAAAAGACCTGCTGGATCTGCTGGAGGTGCACAGGGACTTTAATGGATTTCGGGATGTTTACTTTTAAATGAATTCCGTCTTTCCTTATCTGCGCCGACGTCAGGGAAAGAGTATCGGAAAAGATTTCGTGGAGATATATTGTAGTCTTTTCTTCCTTCCTGATCCTGGCAAACGACAGGAGGCTTCTTACTATGGTGGCGATCCTGTCCCCGTCTTTGATGATCCTGCGGGCGACGTCGTCGTCTCTTTTATCCTGTTCGAATTCATCGATCATTATCTGCGCATAATTGATTATGTTATTTACGGGGTTGTTGATTTCATGGGCGACTCCGGCCGCCAATTCGCCGAGAGACGCCAGATGTCTGGTCCGTGCGGCGCCCGCCTGTAAATTGATCTTTTCGGTTATGTCTCTTGCCAGCTCAATGACGTTTTTTACTCTCCCTGAATCATCTTTGATAGGGAAGGACCTTATGTCCCAGATCTTGCCTTCTGAAGTCGTTATCTCCGAGGTTTCCTCCAGCCGGGAGTTGAAGCTTTTAATCGTCGGACAGTTTTCACACGGTGAAAAAAGGCTGCAGCACAAACTGTAGCAATACTGCCCGTTAAGCCCGGAGGCGTCTTTGCCGAATACGGCTGCAGCGGCCCTGTTGGCCCACATTATTTTCAAGTCAGGGGCTAGAAGGAGCAGGTTGTCCGGAATGCAATTGAGAAGCGTATGGAACTCTTGAGAAAGGCTCCGGTATTTATATTCGCTTTTCCTTAATGCATCAACCGCGGATTTGCGCTCCGCAATCTCCTCTTTCATCTGATCGTTGATTTTCTTTAAATCCGAAGTGCGTTCTTCCACGCGTATCTCGAGCTCGTTTTTAGCTTTTTTAAGTTCTTCTTCCACCTGCTTGCGCTCGGTTATGTCTCTTGCAAAATGAATTAAGCCGATCAACCGGTTGGTTTTGTCAAAGCGCGGCATCGATCTGATTTCTATAGACATCTTCAAGTGGGGTTCGAATATCTCAAAATCAGCAGGGAGTCCGGTCTTCAGACAACTGCAGCTCGGACATCCTTCGGGAGGGCATTCGGTCCCGTGATAATACTTGAAACATTTATGCATTATGCCGTCCCTGATGGAAGGCAGATTCAGAATTGCCTTTGCAGCGGTATTCGCATAAATGATATTGAAATCCTTGTCGTGGAGGGTGATCATATCCGTGATCGTATTAAAGGTATCTTCCCAGTCCTGTTGTGATTGGAAAAGCAGCTCTTCCAGTTTCTTGCGCTTGGTTATGTTATAAAGGGTAAATTGAATAGAGGGTCTGTTTTCATAGACAAAAGCTGAGGCCATCAGCTCGACGTCGAGTTTTGTATTGTCTACGCGCGTGAGCTCTGTTTCAAGAGGCGCAAATCCGGCTCCGTTTTCATTCAGTTTTTGGAACCGTTTTTCAACAAGATCGCTGTGCTGCTGCGGAAGAAAGTCCGTTAATGACTTTCCGATAATCCGGTCGATATTTAATGCGCCGAAAAGCTTTGCGCAGGCGGGATTCAGGTAGAATATCTTACCGTTGCTCTGGGCGCCGATTGCGACGGGCGAGAGCTCCATCATCTGACAATATTGATCATTTTTTTGCAGCGCCGATTCTATAGCTTCGGATTTATGGCCCATAAAAATTATTAGCGTTTCTTATCTGAGAATTATCATATTTTACAATATAATCCTCTCTTTTCACAATCTTTTTCTCTTTATCTTAGAAAATTTACCTTCTTTCGTATTTATGTTGACGATGTTAGTTTATCAGATAGAATGCATACACTCTATAGAAACGTCATTCCTCCCGAAGCTTCGGGATCGGGAATCTTTCCTTTATAAATCATATTCTTGCAAGAGGATTCCAGACAAGCCGGAATGACATAATGTTGCAAGCTCCATCCCTCTTTAAATGCGATTTTTATCTTTTCAACTTTTTTACGAATGAACCAAAATTTATTTCGTTTGTGTTTGTTAGCCCAACTTCCGCACTTTTGAGGCCGGAAATCTGCAATATCAATAAGTTACGGTAGTCTTTAGTCACTAATATTCCCCTTTTTGTCCGTCCAGAACTTCCTGGGTGACATTATTTCAGCAGGTATTCTCAGAAATTT